>CAZRLK010000094.1:0-19037 GCA_964600555.1 uncultured Bradymonadales bacterium
CCCCACCCGTCGCCAATCCCCACGAATATCAGGGAGATGCAGGGTGGGTGGCACCGTGCATCAACAACGCCAAACGTCCGCCGGGTTATGTCCCGGCGCATCGGATGCGCGGTCGGGGGGTTGGCGAGGGTGGGTGGCACCTTCACATGCCTCGACAGGCCTCGACGACCGGACGGTCGGTCCGAACACTCATCCGGCGGGGCGTTTGTCCGAAGCTCGCGAGTGCAGCTACCCTGCGCGGTCGGTCGCCTTCTCGCACGTTGCCCTGCGGAACACGCCATGCTCCCACCCTTTGCCGACATCTACGCCGACGCCGTCGCCCGGAAGGGCGAAGCCGAACTCACTTCGCGCCTCCCGGAGGTCCAATCGCGCGACGCCCTCGCCAGGTTGCCCGACGATCGGTATCTGGCGGCGATGGCCCGCTCGGCGTTTTCGGCCGGCTTCAAACACTACATCGTCGACAACATGTGGGAGGGCTTCGAGACGGTCTTTCACGGATTCGACCCCGAGCGGGTCGCGCGGTTCGACAACGACCGCATCCTCGAGCTCGGCGACGACGAGCGGATCGTCCGCAACAAGACCAAAATCTGGGCGACCGTCGAGAACGCCCGGATGATCTGTGAGATCGCCGGGGAGCACGGCAGCTTCGGGGAGTTCGTCGCCGGCCGGGGTCTGGAGGAGACCGTCGAGCTGTGGGAGGTGCTCGCTGAACGGGGCACGCATCTGGGCGGCAACACCGGTCCGCGGTCGCTGCGGCACGTCGGCCGGGATACGTTCATCCTGACGCGCGACATCACCTGGGCGCTCGGCGAAAAACTCGACGTGATGAGCTACTCGAGGCACGCCAAGACCGGCCGCCGCCAGGCCCAAAAGGCGTTCCTGTCGTGGCACGAGGAGACCGGCCGGCCGCTGTCGCATCTCAGTATGGTCCTGGCGTGTGCGTGGGAGACGCCGGACGAGTATTGAGGGGGGTTGATCGATCCCCGGCCTTCGGCTCCCGGGGGTTCTTGGATCCCGGAGGGGGAGGTGGCGGGCAGCATTTGCACGCAGTGGGCGATCGTAGTAGTCGGGGGAGGTGTCGAGATGTTCGCGAGACCCTACGACGATGCCATCGCCATGATCGATCGAGAGACGAGCTTCGAAGTCGACGACGTGCCGACGCCTCCCGGGCCGAGCAACGACCGTCTGCGCGGGATGCTGCTCGGGATTGCGATCGGGGATGCGCTCGGGAACACGACCGAGTCGCTCAATCCCTCTCAGCGCCGGGAGCGCCACGGGGAGGTGCGCAACTACCTGCCGAACCAGTGGGCCGACGACCTGGAGGTCGGCGTGCCGGGCGACGAGACGCAGCTGGCGTTCTGGACGGTCGAGTCGCTGCTGGAGCACGGTCGGCTCGACCCGGAGGATCTGATCGAGCGCTTCTCGGAGCGGACGATCTACAAGGGGGGCGATGCGGTCGACCGGGCGGTCGAGGCGTATCGCTACGGCGCGAGCTGGAACGAGGCCGGCGAGCCGAGTGCGGGGAACGGCGCCCTGGCGCGGGTGGCGCCGACGGTGCTGCCGCACCTGCCGACCGACGGGCGCAAGCTGTGGGAGGACGTCGTCTTCTCGACGATCATCACCCACAAAGACGAGATGGCGGTCGTGGCGAACGTCGGCTTTACGGGGCTGTTGTTCGAGGTCTTCGGCGCCGGGGTCGACGAGGCCTCCGGGGAGTGGTGGGTCGACAAGTTTCTCAAGTACGCCCGGCCGGTCGAGACCGACCGGGAGTATCCGTCGCGCAGTCCGCACATCTCGTTTCAGGGGACGCTGTGCGAGATGGTCGAGACGCACATGCGGCGGGCGGCCGAGGGCTACATCTCGATCGTCGACGCCTGCGACAGCTGGTATTCGGGGGCGTATCTTTTGGAGACGGTCCCGTCGGCGCTTCTGGTGCTGGCACGCTGTGCCGACGACCCGGAGGAGGCGCTGGTGCGGGCGGTCAACGACACGCGGGCCAGCGATACGATCGGTGCGACGGTCGGGGCGGCGGTCGGGGCGCTGCACGGGGCGGAGGCCTTTCCGAAACGCTGGGTCGACAACCTGACCGGCCGTACGCGGGAGGACGACGAGGGGCACGTCTTCGAGTTGATCGACCAGGCGATCGAGCGATTCGGATTGCGGTCGGGAAGAGTAAGTGAGTAAGTCGCGGAAGCGCAGAAGCGCAGAATCGCGGAGGTCTCGGAAGCGCTGAGTCGCGGAGGTCGCGGAGGTCGCGGAAGCGTGGAGCGCGGAGGGCACTGCGGGCGCAGAAGAGACCGCGGAACGGCTCGCGGGGGGCGCGGCAGACGGGGGTCGGTGGTCGGGGGCGCGAACTGCGCTTCGTGGGGGCGCGGAGGTCGAGACAATCGGATCGAGCTGTTCGATCGGCGGGTTGGGATGGTCCAGCCCGCCTTTTTCATTGTGGCGATCGCCGTGAGCGACGGGGGTGCCTCCAGGGGGTCGACACGGCAAAAAAACGCATGCCATCTGTTTCCATCCTTCCTGCCAGTTGTTTTACTAGTCTGCGGCCCGAAGGCTGACGACCGACGACGGTAGGACGATGCCCGTCTCCGATTTTACAGACGAAGTCCAGGTGAAGGTGTTCCGGAGTCACGTCAAGATTCCGGTCATCTTTCTGGTGCCGGCGGCGATGCTCGCGTCGCTGTATTGCGTGGCGTATTTTTACGTCAATTCGAACCTGTTCCGGGCCGACCTGCCGTATCTGTTGCACGAGGGGCTCGGGGGGGAGTTCGGGGTCGAGGAGATCGTCGTCGAGCCGTCGCTGGTGGAGGCGCGGGTGTTCGAGGCGACGATCCGGCGCGAGGAGGGCGAGCCGCCGGTGATCGACGCCCCGGAGGCGGAGGCGTCGATCGAGCCGAGGTTTTTGCTGGTCGGCCGGCTGGTCTTCGATCACGGGCGGGCGGAGGGGGCGGACGTGCGGCTCGAGTTCGACGAGGAGGGAGACATGAACCTCCTGGAGGCGCTCGGGATCGAGCCGGGCGGGGAGGAGGGGGGCGATGCGAACGAGGCGCGGGCGTTGCCGGTGACGTTTCGGGCGCTGGCGGCGGAGGATTGCCGGCTGGAGTTCGTGCGGCCGGAATTCGAGTTCGAGATTCCGGAGGTCGACGTCGAGCAGGGACGGATCGAGTTGCAGCGGCGGGGGTTGGCGATGAGCGTCCCGGGAGTCGAGGTGCCGCGGGTCGACTTTCGGTTTCGCAACGAGCTGTTCGGGTTCTCGGAGGAGTACGGCGACTGGACGTTCGGGGTCGAGGACGTCGACGTGGATCGCTGGGAGTGGCGAGACGAGGGGTTCGACGTCGAGCGGGTGACGTTTTCGGCGGAGGGGGCGCACGCCGAGGCGGAGGGGCGGATGAGCTTTCCGGACCGGCCCGATGGCGAGGGGGGGATGCGGTATCGAGGCCGGGGGAACGTCAGCGTGCCGTACTGGAGTCCGCTGGTGCAGTATTTCGTCCAGGACACGGTGCATTTCGAGGTGCCGTCGTTCGAGGCGGCGGTCGACGGGACGCTCGAGATGATCGGGGGGCGGATGCGGGCCCGGGCGGACGTGTTGAACGCGGCGGGGGTCGAGATGACCGACGTCGTCGCCGAGGCGCGGCTGCGCAACGAGCACATCTTTCTGGAGGAGGGACGCGCGGAGTTTTACGGCGGCGAGGTGCGGGCGGACTGGGGGTATTTCGACATGTTCGAGGTGAGCTACGGGGGCGCCGGGTCGTTCCGGGGGGTGAATCCGGCGAGGCTGCTGGAAAGCTACGAGGTCGAGGTGCCGTCGCTGGCGGGGGCGTTGAGCGGGGAGTTCGAGGCGCACGGGGCGGTGCCGATGGGGGGAGATTTCGAGATCGACGATCCGTATCCGACGCTGACCGATGCGACGCGCGAGCTGGCGGAAGTGGAGGCGACCTCGGACTGGACGTTTCGGCGGGCGAACCGGGAGTGGTTGCCGGTCGACCGTGTGACCGTCGAGAAGGGAGGGCGGGTGGCCGTCGACTACGAGCGGGTGGCGGTGCCGGAGGCCGAGCTCGCTGTGCCCGGGGGGCGATTCGTGGTCGACCACTTCGAGCTCGACTACGACGAGATGGCCTTCGAGTCGCCGGTCGCACAGCCGGCGGTCGACGTGCGCGCCGAGATCGCGGACATCGGGCCGTGGCTCGCCGGGTGGGGCGTGGAGGGGGTGGCGGGGCGGTTCGACGGGCGGATCTGGGCGGAGGGGCCGGTGTCGGCGCCGGAGGCCGGGGTGCGCGCCGAGCTCGAGGCGCCGAGCGTGGAGGCTGGCGAGGCGACCGTCGAGGGGTCGCGAGGGCGGCTGGCGGCGACGGTCGAGCGGGGGCGGCTGGATCTGGAGACCTTCGAGTTCGAGAGCACGGCGGGGAATCTGTCGGCGGGCGGGCAGATGCAGTTTGCACGGGTGACCGAGCGGGGCGGAGAGCGGGAGCACCGATTGTTGGACGTCCAGCCGATCGAGGCCGAGTACCGGGCGGAGGGGGTCGATCTGCAGGCGGTCGACCGGGCGCTGGGGGGTGTGCTGGGGGCGGCCGGGAAGCTGGATGTCGAGGGGGAGGCGGAGGGGTCGGTGCAGCACCCGGAGGTCGACTACCGGGCGGAGATTCCGGACGGGGAGGTCGCCTGGTTTGCGTTTCGGGAGTTGAAGCTCGAGGGCGACTGGAGCCGGGAGGCGGTGCGGGTCGAGGAGTTTGCGACGACGGTCGCCGGGACGGGGGAGGTCGACGCGAGCGGGCGGTACGGGTTCGGGGTCGGCGACTACGAGTTTGCGCTCGGGGTGCGAGGGCTGCAGCTCGGCGAGACCCGCTACATCTCGGCGATCGAGGAGTCGTACCGGCCGCACGGGGAGCTCAACGTCGATCTGCACGGGAAGGGGCGGCTCGACGCGCCGGCGGTGGCGGGGGATCTGGAGGTTCGCGACGTGCGGGTCGGCGAGCGGGAGATGGGGGATCTGGCGGTGGTGGCGAACACGGTCGACGAGACGCTGTACGTCTCGGGGGCGGCGCTTCCGGTCGGGACGGTCGGCTTCGAGATGCCGCTGGTCGGCCGGGACCGCTACCGGGCGCGTTTCGGGGTCGAGCAACTCGATTTCGCGCGGGTGTTTCCCGAGATCGGCGATCTGTCGGTGGTCGAGCGTCTGGTGGCGACGGGGCGGCTCGAGGTCGATGCGGCGGCGGACCTGTCGGATTACGTCGTCTCGGTGCACATGGCGGATGCGAGGCTGAAGACGCCCGGCGAGACGATTCGGACGCGCGGGCCGCTGCGAGCGAGTTTCGACAGCAACCACCGGCTGCAGATCGAGGAGGCGACGATCGGCAGCGACGGGCATTTCGTCGACATCCGGGGCGGTGTGCTGCTCGATTCGTATCTGACGTCGCTGCAGGTCGAAGGGGAGCTCGATCTGTCGCTTCTCGACGTCGTCGGCACCCATTTGCTGCCCGAGACGATGCCGGATGCGCTGGTCTCCTCGAGCGGGGTGGTCGACGTGGCGGTCGACATCGGCGGGCCCCCGAATCGTCCGGTTCCGAGCGGGCACCTGACGGTCCGGCGGGCGAGCTTCGAGTTGCGGGATTTCGCCGAGAGTCTGCGGGTCGACGGGGGGCGGGTGAAGTTCGGCTCGGAGGCGGTCGTGATCCCGGAGGACGAGGAGATCGAGGGGGAGTTCATGGGCGGGCTGTTTTCGGTGGCGGGGCGGCTCGGGATCGAAGACTACCGTCCGACGAGCGGGACGTTCGACGTCTGGGCGCACAATCTGATGTACCGGGTGCCGGAGACGGCGAACGTGACGTTCGATACGGACGTGACCGTGGAGGCGGACGAGATCGATCGGCCGGAGACGTGGCAGGTGCGCGGGGGGATCGAACTGCTCGATGCGCTGTACTACCGGGATACGAGTCTGTTCGAAAAGCAGTTGACGGGGCGGGTGATCGGGGCGTTCGCCCGACGCACGGAGCCGTTCGAGGCGGGGCTTCTGGAGCGGTATCCGTGGTTGGGCGAGGTGCAGTTCGACGTCGGGATCGCGGCGCGGGACGGTGTCGTGATCGAAAACCAGATCGATCGATTTACACTCGATCTGGAGCTCCGGCTCGACCTGCAGTTGCAGCGAACTCTGAACGATCCGCGGCTGGCCGGCGAGATCGACGTCGTCGCCGGGGTGGTCGAGTTTCAGGGCGAGAGTTTCGAGGTGCAGACCGGGAGCATCGAGTACACGGGCGATCCGAGAAATCCACGGATCGACATCACGGCCGGGGCGGACATCCAGAATCGATGCGTCGAGGGGGATGCCTTCGAGGAGGTCGGGCCGAACTTCCGGAGGACGGGGGAGTTCGACGAGCAGCGCCGGGAGGTGTATCGGGTCTTGCTGAACGTGCAGGGGAACCTCGACGCGCTGGACGTGCAGTTCGAGAGCAATCCGTACGCCGACCAGCGCGACATTCTGAGTCTGATGTTGACCGGATGCACGGTCGACGAACTGACGGCCGCGAGTGCGAGCCGGCCGACGCTCGAGATCGCGCTCGGGCCGCTGTTGGGCCGGATCGAAAAGCAGGTGAGAGACGTCGTCGAGTTGTCGGAATTTACGATCATGCCGGGGGTCGAGCGGACGCAGCTTCGGATCGGCGACCAGTTGTCGCGGCGTTTGCACTGGAGATTTCAGCTCGATACGGGACTCTCGGAGCGGTCCGGCGGGCAGCGCTATCAGCTCGAATACCAGCTCACGGATCGGTGGTCGGCGGAGGTCAGTGAGCGGAGTTATCCGGATCGCGAGAGTTTTCTGCTCGACGCCAAACTCAAGTATCGCGTGCCCTTGGACTGAATGATCCTGCAGTCGGCAATCAGCAGATTCGGGGGAAATGCGGCGACGAGCCTCGGGGCCGCCCTGGCGGGTGCACTGGTGGCGGGGTTCGTGGCGACGCTCGCGGCACCGGCGGTCGGTCAGTCGGCCGATGCCGGCGTCTCGGAGGAGGGTGGATCGCCCGATGCAGCGACGGCGAGAGAGGGCGGAGAGTCGGGCGGAGGAGGGAAGGGCGAAGATGCGGAGGGGCCCTCCGAGCGGGAGGTCGTGGCGGACGTCGAGATGAGCTGCGATCTGGAGGCGTGCTCGAATCCGATCACGGTCGACAAGTACCTCGACATCGCGGGTTTGTATGCCGGGAGGCGCTTCGATGAGAGGTTGCTGGAGACGGCCCGCAAGCGCCTCGAGCAGACGGGACTGTTCGAGTCGATCGAGTTCCGGACGCGCCGCGCCTCGGAGGGGTCGGTGCACGTCGACGTCGAGGCGGTCGGGGCGACGCGGGTGCGCGAGATCGAGTTTGTCGGCGTCGACCCGCCGCCGTTTCGCTCGGAGCTGCGCAAGCTGTTGGTCTACCGGCAGGGCGAGCCGTACACGGGGGAGAGCGAGAAGAAAAACACGCAGATCGCGAGTCTGGAGTCGGCCTTCGAGAAGGCGGGCTTTTTCGGGACCGACATCGAGATGGTCAAGCGGCCGGTCGCCGGAGGGCGCAAACTGGTCGACCTGGTGTTTCGGGTCGACAAGGGCAAGGGGCTCGATTTCTGCGAGATTGGAATCCGGGGGCTGGAGGCGATGAGTTACGCCAGGGCGCGGCGTCACCTGTTGAGTGGTGTCTCGATGTTCGCCCGCGAGCTGGGGTTGATTCGGCCGAGGTTTACGACCGAGGCGTTCGACGAGGGGCGCGCGTCGTTGATCGAGGCGTACCGGGAGCTCGGCTACTTTCAGGTGCGGATCCCGGAGGATGCAGTCCGCAAGTCCTTCGAGCGGGGGTGTGTGACGATTCTGCTCGACGTCGACGAAGGGCCCCGCTGGGAGGTCGGCTTCGAGGGCAACGCGGTGTTTGAGGACGGGGAGTTGCGCGAGGAGCTGCCGTTCGACGAATCGGGCTACGTCGACCGGGCCGAGATCGACCAGGCCGAGCGGGCGATCCGTCAGTTGTACGAGACGCGCGGCTATCCGTTCGCCCGGGTCGAGGGGAGGGAGATCCGCGAGGATCGCCTCCATCGCCGGCTCGAGTTCGAAATCGGGGAGGGGCGACGCGTCGAGATCGACCGGGTGGTCGTGCACGGCAACGGGGCGCTCGGCGAGGAGAAGCTGACCGAGGGGCTGGGGACGCGTCCGTTCCGGGTCTTCGAGAGCGGCGGATTCCTGCAGACCGAGCAGTTGCTGAACGACTTTCGGCAGATCGAAAAGCGCTACCGGGAGGCGGGATTTTTGCGGGCGGTCGTCGAGCGGTACGTCCTGGAGGTCGACGGGGGGGAGCTGACGGTCCGCATCCACGTCGACGAGGGGAGCCGGACGCGGGCCTCGGAGGTGCGCTTCGACGGGGTGCGGAGTCTCAGCCACCGGCGGCTCGAAAAGGAGGTCGGGGTTCACTCGGGCGAGCCGCTGGTACCGGTGCAGGTGCGGGCCGACGAGTCACGAATCAAGCAACTGTATTCGTCGGTCGGCTATCCGCTCGCTTCCGTCGAGACGGCCTGCTACGGATTGACCGGTGAGCAGATCCCCTGCGAGCGTCCGCGGCTCGAGAGCGAGTGTCTGGCGGGGAGTCCGGAGGAGCTCGAGGGGCGGTGCGGGTGGGAGGGGAGCGAGCGGACTCGCTATGCGTGCCGGCGGGTCGCCGAGCAGTGTAGCTATGCCGGCGGCGTCGGCGATCACTCGGAGGTGCGGATCGTTCACCGGGTCGAGGAGGGGCCGATGGTGGCGACCGGCGAGATGCTCATCCAGGGGAACTTCCGGACGCTGGACCGGGTGATCGACCGTGAGATTCCGATGGAGCCCGGCGAGATCTTCGACATCCGCAAGCTGCTCGAGGGGCAGAGCAACCTGCGTTCGCTCGGGATCTTCGATTCGGTCAGCATCGAGGCGATGGGCCTCGACGAGGCGGCCTCGGAGACGCGCGAGCGGCGGGCCTCGCTGGCGGTCAGCGTCGAGGAGAGCCGAAACCGCTTTGCGGAATTCAAGTTCGGCTTCGAGGGGCGGGATCTGCTCGGGGATCGACGCAAGCTGTTGACGACCGGGGAGGTGGAGTACCTGGATCGCAACGTGCTGGGGACGGCCTTTCAGCTCCGCCCCCGTGTGTTCGGGGCGGCGGACATGGTCCAGCTCGGGGATCTCGGGATTGCGACGGCGGAAGGGGAGCCGACCGGCGGGGTCGACGGCGAGGTCGACCATCTGTTCGGGGCGGAGCTGGCGTTCGAAGACCCGAGGTTTTTGAAGGGGGCGCTGGGGGTCGAGAAGCTCCATCTGACGGTGACGCCGTTTTATCTGGTCGACCTGCTCGGGGTGACCAACGACCAGTTGTTGCGCGAGGAGTGGGGGCTGGCGATGGAGGTGCGCAAGGAGCTGACCGAGATCATGGACCGGTTTTTCGTCAGTTTCGGGGTGGAGGGCAAGCAGACGGCGACGGCGTCGCTGGAGGGGCCGAGGGTGGACGGCGAGCGGATCTTTTCGCCGCGGCGGGTGACCGGGAAGTTGATTCCGAAACTCACACTCGACAAACGCGACAGTCCGTTGAACCCGTCGAGTGGCTACTTCCTGCGGTTGCGGCCCGAACTCGTCTCGGGCGATGCGCTGTCGGAGAACATCGACACCGTCGACGATTCGTATCTGCGGGTCACCTGGAAAAGCGATCTGTTCGTGCCGATCTGGGAGGATCTGACACTCGCCCAGGGGCTGCGGATCGGCCAGGTCGTGCCCCTGTTCGGTCGGCAGAGTCGGGTGCCGGCCGACGAGCGATATTTCATGGGGGGGGCGGGGAGCGTGCGGGGGTACCCGAACAACGCGCTGGGTCCGAGGCTGAACAACCAGCCGGCGGGCGGGGAGTTTCTGATGAACTACAACCTCGAGCTGCGGTATCCGCTGTTGCGCGGGGTGGATCTGCACGGGGCGACGTTTTTCGACACCGGGGTGCTGGTCGACTGTTTCGACGACAGTCGGGTGACTCGCCGGACGAGCTGCTACCGAGACGCCTTCGGCGGCGGGCCGTTCTCGAAGGTCCGGAGCGCGGCGGGCGTCGGGCTGCGATACGTGATCGCCGACCAGATTCCCCTGCTGTTCGACTACGGGATCGCGCTGGACCGGCGTCAAAACGAGGGGATCGGGAACCTGCAGTTTCATCTCGGATATACGTTTTAGCGGTTGAGCGGCTGAGCAGCTGAGCGGCTGAGCAGCTAGGCAGCTGGGCAAACGGCGAAAGACGTCTGGGCGTCTGGGCGTCTGGGCGGCTGGGTAAACGGCGAAAAAAGTCTGGGGAGGCGGGCGGGGAGGGCGGAGCGGTTTGCATGGGGCGGGGGGAATCGGATAGGCTCGGGGTCACCTCGGAACTTTTCGTGTACTTGCAGTCGGGGTCTCTCGTTCGCCCGAGCGAAGGGAACTGGTGGTACGGCTGTCTTTCGGCGGGCGGACCGACGGATGTACGCCACCAGATGCGACCTTCATCGGGAGAACCCACGAGCATGTTTCACCACATCAAGGAGTTGCAGTACGACGCCCGCGTCTCCGAGCCCGACCCGCGATTCGCCAGTCTGTTGCTGGAGCAATTCGGTGGGGGCAACGGTGAGTTGAAAGCGGCGATGCAGTATTTCGTGCAGGCGTTTGCCGCGCGGAAGCCGTACCCGGAGAAATACGACGTGTTGATGGACATCGCGACCGAGGAGTTGAGCCATCTCGAGATCGTCGGGGCGACGATCCAGATGCTGCTGGAGGGGACCAGCGGCGAACTCAAAGACGCCGCTCACAACGTCGAGTGGATGGACATCGTCGGCGACGATACGGCCAAAGACGAGTTTGTCCACGAGGCGGTCACCAACCCGCAGTTTCTCGACCTGTCGGGCGGGGGCGTCTCGCTGACCGACAGCCAGGGCAATCCGTGGACGTCGAATTACGTCAACGCCAACGGCGATCTGACGGTCGATCTGCGCTCGAACATCGCCGCCGAGTCGCGGGCGAAGATCGTGTACGAATACCTGATGCAGTTCACCGACGACCCGGAGGTCAAGGATACGCTGAAGTTTTTGATGTCGCGCGAGATCGCGCATTTCCGGCAGTTTTCGGCGGCGCTCGACGACATCCAGCCGAATTTTCCGCCCGGGGTCTTGCAGGGCGATCCGGAATTCAACACGACCTATTACAACATGTCGAACGGCCAGGAGGTGCGGGGGCCGTGGAACCAGGGCGAGGTGCCGATCAGCGACGACTCCGAGGACTGGACGTATGTCGACGACCCGATCGACGAGGTGATCAACTCGCAGGGTCAAAAAAAGATGCAAAAAGACGATCAGAAGGCCGACGAATTTCAAAAAAAGGACGAGGAGTTGAGCCAGGAGCGAAGCGACGAGGTCAAAAAGGCGACCTCGAAGCAAGGCGAAGAGTGGTCGAGTTACGGGCCGGGGCGGATCGCGCCGGGCGGTCAGGGCCAGCAGGGGTCGAGTCCGCAGCCGTCGGGTGATTGAGCCATGGGAACGCAGGTGTACGTGACCTACTATACGGATCCATTGTGTTCGTGGAGTTGGGCGATGGAGCCGGGGTGGCGGCGGTTGAGGTACGTGTACGGCGACCAGGTGCGTTGGCAGTATCGGATGGGGGGCCTGGTCGCCGACGCGGAGCGTTTCGAGGACCCGGTCAACTCGGTGCATCGTCCGGCCCAATGGGCGCCGCAGTGGTTCGAGGTGCACAAAAAGACCGGGATGCCGCTCGACGAGAAGCTGTGGCTCGACCAGCCGCCGGACTCGTCGTATCCGGCATGCGTGGCCATCAAGGCGATCCAGCGCCAGGACCCGGATCTCGCCGAGCGATGCCTGCGGCGTTTGCGCGAAGCGGCGATGGTGAGAGGAATCGACATCGCCCGGCGGGAGCATCTCGAACAGATCGTCGGGCGGGTCGAGGGGGTCGATTTCAGCGAGTTCCGGAGGGATTTCGAGGGGGCGGCGCGGGAGGATTTTCGGGAGGACCTGCGCGATGTGCGCTACCGGGAGCTCGGGCGATTCCCGGCCCTGTTGTTCGAGACCGGCGAGCAGCGGAGGGCCGGCGAGGGCGGGTCGGAGAAGCTGCTGACCGTCGGGTGGCGTCCGTTCGACGTGCTGTGCGAGGCGGTCGAACAGATCGCTCCCGGGGTGGAGCCTGTACGCGAGACGGGCGATCCGGTCGAGATGCTCGAGGCCTGGGGGAGGGCGGCGGCGCCGGAGGTGGCGACGATGAGCGGGGTCGGGCTCGAGCAGGTGCGCGAGCGGCTCGAGGGGGCGGTGGCGGAGGGGCGGATCGAGCGTCGGGAGACGACGGCCGACGAGCCGTTGTATGCGGTGAGGGAAGCGGGGTGAGACGTCGGTGGGCCGTCGATGGCAACCGATCGCAGCCGGCCGGGTGGGATGACTCGACATTGCGATCGCGGTATGTAATCACGATCGCCGCGCTTCGCGCACCACCGATCGGCCGACCGCATGAACGCAACGCACCGGGACGATATCGACCAGCACCGAGGGCAGGGGAGGTTCGTGACGACGTGGGGGCGGCTGTGCCGGCTCGTCGGGCTCGTGGTGTTCGTCGCGGGCATGTCGACGACGCTCCCGGCGCAGGCGCAGTCCGAGCGGGCGCCCGAGGCGCCGTGGACGAGTGGCGACTCGCGGGCGGAAGACCTGCAGATCAAGCTGGTCGTCTTCAGTCCGGGCGACGCGATCCCGAGCTGGTTCGGCCACGCCGCGCTGGTCGTCGAGGATACGCGCCTCGGTCACAGCCGGCTGTACAACTACGGCATGTTTCATTTCGACAGTCGGCTTCTGGTCAAGTTCGCGACCGGTCGGCTGTGGTTCTGGGTCGGCCAGCAGCCCGAAGAGCGCGTCTACGAGCTGTACAAGTCGCACAACCGCGACGTGCACATCCACCTGCTCGATCTTCCCCCACCGAAACGCCAGCTCGTCGCCCGATACCTCGCCTGGAATGCCCGACCGGCTCACCGCGAGTACCTGTACCACCACTATTTCGACAACTGCTCGACCCGTCCGCGGGACATCGTCGATGCGGCCGTCGACGGGGCGCTGCGCGAGGCGACCTCCGAGCCCTCGGAGCTGACGCTCCGGGAGCATACCCGGCGATACACCCACCACAACTTCTTCATGGACCTTTTGTTGATGTTCATGATGAACGACTCGATCGACAAGTCGATCGAGCGGTGGGATGCGATGTTTCTCCCCGAGGAGATGGGACGCCACGTCCGGGATCTCACCTACGAGACGGCTTCCGGGGAGGAGCGCAAACTCGTCGAAGAGCACATCGTCTACCACGAGGCCGACCGGCGGGAAGTCCCCGACGAGGCCCCGGCGCACTGGCCGTGGGCCCTGTTGATGGGGGTGTTGCTCGGGGGAGGGGCTCTGGCGCTGGGAGTGTGGTGGCGGCGCGACCGGGAGAGTTCGGTTCGCCGATGGTTGTTCACCGCCCACAACGGACTCGTCGGTATGCTCGTCGGGCTGCCGGGCTTCGGGCTGTTCGTCATGGCGATCGCGACGGATCACCGGGTGACGTACTGGAACGAAAACCTCTTTTTCGCCAATCCGCTCACGCTGGGGGTCGTGCCGGTGGCGATCGCGGTCGCCCTGGGGAAACGGAGAGCCGTCGACTGGTTGAAATGGATCTGGACGGGGCTGGTGGTGACCGGACTGCTCGGATTGGTGCTGAAGGTGCTGCCGGGCTTCGATCAGCACAACCACCTGCCGATCAGCTTCATCTATCCGATCTCGATCGGCTTTGCGGCGGCGTGCTGGTATCTGGCTGACGAATGACCCCGGAGGTTACGAGGTCTCGTCCGGGGCCGGCTTCGGTGCATCCGACGGATCGCGTCCCCCCACCCACAGCACGGCGGCGAGGGTCGTGGCGCCGAGGGGGAAGACGAGCCAGATCGACAGGCCGACCGCGACGCCGAGGTAGCCGAATACGACGCTGACGAGCATGGCGGTCAGGGCGTACGGAAGTTGCGTCTGGACGTGGTCGATGTGGTCGACCGACGAGGCGATCGAGCTCATGACGGTCGTATCCGAGATCGGCGAGCAGTGGTCGCCGAAGATGGCGCCGTCGAGGACGGCGCCGAAGCACATCATCAACAGGAGTTGGCCGTTGGCCACGTCGCCGGTCAGGTGGAAGGCCATCGGGATCATCGCCGGCAGGAGGATGCCCATCGTGCCCCAGGAGGTGCCGGTCGCGAAGGCGACGATCGAGGCGAGCAGGAAGGTCAACAGGGGCAGGATCGTCGGGGCGACGAGGTGTTCGACGGCGCCGACGAGATAGATGCTCGTTCCGAGGTCGCTGCAGACGCCCTGGATCGCCCAGGCGAGGACGAGGATCGCGACCGCGAGTTTCATCATCGGGATGGCACGGGTCCAGGCGCCGAGGGCGTCGCGGAAATCGAGCAGGTCCTGGGCGACCGCCATCGCCACGGCGACGAGGCTGCCGAAGATCGAACTCCAGAACAGGACGCGGGCGTTCGCGGCGTTCGAGAGGGCCTCGCGCCAGACCGTCCAGTCGAGCATCTCGGAGGCGGCGGCGCCGAGGTTGGCGGCGAAGGTCTCGAGGACGGCCTCGCCGGCGAGGAGTTGGCCGAGCGCGGGGAGGGCGGCGCCGTCGGGGCCGCGCCAGCCCGACCAGTACAGGCCGAGAATGGTGCCGCCGACGACGCAGACGACGGGGGCGACGGCGTTGTACCAGCGGTGCGGGATGCCGGATTTCGGCTCGACGTCGTCGTGGCCGTCACCCGAGCTCAGGGGAGTCGAGTCGGGTGAGTGGACCCGGCCGGTGTGCTGTGCGCGCCGCTCCGCCTCGAGCATCGGTCCGAAGTCACGGCCGATCAGGGCGACGAGGACGACGAAGATCAGGGCGAGGATGCAGTAAAAGCGGAGGGGGAGGATCTGAAAGAAGATCTCGTAGCCGGACATGCCCATCTGAAGTTGGCTGCTCAGCTCGTCGAACAGGCCGACCTCGTAGCCGATCCAGGTCGAGATGACGGCGAGGCCGGCGATCGGGGCGCTGGTCGAGTCGACGAGGTAAGCGAGTTTCTCGCGGCTGATCTTCTGGCGGTCGGTCAGCGGGCGCATCGTCGAGCCGACGACGATGGTGTTGGCGTAGTCGTCGAAAAACAGGGCCAGCCCCATCGCGGCGGTGGCGAGGCGGGTCGAGCGCATCGACCGTGCGAGCCACGAGAAGGCCTCGAGCAGGCCGGCGATCCCGCCCATGCGGATGATCACGTGGACCATGCCGACGAGGGCGAAGGTGAAGCCGATGATGTAGAGGCTGAACGAATCGGCGATCGCCCCCCAGAGATACTCGCGTGCGGTCATCCAGGTCGCCGCCAGGGGGCGAAAGCCGGTCTGCAGGGCGGCGCCGAGCCAGACGGCGCCGAGCAGTGCGACGACGATGCGGCGGAAAAACAGGGCGAGGAGGACGGCCAGAAGCGGCGGGAGAATGGCAGTCCAGCCGCCGGTTCGGCGTTTGGCGTCGAGGAGGGTCGTCGGCGTCGAGGCGTCGTCGGAGAGGAGGCGGGCTTCGAGGGTCAGGATGGTGCCGTCGTCGCCGGAGCGGGCGGTGATCGAGAGCGTCTCGGAGCTGTCGGGCTCGAGCACGAGAGAATCGAGGCGGCTCAGTTCCCGGCGGACCGCCTCTTCGGCGTCGGTCGGGCCGTCGAAGGCGAGCCGGGCGGAAAGCGGCGCCTCGTCGCTGAAGCCGCGGTCGGCGAGTTTGGCGTCGAGGTCGCCGGCGTGGGTGCGGACGGCGAACTGGGCGGTGAGCCGATCGGCGGTCGACTGGGACGGGTTCGTCCAGGGGAGCACCGCGACGACGGCGGCGACGACGACGAAAAACCCGACGACGTTCTGCCAGCCGACCGATCGGGCGGTCGGGACGTTTGATGACTCGGATTCCGAACTCATGGCCTCGGACAGCCTCGTAGATGTTCGCGCTCGCCCTTCGTGGGTAGCGCACCGGCGACGGGGTGGGCAAGCGAGGTGGCGAAGCGAACTTGAAAAATCAGACCCGGATTCTAAGATAACACGAGGTCAAATCTTCACGACGGTACATTCGCAGCAGGGGCTCGGATGGG
Source organism: uncultured Bradymonadales bacterium (assembly GCA_964600555.1). GTDB lineage: Bacteria > Myxococcota_A > Bradymonadia > Bradymonadales > Bradymonadaceae > CAJXPB01. The sequence continues at coordinate 16,128 of CAZRLK010000094.1, forward strand.
GGCGCCGAGTATCGACTGCGCGGCCGGTACCGACGACCGGTAACTGCTTGGCGCAGGGAGGCTATCTTGGGGTCGCACGGCTCGGACATCTCAAACCCACAGAGCGTTCGCACCTCGACGGCCTCCGAAACCCGAGAGATGGACCCGGTGGAGGTCGAGATTCGGGGCCGGACCCTCTCGATCCGGAGTGACCGCGATCCGGAGTTCGTCCGGCAGCTCGCCGCCTACGTCGATCGCAAGCTCGGCCAGCTTCAAAACTCCGCCCCCCAGGCTTCGACCGACAAGCTTTTGATGATGGCGAGTCTCACCGTCGCCGAAGAGTTGTTCGAAGCGCGCTCGGAACTCGATCAGATGCAGGACGAGATCGAAGAGCGTGCGGCGACGATGCGCAAGCTGCTCGAAAAACTCGACGGCGGCGGCTGACAGGTCGAGCCGGCGGGTGTGCAACTGGCGAGCCAGGGTGAGTCGGAGAGTCGTGCAGGAGACTCAGGATGCCAAGGAGCGGGTGCGGGAGAGGGCGCTCGAGGCGCGGCGCAACCTCGGTGCAGCGTATCGGGAGTCGGCTTCCGAGGCGGTGTGTCGGCGACTGCACGAGTGGGAGCCGACCCGTGAGCCTCGTCCGCTGGTCGGCTACATGTCCTTCGACGGCGAGGTCGACGTCTCGACCTTTCTGGAGCACAAGATCGAGCAGGGGACGCGGGTGGCACTGCCGCGGGTGATCGACGAGACGGAGATGGAGCTGGTGCCCGTCGATTCGCTCGAGTCGCTCGAGGAGGGGGCGTTCGGGATTCCCGAGCCGACGGGTGCCGCGACCGACGTCGCCGATCTCGAGGTGTTTTTGGTCCCGGGAGCCGCCTTCGACCGCGCCGGCCGACGCATCGGGATGGGCTGGGGGTATTACGATCGGGCGTTGAGCCGGCGTCTCGATGCCGGGGGCGGGGCCGAGGCGATCTTCGTCGGGATCTGTTACGAATGTCAGTTGAGCGAGGGGGATCTTCCGGCCGAAGAGCACGACGTGTCGGTCGACGCCGTCGTGACCGAGTCCGAGATTGTGAAGACGTGAAACCGCCGTCTTTTTTCCTTGGCGTTTTGGTGTCTTGGCGGTTAAAAGCTGTTTTGTCTTCGGATCTTTGCGCTCGTTGCGGTTTCCCAGCCTTTTCACCCACCGAATACCCATGAAAAGTAGTGTTCTCGACGAACTCGCATGGCGGGGTTTTCTCCACCAGATCACCGACGAGGAGGTCGACGAGCTGCTCGCCGACGACTCCGTGACGCTGTACTGCGGGTTCGACCCGACGGCGGAGTCGCTGCAGGTCGGCAACCTGCTGCCGCTGATGATGATGGCCTTTTTTCGGCGCCACGGACATCGTCCGCTGGCGCTGGTCGGAGGGGCGACCGGGCTGATCGGCGATCCGTCGGGCAAGTCCGAAGAGCGGACGTTGATGGACGACGAGGAGCTGGCGCGCAACATCGACGGGATCTCCGATCAGATCGACCGCGTGCTGGCGCGATCGGCCGAGATGCACCCGGAGACGATGGGGGTCGAAGAGGGGGAGGTCGGCGGGGGCGAGGTGCCGCTTTTGAACAATGCCGATTGGATGCGCGACAAGACCTACATCGAATTTTTGCGCGACGTCGGCAAGTATTTTCGGGTCAACCAGATGACCGCCAAGGAGTCGGTCCGGGCTCGCCTCGAGGAGCGCGAGCAGGGCATCAGCTACACCGAGTTCAGCTACATGGTGCTGCAGGCCTACGACTTTTTGCACCTGTACGACCAGCACGACTGCCGGCTGCAAGTCGGGGGCTCGGACCAGTGGGGCAACATCACCGCCGGGACGGATCTCGTGCGGCGCAAGCTCGGCGAGACGGTCTACGGGGTGACGGCGCCGCTCGTGACCTCCTCGAGTGGCGAAAAACTCGGGAAGACCGCCGAGGGGACCGTCTGGCTGGATGCCGATGAGACGAGTCCCTACGAGTTTTATCAATACTGGGTGCGTCGGCCGGACGAGGACGTGCCGGAATTGCTGAAGATGTTCACCTTTTTGCCGAAGGCCGAGATCGACGAGCTGGTCGGCAAGATCTGCCGGGACGAAAACCGGGGCGAAGTCCAGGAGAAGCTCGCCTGGGAGGTGACCGCCCTGGTCCACGGGCGGGACGAGGCCGACTTTGCGGTCAAGGCCAGCGACATTCTGTACGGTGAGACGATCGAGGGCCTGAGCGACGCCCAGCTCGAGGCGATCTTCGCCGACGTTCCGTCGACGACGCTCGAGCGCGATCGACTCGAGAGCGAGGGGATCGAGATTCGGGATCTCTTCGTCGAGACCGAGCTCCAAAACTCGCGTGGCGACGCCAAGCGCCTCATCCGCCAGGGAGGGGCTTACCTGAACAACGAAAAAATCGAGGATCTCCGATACATGGTAACCGCCGAGGATCTCGCCAGCGAGACGCTGCTGGTGTTGCGCTCGGGGAAGAAAAACTATCACCTCGTGAAGACGAGCCCGTAGGGTGTGCGTCGGGGGGAGTGCGGCCCGGGGCGGGAGGAAAATCGGGTCGGATGCGCAGCATGGATGGGCGAGCATCGACGGTCGATACGCATCGTCGACACGCGGGGAGGACGGCCGGTCGTCCGGGTCGATCGATTGTGAGTGGAAGCGTCCCCGGCCGGATTCGAACCGGCGTCGCTGGCTTGAAAAGCCAGTGTCCTGGGCCAGGCTAGACGACGGGGACAGACGATTGTTCAGCGTCCCCGGCCGGATTCGAACCGGCGTCGCTGGCTTGAAAAGCCAGTGTCCTGGGCCAGGCTAGACGACGGGGACACATCGGGCCTCCAGTGAGCTGGCGGAGACCCGACTCCATGAGCCGTGCTGGATTCGAACCAGCGACCCGCAGATTAAAAGTCTGCTGCTCTAC
>CAZRLK010000095.1:0-18980 GCA_964600555.1 uncultured Bradymonadales bacterium
CACCCCCCGCACCCCGCTCCACCCACACCTTGTCCCTAAAAAAGTTCAACAGCCACACCATAATCGACGCGACCGGCACCCCCAGAATCGCCCCGACCAGCCCGTAGGTGCTCTCGCCGGCGAGCAGTGCGAAGATGACGATGACCGGATGGATCTCGGCCGATGTGCCGATGATCTTGGGGTTCAAAATGTTCCCCTCGATGAAATGGATGAACAATATCCATCCCAGCACCAACACGGCCGTCATCAGACTCTGGGTCGCCGCGATCACACAGATCGGGATCGTCGAGATGACGGTCCCGAAAACCGGGATGATCGAGAAGATCCCGGCGATGACGGCGAGCAGGACACTGAATTTCACCTCCAGCAACCAGAGTCCGACGAAGGTGAAGACGCCGTTGACGAGACAGATGATCAGTTGGCCGCGAATCACCCCCGACAGGCCCCGGTCGACCCGGCTCAACAACTCGTCGTAGCCGCCCCGGAGCGCCTCCGGGACCAGACTTCGAAAAAACCCCATGAAGCGCGGCAGGTCGATCGAGATGAAGGCCGCCACCATCAGCGTCAGAATGATGCCGACGAACGCCTCGAGTATCCCGATCAACAGGTGCTGGACGAACTCGACCAGTTCGGCGAGTTGTTCGTTCGAGAAGTTGGCTGCCTCCTCGAGCACCTCGTTGAGCTTCTCCTCGAGATCGAGCTTGCCGCGGAGCTCCTCACCGACCTTGTCGTCTTGCTCGGCCGTCCCCTCCGCGGCGCGGCGCAAGGTCCAGCGTTGCTCGTCGACCCGGGCAAACTCGACGGCCCCGGAATTGAGATACACCTCCACCCCCCGCTCGGTGGTCGGGACGAGCCGCAGGGCCGGCTCGCTCTCCTCGTCGCCCAGACTCCATCGGCCGTGGACATCGCTCCCGGGATCCCCCCTCGTCCTCGCGGATTTGCCGCCGTGCGACGAGAAGATCCGCTCGCGGATGCCGTCGTCGTGGAATTTCCAGTCGAGCTCGAGCGAGACGGCCCTCGCGACCGTCCGCTTCGCCGCCCCCGTCGCCACCGCACGGTCCGTCGCCGCCCGCCGCGCCCCACCGACCACCCGTCGCGCCTCCTCGAACTCTCCCCCGGCCGCCTCGTCGTCTTCGGGGACGACCGTCCCGAGATACTGCTGGATCCGCTCGTTGTATTGCGGGAGGCGCTCCTCGCGAAACGTCTGAATGCCCTCCGGCGCCGTCTGCGCAAATCGCAACACCTCGCCGACAAAGCGCGGGACGATCAAGACGCCCGCACCGGTGACGATTCCGAAAAAGACCAGGTACACGAGAATGACCGTGATCCAGCGCGGCAGTCCCCGCGGATTTCTCGGTGTGCGAGAGAGCCGAACGACGATCGGCTCCATCAGATAGACCAGTGCGCAGGCGAAGACGAACGGCAGCAGGATCTGCTGAAAGGCGATCAGCACCACCAGAAGAGCACTGACCGTCAGCAGCGGAAAAACGACTCGCCGCCCATAATCGATGTTGCGATACCACGGCCCGCCACCGCCGGGCTGCTCTCCGTCGCCGCCCCTCCCCTCGTCACCTCCCCCGCCCGAACCCCCGGCGTCGGAGGCGAGACTGCCGTTACGCCCGGCTCCGTCGACCGGATCGGCAGACTCGTCGCCCCCCGCCGACTCCGACGATCCCCCCGACGGCTTGTCGTCTTCGTCGCTCGTCATGCCTCGTCCACCGCGCCGTCCCCGTCGGACACCTCCCGAACGGTCTCGGCAAACGCCTCGAAAAAGTCAATCGCATCGTGGGGGCCCGGCCCGGCCTCCGGATGGTATTGCACCCCGAAGATCGGAAGATCGCGGTGGCGAAATCCCTCGACCGTCTCGTCGTTGAGATTGAGATGGGTGATTTCGACCTCGTCCGGCATCGAGTCCGCATCGACGGCGTAGCCGTGATTCTGGCTCGTCATCGCCACGTGACCCGTCGACAGATCCTGGACGGGCTGATTCGGCCCGCGGTGGCCGAACGGGAGTTTGAACGTCTCGGCGCCCAGGGCCCTGCTCAACAGTTGATGGCCCATGCAAATCCCGAAGGTCGGGTATGTCGAGGCGAGTCGCTCGACGACCTCCAATCGATCGTCGAGCCGCGCCGGGTCCCCCGGGCCGTTCGACAGCAGCGCACCATCCGGCGCCAGGCGAGCGACCGTCTCGGCGTCGACCTCCGGCGGCACCAGCGTCAGGCGAAACCCCTGGCCGTGCAGGTGGCGCAGGATGCTGAATTTGACGCCGTAGTCGACGACCATCACGTGCGGTCGAAAGTCGTCCTCCGGCTCGTAGACCGGCTTCCCGAACTCGACGCGCCCCTGGGCCGGATCGCCGTCGACCCGGTCGCCGGGCTCGTCGAGATCGTGGATCTCGACGGATTTCGGCTCGTCGACGACGACGCCGGAGACGAAATCCCGGGCGTCGTAATCCGGCTGTTCGCGCAGATGCGCGAGCCACTCGTCGACATCCGCTGCAGTCGCCTCCGGGGCAATCACTCCCTTCATCACCCCCTCGTCGCGCACCCGCCGGGTCACCGCCCGTGTGTCGATCTCCGAGATCGCAGCCACCCCTTGCTCGGCGAGCCACTTCGGCAGGCTCGCCTCTGCACGATAGTTGCTCGGCGTCTCGGACATCCCCCGGACGATCAACCCGGCGGCCTGAATCTTCGACGACTCGAGATCCTCGCTGTTGACCCCGTAATTGCCGACGTGGGGCATCGTCAGGGTCACCAACTGGCCGGCGTACGACGGATCGGTCAGGATTTCCTGATAACCCGACATGCTCGTATTGAAGACGACCTCCCCGACGCTCGCGTCCGACGCGCCCTGAGCACGTCCCTCGAAAAACGTTCCGTCCTCGAGCACCAATAATGCCGGTTCCTCGGCCATGTCTCTCCTCACTGTCTTCGTGTACGCACCTACTTTCCGTCTCTGTCGCGCGCAGCCCCGTCGGCCCAACCGAAACCGACGGCCACGCTCATTCGACCAGGCATTTCAACAAAACTGCCTGTCGCACCGCAACCCCGATCCCGACCTGATCGAGAATCAGGCTGCGCGGCCCGTCGGCGACGCTGCCGGTCAACTCCACCCCTCGAATCACCGGGCCCGGATGCAGAATCCGGGCGTCGGACTCCATCTCCTCTTCGACCACACTCTGGTCGATCCCCCAGTCGCGGATGAACGTGTTCGTGTCGATCACCTCGCCGTGGATGCGCTCGGTCTGGACCCGGAGCATGATCACGGCGTCGGCGCCGTCGAGCGCCTCGGCCCGGCTGTCGGCCTGCTCGGCGTTCCACTCGTCGTCCTCCCGGCTCGGCAAAAGCCGCGAGGGACCGGCGAGCACGACTTCGGCGCCGAGACGCTTCAGAGCGAAGACGTCACTTCGCGCCTCCCGGCTGTGGACGACATCGCCGATGATCGCAATGCGCTTGCCGGAGAGGTCTCCCTCCGGCCGCCCGAAGGTCCGCCGAAGCGTCAACGCGTCCAAAAGCGCCTGGGTCGGATGCTCCCCGCTGCCGTTGCCGGCGTTGATCACCGAGACGTCCAGCGCATCCGACAGCGTGAACGGGAGATGGCGGTCGGTGTGGCGCAGGACCAGCCCGTCGAACCCCATCGCCACCAGATTGCGGCAGGTATCCAGGACCGTCTCCCCCTTTTTGACGCTGCTGTCCTTCTCGCTCAAAAACAGCGAATAGCCACCCAGCTTGTGGGTCGCATACTCGAAACTGACGCGCGTCCGGGTGCTCGGCTCGAAAAACAGCAGCCCGACCGACTTGTCGGCCAGCGCCTGCACATAACGCTCCGGCGTCTGGACCGCCCCCTCTTCGTCGATGAATTGATCGGCGAGATCGAGAATCTCGAGCAGTTCCTCGCGCGAAGAATTCCGGAGGCCTATCAAGTCCATATAACTCGCACCTGTACCAGATATCGGCTTGTTGCGTGATCAGTGAACCGGCTCGCCGATGCGATCCCAGCGGATACGGTTCCACCAGGGCAGATCGGGGTCGTTCGAGATCGACCACCAGATGAACATCGCCCGCCCCTTGATATTCTCGACCGGCACCTGCCCCCAGCAGCGGCTGTCGGCCGAGTTGTTTCGATTGTCCCCCATCACGAACACGTGATCGTCTCGGACTTCGATCGGCCCGAATTTCCGATCCGTGTCGGTGTGTTTGATGGTATATTCCTCGCCTCCGATCCGCTCACGTTCGTGCACCTCGTGGGGCCGGAGGAACTCGCCGGTCGGTTTCTTTTTCAAAAATTCTCGGGAGACCGGCTCGCCGTTGAGCTTCAGCGTATTCTCCTCGATCGCCACCCGGTCGCCCTCGACGCCGACCACTCGTTTGATGAAGTCCTTCTCCTCGGCGAGGCTCCCCTGGTCGATGCACTCCCGACGGGCCGGCGGCTGTTTGGCGATGTAGTCCTGAGCCTCCTGGGAGGGGAAGGTAAAGACGACGATCTCGCCGGGCTCGGGCTCGCTGAAGCGCGTCAGATACGTCTCGGTGAAGGGGACGCGGATCCCGTAGAGGAATTTGTTGACGAACAGGTGGTCGCCGACCTCCAGCGTCGGCACCATGCTGCCGGTCGGTATCTTGAACGGTTCGATGACGAACCCGCGCAGCATCAGCGCAAACAGCACCGCCATCCCGATGCTCTCGGCGTACTCCCGAAGCGCACTCTTCGGCCGCAGCTCGGCGTGCTCGTCGATGAACTCCCGGGTCGACTCGAGGAGATCCTCGACGGCCTCCCGGTCGCCGTCCTCGATCCGGTGAGACAATTCGTTGAGACGCCGCTCGATCTCACCGCGCACATCTTCGGGCACGTCCGGCGAATGGTTCAGTGCCTCGCGTACCTCGTCGACGAACGCTCGTGCCTCGCGTTCCATTTCGCCATCTTGTGTCGAGCTCTCGCTCACACTACCCTCGCTCACCTCGTCACTCGTCTTCGTCGGTCGTCAACACCGCCAGAAAGGCCTCCTGGGGAATGTCGACCGTCCCCACCTGCTTCATCCGCTTTTTGCCCTCCTTTTGTTCTTCGAGCAGCTTGCGCTTGCGCGTGACGTCACCGCCGTAGCATTTGGCGGTCACGTCTTTGCGATGGGCGGGAATCGTCTCCCGGGCGATCACCCGCGATCCGATCGACGCCTGGATGGGAATCTCGAAGAGCTGCCTGGGGATGACGTCCTTCAGTTTTTTCGCGATCGCGCGCCCCCGCTCGTACGCCGAGTCGCGGTGGACGATCGTACTGAGCGCGTCGACCGGCTCCTTGTTGACCAGCATCTTGAGTTTGACCAGATCGCCCTCGCGGTAGCCCACCATCTCGTAGTCGAACGACGCATAACCGCGCGAGGCCGATTTCAACTGGTCGTAAAAGTCGAACATCACCTCGTTCATCGGCATCTCGTAGGTGAGGATGATGCGGTTCGACCCGGAATACCGCAGCTCCTGTTGTTTTCCACGGTGATCCTCGCACAACTGCATGACCGGACCGACATTGTCGGGCGGGACGTGGATGGTCGCCTCGATGTACGGCTCCTCGATCGCCTCGATTTCGTTGCGCTCGGGCATGTGCGTCGGATTGTCGATCTCGAGCGTCTCGCCGTCGGTGGTGTACACCCGGTAGACGACCGAAGGGGCGGTCGTGATCAGGTCGAGATCGTATTCGCGTTCGAGCCGCTCCTGGATGATCTCCATGTGCAACAGCCCGAGAAATCCACACCGCAGCCCGAAGCCGAGCGCCTCGCTCGATTCCGACTCGAAACTGATCGACGAATCGTTCAGCGCCAACTGCTCGAGGGCATCCCGAAGCCGGTCGAAATCCTCGTTGTCGGTCGGGTAGAGCCCCGAGAAGACCATCGGCTGGACGTCCTTGAAGCCCGGCAGCGGCTCCGGCGTCGAATCCTCGACGGTGGTGATCGTATCGCCGACCTTCGCCTTGTCGATGTCTTTCATCATCGAAATCGCATAGCCGACCTCGCCGGGCCCGAGCCGTTCGACCGGCCGGGCCTCCGGGTTGAACACCCCGATTTCTTCGACTTCGCTCTCCGCCCCGGAGGCCATCCACTTGATCTCGTCATCGTCGTGCAACTCCCCCTCCTGGACCCGAATCAGATTGACGACTCCCCGGTACGAGTCGAACCAGCTGTCGACGACGAGCGACTTCAGCGGCACCTCCGGATCGCCGCTCGGCGGCGGCACGAGATACACCACCGACTCGAGGACGTCGCGCACCCCGGTCCCCTCCTTGGCGCTGCAGGTGAACGCGTCCGAGGCGTCGATGCCGAGATCCTCTTCGATCTCGTTTTTCGTCCGCTCGACGTCCGCCGACGGCAAGTCGATCTTGTTGATGACGGGAATGATCTCGAGATCGTGGTCGAGCGCCATGTACACGTTGGCGACCGTCTGGGCTTCGACTCCCTGCGTGGCGTCGACCACCAGCAGCGCCCCCTCGCACGCGCCGAGCGACCGCGAGACTTCGTAGGTGAAATCGACGTGGCCCGGCGTATCGATCAGATTCAACAAAAACGCATCGCCGTCCCGGCTCGTATACTTCAGGCGCACGGTCTGGGCTTTGATCGTGATGCCCCGTTCGCGCTCGAGATCCATCGAATCGAGATACTGCTCTTTTTGATCGCGCTCGTCGACCGCCTCGGTCACCTCGAGAATCCGGTCGGCCAGCGTCGATTTCCCGTGGTCGACGTGGGCGATGATCGAGAAGTTGCGGATCTGGTCCTGGTCGAACGACTGGTCGACCTGTGGTTGGTCACCCATGAGTGTGCGCGTTGTGCGAAGAACCGAGACGCAGCGTCTCGCTTAGCTGGTGATCGTGCGCCGCCCGACGCAGTCTGCCGCTTCATACCTCACCGGGCGAATCGAGGTCAAACTCGCGGCACCACGACGGCCCGGGCGGCTGTCGCCGAAAAAACATCTCGTCGTCCCCCTGCATTTCCCGGCGACGTGCCGGGGCGGCTTTTCCGCGCGCCGGATTGCGTTACAATGGGGGCCACATCGCTCCCCCCACCCCCACACGAGGAACGCTGATGACTCGGAGCCGACGCACTCCCCTTCTTCACTTCGCCCCCGCGATCGCGGCCGCGACCCTCCTGACCGCCTCGCTCGCCGCCTGTAGCTCCGACGACGAGGCCGAACGCGACGACGGAGACGGCACCTTCTCCCGCCCCGGCGTCTCGACCTCGCACGAGGACGGCTTTCTCGTCCAGCGCTTCGATACGAATGGAAACGGCGACGCCGACGTCATCAAATACATCGAGGAATACCAGTCCCCCGACAAACCCGACGTCACCAAACGGCGTATCCGCAAAAAAGAGGTCGACGTCAACGGCGACGACGACATCGACATCGTCAAAGAATACGACAAGCAGGGCGTGCCGGTCCGTGAGACCGTCGACGGGGATCTCGACGGGACCATGGACCTGGTGCGGCATTTCGAAGACGGTGAGCTGGTCCGCAAGGAGAGCCTGGCCGACGACGGAGAGACCGTCCGAACGACGCGCTATTACGCCGACGACAATCTCACCCGCGCCGAAAAAGATACCGACGGCGACGGCAAAATCGACCAGTGGGAGTATTACAGCGACGGGAAGCTCCAGCGGATCGGCCGCGACGGCGACGACGACGAGGAGATCGACCAGTGGGTGTACGGCAAGTGAGGCGCCTCACTCCTCGGAGTCGACGTGCACGGGCGAGTCGACCGCCGGGCGGGCCTCGCTGCGGCCGCCCTGGGCTTCGGGCGGGGGCCCGACTTTGTGAGCGCGGACGCGCCCGGATTCCTCGTCGCCGCCCTCCCCGCCACCGGCCTCGGAGGATCCGTCGGCACTGGCCCCCCGGTTGAAATCTCCTCGATTGCTCCCTCCCTCCTCCTCCCGGCCGGTTTCCCCCTCGCGGTGGGTCGGGATCGGATACTCGCCGGTAAAGCACGCCTCGCAAAAGCCCGAGTGGCCCTGGTCGTCGACCTCGGTGTCGACCGCCTCGCGCAGCCCCTCGATCGACAGGTACGACAGCGTATCGGCCGTCACGTGCTCGCAGATCTCGTCTTCGGTGTGCGAGGCGGCGATCAACTGGTCGCGATCCGGCGTGTCGATGCCGTAATAACAGGGATTGGTCGTCTGCGGACTCGCCACCCGAAAGTGCACCTCTTCGACGCCCGTCTCGCGGAGCATCTTGACGATCTTCTGGGAGGTCGTCCCGCGCACGATCGAGTCGTCGACGACAACCACCCGCTTGTCCTCGAGCACCGAGTCGACGGGACTGAGTTTGAGCTTCACCCCGAAATGCCGGATCGAACTCGACGGCTCGATGAACGTCCGCCCGACGTAGTGGCTGCGCACCAGCCCCATCTCGAACGGAATCTCGGCCTCCTCCGCATAGCCCATCGCCGCCGGCACCCCCGAGTCGGGCACCGGAATGACGATGTCGGCATCGACGTGCGACTCGCGTGCCAGCACCCGGCCCATCTCCTTTCGCGCCTCGTAGACGTCCCGGCCGAAGACCGTGCTGTCCGGGCGCGAAAAATACACCAGCTCGAAGATGCACGGCGTCGAACGCCGGGAGCTAAACGGACTGATCCACTCCTCGGTGCCGTCGCGGTGGACGATCAGCCCCTCGCCGGCCTCGATGTCCCGGTCGAACTCCGCCCCGACCAGATTGAAACTCGACGGCTCGCTCGCCATCAGCCGCGCCCCGTCGAGGCTCCCGGCACACAGCGGACGCACTCCGTTCGGATCGCGGATCCCGAGCATGAACTCCGGCGTCAGACACAGCAGGCTGTAGGCTCCCTCGACCTGGTTGAGGGCGTCGAAGATCGCATCGCGCATCGAGTCGGCCAGACTCTTGGCGATCAGATGGGCGATGACTTCGGTGTCGGTCGTCGTCCCGAAGATGCTCCCCTGGGATTCGAGCTTCTTGCGCAGGTAATCGGCATTGGTCAGATTGCCGTTGTGGGCCAGCGCGATCGGCCCGAATTTCGTCGAGACCGTGATCGGCTGGGCGTTCTCCAGGGTCGACTCGCCACTGGTCGAATACCGCACGTGGCCGATGGCCGTCGGTCCGGGGAGCGTCTCCAGGATCCGGCGGTCGAACCCGTCGTTGACCAGCCCGAGCCGCCGCTGTACCCACATTTCGTTGTTGGCATCGGTCGTCGCGATTCCCGCACTCTCCTGGCCCCGGTGCTGGAGGGCATGGAGCCCGAGATATGCGTGGTTGGCGGCCTCGTCGTTGCCGTGAATGCCGAAGATACCACAGGCTTCTTCGATCAGGTGCTTGCGTTCTTCGTCCAGCATGGTGGGCGCCTCGAGGTGCGAGCGGCGACTACAGCGCGGAGGGGGCGATCGGGCGAGACTAGTCGGCGACCTGGAAACTGTCGACGAAGGTCTCGAATTCCGACTCGTGGGCGTCGACCGTCGCCGAGGGTCCGACGAGTTTGAAAAAGACCGACCCCCGTTCGGTCTCGGCGATGGCCGCGAGCATGCGATGATCCTGTTTCGGTTCTCCGGCCCCCATGCCGGTGCCGGGGTTGTAGGTGCCGGCGACGTCGACCAGATGAATGGTCATCCCGTCGACGCGCTCCCGGCTGGTCTCGGCGGCCTCCGCGGCGGAGCTGCCGTCGGAGGTTTCGAACTGCCCGACCCAGCGGTCGATGTTTGCCTGCACCGACCCCCCGCCCCGGGAGCCGAAATGATACACGGCGAGCGTCGCCGGCCGCCCTCCCTCGCCGCCGGAGAGCCGATACTGGGCCTTTCGCATCGACGAGCTGGGACGGACCTCTTTCCACCCCTCCGGTGCCTCCCACTCGACCGGCAGCCCGTCCGTGGAACCCGATCCACCGCTCGAGCCCGACGATCCACTCGGCGACTCACTCGGCCGCGGGCCATCCTTCGCCCCCTTTGGCCCGCCGATCGGCGGATGGTCGGCCGGAAGCGACCCGCTCTTCGAGCTGCCCTTCGAGGGCACGGCCTGTCCGGCCGCCCCCTTCGAGCCTCCTCCCGGGGCCTTCCGGCCGCTCGCTTTCGGCTCGTCCGGGGCCTCGGCCCGGGGGGCGTCGGCGAATTCGTCCTCTTCGCAGCCGATCGCGCCGAACGCGATCGCCAGACAGAACGAAACGACTCCCCAGGTAGAGACGTGGTGGGATGCGTCCATGGCGCGGGGCTCCGGAAATGTAGAGTGGACGGTCGTCGTCTTCCCTATAGGGGACTCACCGCCGATTGCCAAACGGCGTCTCGTCGACCGGCAACTGCAAGCCCGGGGCCCACGCTCGAGGCTCGGGAAGGATTTACTGCGCCTCGACGAAATCCTCCTGGTCGAAATCCTCGAACTCCCCGTCGGTATCGCCCAGGATCGACAACTCGCACGACTGGTTGCGTCCGGTCTGCATGTCGGTCGCACTCACACTCAGCATCCCGTCGGTGTCGACACTGAAGGTCACCTGAATGTCGACCTCTTCGCGGGGCCGCGGGTCGATCTCGTGCAACTCCAGCACCCCGAGCTCCCGGTTCTCCTCGATGCGCCGGCTGTTGCCCGCGTAGATCGGAAGAACCACCCGGGTTTGATTGTCGCGAGAGGTCGAGAAAAACCGGCTGCGCTCCAGCGGCAGAGAGCCGTTGCGCTCGATGATGATGTCCATCACACCTCCCACCGTCGCCACCCCGAGCGCGTGAGGGGTGACATCGATCAGGAGTGGCCGGTCCCCGCCCCCGCCCTGCTCCTGCTCGAGCCACTCGTCGTCGGCGCCGAACCCGTCGTCGACGAAATCCTCCCCGCCCCCCGACGCCCTCGGCTCCCGGCCCCCGCCCTCCCCGAGTTCGTCCGACTCGAGCATCTCGGTCTCCTGCGAGGCCGTCGATCCGCCGGCCTCGCTCCCGACCGGCGGCGCCTCCCGGTCCTCGACGATCGTCGACCCGAAGATCGCCGCCCCGATCGAGACCACCTCGTCGGGATTGATGTCGAGCACCGGGTCCATGTCGAAAAACGACCGGACTTTGCGCTGCACCAGAGGCACCCGCGTCGACCCGCCGACCATCACCAGGTGATCGATCGAGGAGGGCTGCAGATCGGCGACCTCGAGCGCCTCCTGGCAGGTCTCGAGACTCTCGTCGACGACATCGGCACACCGGCGGTTGAAGGCCTCCCGCGTCAGCGTAAACTCCAGGTCGAGTTCGGTGAGCGTCCCCGGCACGTATTCGGTCACCTTGGCCTTGACCGACTCGCGTTCGGTCAGCTCGTGTTTGATCTGCTGGGCGACCGCCTTGAGCCGCTGCTGGACGGTCTCGTTGCCGCTCAGATCGTAGCCGTGCTGGCGCTCGAAGGCGTTGAGCATCATCGAGACCAGCCGGTAGTCCATGTCGTCGCCGCCGAGATAACTGTTGCCCGCCGTCGAGACGACCTGAAAGACGTTGTCGCGCAGCTCCAGGACCGAGATGTCGAAGGTCCCGCCGCCGAAGTCGTAGATGGCGACCCGCTCTCGGCGGTTCTGCCCGTACCCGTACGCCAGCGCCGCGGCGGTCGGCTCGTTGACCAGCCTCAGCACCTCCAGGCCCGCCAGCTCCGCCGCCCGCTTGGTCGCCCGGCGTTGCCCCTCGTCGAAATTCGCCGGCACCGTGATGATCGCCTCGTCGACCGCCTGCCCGAGATACCGCTCGGCCAGCCCCTTGAGGTGGTCGAGGATGCGCGCCGAGATGCCCTCCGGCGGGTGCAGCTCCTCGTACAGCTCGATGCGCGGCGACCCGTCCTCGGCCTGGACGATCGGATACGGATACGAGCCCATCATCACCTTGACGTCCGGGTTGTCGAACGGGCGCCCGATCAGACGCTTGACCGAGTAGACGGTATGGCTCGGATCGTGGATGCGATACTCGAGGGCCTCGTTGCCGACGATCGTCCCCCCGTCTTCGCCGAAGTGCACCACCGACGGGTGGATCCGATTGCCGGGATCGTCCGGGATCACGATCGGCTCGCCTTCGAGCACGACCGTGATCACGGAGTTCGAGGTCCCGAGGTCGATCCCTACGACGACGTCAGACATGATTCCGTCCGGTGCGGTTCGGTGAATCCCACGATCACCGGCATACTAACGCCGCCGGCGCGCACCGCGCAACTGATTGTGGCTGCGAGCATGACCTGTCGGTTCGATCGACTCCCCCCCGCGCCTCACGCCGGTTTCGTCGTGCTGGCATCGGCCGGCGTCGTCGGCGACGGTTCGGTCTCGGTCACCATCGCGCCGCCGATCTCGAAGAGGCCGACCAGCAGGTGCGGTACCCAGACCAGCTCGTTGAACCCGAACAACCACGGCGATACCGCCAGCACCGCCCCGCCGATGGCATCCATCCCCAGGTGGGTGCGCATCTCGATCGAGCGGACGAACCCGGCCTCGTAGTCGGTGAACAGGCTGTAGCCGATCAGCACCGCCCCGAGCACGATCGGCACCCACATCGCAGCCTCGCCGTTGGCGAAGCCGAAGATGAACGGCGCGAGGATCAACACCGCACCGACGAGATAATCGACAACACCATGGGTCCGTGTCGACAGGAAACGCATGGGCTACTCCTTGGACTCTCGAGAGACGACTACTCCGGGACTGCCCTTCGGCACTCCCACCGAGCCTCTCAAAATAACCCGCCGCAAGGCCGGCTCAAACGACGAGTGGCCGACCCGGCCCCTCCGGCAGGCGCCCCTCCGCCCGCCTCCCCCCCGAGCGTCGATGCGCATCCACGATCCCGCCTCGGCTGCGGCAGGTACGGTTGTCGATTTCGCCCCTGTCCGCTATTTAGACGGCCCCGTGCGAGCTGCACGCGGCGGTCTCGACCGCGCAGTCGACGAGCACAGATGCGACAGAAACTCGGTGGCCCACCGCGCATGCTCGCAGGAGCACCGACGGAGACGAGATCGCCGAGACGGTCCCCGGGACCTGCGGAATGCCGACGGGAGACGATGCTTTGTCTCCCCGGTGCGACGGATGCTTCGCGATGCTCCAGCTCCCGGACAATTTCCCCGACGTGACTTCGAGCGGAGATGACTGACGTGGAAACCGAACTGTTTGGCGGAACCGGACATCTCATCGGACGATGGGTCGCGATCACGGCCCTGTTGGTGATCGGCTTCGGCTTTGCCGCTCGCACCGTCTACTGGCTGCTTCGATACGTCGGCTGGGGCGAGGGCTCGATCGAGCTGTCGAACATCCCGCGGCGCATCAAGGATTTTCTGGTCTACGTCATCGGCCAGCGACGCGTCATCGCCGAACCGGCCGGCATCGCCCACCTGTTTATCTTCTGGGGCTTTCTGATCCTGCAGCTCGAGACGATCGAGTACATGATCCGCGGCTATGCCCCGCACTTTCATTTCAGCGAACTCGTCGGCCTCGCCGGCTACAACGGCCTGCTTTTCCTCCAGGATCTGTTCGGCGGCCTCGTTCTGATCGCCATCACCATCGCCGCCATCCGGCGGTTCGTCGTCCAGCCCAAACACGTGCTCGTCTCGCGCGACAGCGCCATCATCCTGGGCCTGATCGGCGCGCTGATGGTCACGAAATTTGTCGCCAACAGTGCCGAAATCGCCTACGTCCTGGAGGCGACCGCGCCCGGCGGCGACGCCGGGGTGTTGGCGCTGATGTCGACCGACATCCAGGCCGCCGTCGAAACGGTCGGCCTCGATTTCGAAAACGTCGCTCCCGCCCTCGCCACCCTCGGCCACACTCCCTTCTGGACCCCGATCGCCAATACCCTCGCTCAGGGGTATGTCGAGGCCGGCATCTCGTCGACTACGATCTGGGGTCTGTACCACGCCAACTACTGGCTGCACATCCTCATCGTCGTCGTCTTCGCCAACTACATCCCCTTCGGCAAACACCTGCACCTGATCGGGGCGATGCCCAACATCTTTTTCAAAAAGCACGATCCGAAAGGCGCACTCCAGGCCCCGGACGTCGACTTCGAAAACTACGCCGGCGAGTCGGTCGGCGCGGCGAACGTCGAGGATCTGAGCTGGAAACAACTGCTCGATTCGTACGCCTGCACCGAGTGCGCCCGCTGCGAGCACTACTGCCCGGCCTACAACACCGGCAAGCCGCTCAACCCGTTCATGATCGTCCACAAGATCAAAGAACAGCTCCGGGACCGCGGCGAGAAGGTCGTCCGCGAGGGACAGGACGCCGAAAAACTCGACATGGAACGGCTGACCGGCGGGCTGATCACCAAAGAGGAGCTGTGGGCGTGCACGACCTGCGGGGCGTGCGTGGAGGCGTGCCCGGTCTTCATCGAACACGTCGATTCGATCGTCGACATGCGCCGGTACCTGGCGACGATGGAGGCGGATTTCTCCTCGGAGGTCGGCCGCACGTTCCGCAACCTCGAACAAAACATGAACCCCTGGGGCATCTCGCAGTCGTTCCGGGCCGACTGGGCCGAAGACCTCGACATCCCGCTGATGAGCGAGATGCCCGAGCCCCCCGACTACCTGTTCTGGGTCGGATGTGCCGGCAGCTTCGACGACCGGCAAAAAAAGGTCACCAGGTCGTTCGCCAAGATCATGAAGGCCGCCGACGTCTCGTTCGCCATCCTCGGCCCGGAGGAAACCTGCACCGGCGATCCGGCCCGCCGGATCGGCAACGAGTATCTGTACTGGATGATGGCCAGCCAGAACGTCGACACCCTCGACGAATACGGCGTCACCGACATCGTCACCACCTGTCCGCACTGCTACCACACGATCGGCAAGGAGTACCCCCAGCTCGGCGGCGAGTACAACGTCGTCCACCACACCGAACTGCTGAACAAGCTTCTGACCAGCGGCGAGTTGGAACTCGAGAGCGTCGGCCAGATGGACGTCACCTTCCACGATTCGTGCTACATCGGACGCTGGGACGACGAGTATGAAAATCCCCGCAACGTCCTGCGGTCGGTCCCCGGCGTCAACCTCCAGGAGATGGACCTCAACCGCGAGCAGAGCTTTTGTTGCGGCGCCGGCGGCGGACGGATGTGGATGGAGGAGGACATCGGCAAACGCGTCAACGTCGAGCGCACCGACCAGGCACTCTCGACCGACCCGGACGCCATCGCCGTCAACTGCCCGTTTTGCATGACGATGTTCACCGACGGGCTCAAAAGCCGCGATGCCGAAGACGTCCCGCTCAAGGACCTCGCCGAGGTCATCGCCGAGACGATCGACGACGAGGACGACGACTCGCAGGACGTCACCAGTCCGGCGGCCGAATGAGCTGCGAGGCGCCCCCGGCGGATGGCCGCCGGGAGCTGTTTCGACGCCTTCGCCCAGTCCCTTCAATCGATTGACGGAGTCAGAGATGGACACCCTCGAGCAGACCGACCCCGACGTCTACGAGCTGATACGCGACGAGACGACTCGCCAGCGCGATTCGATCCGACTGATCGCCAGCGAGAACTACGCCTCCGAGGCGGTCATGGAGGCGACCGGGTCGATCTTCACCAACAAATACTCCGAGGGCTACCCCGGGAAGCGCTACTATCAGGGCCAGGAGTGCACCGACCGGCTCGAAAACCTGGCCCGCGACCGGGCCACCGAGCTGTTCGGCGCCGATCACGCCAACGTCCAGCCGTACTCCGGATCGCCGGCGAACCTCGCCACCTACCACGCCATCGCCGAGCTGGGAGATACGATCCTGGGGATGGGCCTGCCGTTCGGCGGCCACCTGACTCACGGCTGGGGCGTGAACTTCTCGGGGCAACTGTACGACGCCCACCACTACGCCGTCGACGAAGAGACCGAGCGGCTCGACTACGAGGCCGTCCGCGAGAAGGCCCGCGAGGTCGACCCCGACGTGCTGGTGTGCGGCGCCTCGGCCTATCCGCGCACCATCGACTTCGAGCGCTTCGCCGAGATCGCCGACGAGGTCGATGCGGTGCTCGTCGCCGACATCGCCCACATCGCCGGCCTGGTCGCCGGCGGCGCCCACCCGAGCCCCGTCGGCCACGCCGACATCGTCACCACCACCACTCACAAGACCCTGCGCGGCCCGCGCGGCGGCCTGATCCTGTGCGACGACGAGTACGCCGATGCCATCGACCGCGCCGTCTTTCCGACCTTCCAGGGCGGCCCCCACATGCACGCCGTCGCCGCGGCCGCCGTCGCCTTCAGGGAGGCGTCGGGGCCGGACTTCCAGGCGTACGCCGCCCAGATCGTCGCCAACTGCCGGGCGATGGCCGAGGCCTTCTGCGAGCGGGGCTACCGGCTGGTCGCCGACGGCACCGACAACCACCTGTTGTTGCTCGACGTCGTCGACTCGCGCGAGATCGGCGGCAAGGACGCCTCGACCGCCCTCGCCAGGGCCGGCATCGTCTGCAACGCCAACTCCATCCCCTACGACCCGCGCAAGCCGTTCGACCCCTCCGGCATCCGCATCGGCACCCCCTCGGTCACCACCCGCGGCATGGAGCAAGAGCAGATGGCCCGGATCGTCGACTGGATCGACCGCGCCATCGACGCCCACGACGACGACGAGACGCTCGGGACGATTCGCCGCGAGGTCCGCGAATTCTGCGCGGAATATCCGATCCCCGGCGGACGATCTGACGAGTAGGACCTTCGCCCCCACCACCCGCTCCCCGACACCTCCCGACTCGCCATGTACAACCTCCTCATCGCCATCGCCGCCGGCGTCGTCGCGACGCTCGGCTTCGGCTTCCTTCTGGGAGGCGGCAGCTTCGCCTTCTGGTACGGCTTCGTCCCCGGCCTGTTCGCCCTGATCGGCGTGTACATCTGGCTGGCGCGCCGCTCGTTCAAACAGATGCGCCAGTACGTCGACCGGGCCCAAAAACAGGTCCAAAACCAGAACATCGACCCCGCCGTCGACATCCTCAAAGAGGCCTATCCGATCGCCGACTGGCAGTTTCTGATCAAATCCCAGATCGACGGCCAGATCGGCACGATCCTGTATTCGGCCAAGCGCTTCGACGAGGCCGAGCAGTATCTCAAGCGGGCGTTTTCGAAAAACTGGGTCGCCCGGGCGATGCTCGGCGTCCACTACTACAAGAACAAAAAATACGACAAAATGCGCGAGGTCTTCGAAGAGGCGGCGATGGCCAACAAGGACAAGCCGCTTTTGTGGAACCTGTACGCGTACTGTCTGTGGAAGTCGCGCAACCGCAGCGACGCGATCGACGTGCTCAACCGGGCCGTCGACCACAACGAAAACGACGAAAAGACCAAACAAAACCTCAACGCCCTGAAAAACGGCAACAAGATGAAAATGCGCGGCTGGGGCAACATGTGGTACCAGTTCCACCTCGACCGCCCGCCCCAACAGCAGATGCGCCAGCAGGTGAAGTTCCAACGTCGATAAGTCCGCCCCCGCCCCGCTGACGATAGCGAGTCGCAATCGAGCACGGAGGGGGACGAAGCATAGCGAGAGTCCCCCGGAGTTCCCCACAAAGAGTCTGTTTTCGCATTTTTATCTAGCCCCGGGTGACCGCAGGGAGCCCGGGGGGACAAAACACACTCGCACCAGCGAGCTGGTCTATTTCGCCTGGCCCCGGGTGACCGCAGGAAGCCCGGGGGGACAACACGCCCCATCCCCCATCGTTTCACGGAGTCTCCCGATGGATCTCGACGAAAAAGCCCGAAAGATCGGCGAGCAACTCGACGAACTGTATCCCGACCCGCCGATCCCGCTCGAACACAAAGATCCATACACGCTGCTCGTGGCGGTGATGCTCTCGGCGCAGACGACCGACGAGCGCGTCAACAAGGTCACCCCCGGCCTGTTCGAACTCGCCGACACCCCGGAGGAGATGGCCGAACAACCAGTCGAGGCGATCCAGGAAAAGATCAAAACCTGTGGACTGGCGCCGACCAAGGCCAAACGCATCAAAAAGTCCTCGCGGATGATCGTCGAGCAGTTCGACGGCGACGTGCCCGACGTCCAGACCCACCTGCAGGAGCTACCCGGCGTCGGCCGCAAGACCGCCCAGGTCGTCCTCGCTCAGGCCTTCGAGACGCCGGCCTTCCCGGTCGACACCCACATCCACCGGCTCGCCGAACGCTGGGGCCTCTCCGACGGCTCGTCGGTCCGCCAGACCGAACGCGACCTCAAGGAGATCTTCGCCGAGGAGACGTGGAACCGCCGCCACCTGCAAATCATCTATTTCGGCCGCGAGCACTGTTCGGCCCGCCAGCACGAACCCGCCGAGTGCCCGATCTGCGAGTGGGCGTACGTGGGGTGAGCGTCACGGGTAGTGAGTATTGCGTATTGAGTATTGCGTATTGAGTATCGGGGATCGGGTATCGGGGATTGAGTACGGGGTATCGAGTATTGAGTATGGAGTATCGGGTCGCGGCACGCCGGCCGGGTACTCGCCCCACTCCACACTCAATATCCCCCTACTCCATACTCCCTACTCCAGCGACGCGACGCGGTCGTCTGCACGAGCACGGCGTTCGGCATGAAGCTGTTGCGGTATTCGTCGAGCATCGGGTTCGGCGACTCGTCCCGGGGCTCGAGGAACGCGATCTCGCGGGGTTTGGCATCGAGGAAATCGAGCGCGACGAGCATCCTCGACAACCGGGCCCCGCGCCGCTCGAGCGTCTCGCCGAAGGCCTCGAAGACCTCCTTCGCCCGCTCCTGGAACGTCTCGTTCAGGGTGAACTGATACAACTTCAGCAGGTTCGACGCCGCCTACGAGTTCGGCGACGGCGTCGACCCGTCGCGGTCCGGCTTCTGACGCGCGATCGGCGAGTCCGACTCCCCGGAGGTCTGGTAAAACCCGCCGTGCTCGTCGTCCCGGTAATGCTCGAGATGCTGTTTTTGCAGTTCCGCCGCCTCTCGCACCCAGCACGGGTTGGCCGTCGCCTCGTACAGATTCAACAGAATCGTTCCACCGCTCCGACACGACGAAACGATCGGTCCGTTTGCGTCGGTAACATACAGTGGCGGGGTGGTGCGTGGCGTCCATGGGGTAGATCGTCGGCGGGGACGCC
>CAZRLK010000096.1:0-18715 GCA_964600555.1 uncultured Bradymonadales bacterium
ACCGCTCACCTGTGGTGCTCGGTGCTCGGCCAGGTCTGGTTTACCGCCCTGGTGATGGGCGTGACCTGCTGCCTGCTGTACCTGTATTTCGCGATCGACGCGCGCCACCCGTTTTTGGCCGGCCTGGCCCTGGCGGCGGGTTTCGCCACCCGAACTCCGCTGGTGTTCGCCTCCGTTCTGTTTTTCGCCTTCGTCTTGTTCCCCGGCGGCCGCTGGCGACGCCGCGACTGGTCGAAAGCCCTCGCCAAACTCGCCTGGTTTTGTCTGCCGTGTCTGATCGTCGGCTCGACCCTGCTGTGGATGAACCACCTGCGTTTCGGCTCGCCGCTCGAATTCGGCCACCGGTATCTCGCCGCCGGTTCCCTCGATCGCATCCAGACGTACGGCCTGTTCAACTTCCACTTTCTGTCGAAAAACCTCTCGGCGATGCTCACTCTGCTGCCGCGCCTGCAGCCGGAACCGCCCTATGTACTGATCAGCAAGCACGGGATGAGCATTTTTCTGACCACGCCGGCGCTGTTTTACGTCTTTTTGCCGGAAGCCCGGGAATCGGACGCCGACCGCTTCTGGTGGCGAGTCACCTGGGCGACGATCGCAGTCGTCGGGCTCCCGGCCCTCTTTTACCAGAACACCGGCTACGCGCAGTTCGGGTACCGGTTCATCATGGACTATCTGCCGTTCGTGATCGTTTTGCTGGCGGTCGGAAGACGTCCACTGACCGGAATGTTCAAAGCATGTATCGTCGCCGCCTTCCTGGTCAACGGCTTCGGCGCCGTGACCTTCAAGCGGCTCGAGTATTTTTACCGCGACGGCTTTTTCGTATGAGCGATTCGCCCGACGACAGCGGCGACGGCCCGCTGCCGATGTTTGCCGTCCGACCGGTCGGCAAGCTCGCCGGCATCGGCGCCGCCACCGGGTTCATTGCAGTGGGAACGATCCTCGTCGAGATCGTCGCCGGACGCCTTC
Organism: uncultured Bradymonadales bacterium; assembly: GCA_964600555.1. GTDB lineage: Bacteria > Myxococcota_A > Bradymonadia > Bradymonadales > Bradymonadaceae > CAJXPB01. The sequence goes on from CAZRLK010000096.1 coordinate 967, forward strand.
CCGCCCGAATGCTCGGCTATTCGACCGGCTTCATCAGCCTGCCCCTGGGCGTCGCCATCCCGATCGTCGCCGCCCTGACCGCCCGTTCGAGCCTCGCCTACGCCCTCCCGGCTCTCGGGTTTGGACTCGTCTACTGGGTGCTCTTCGCGATGTACGTGTGAGGGGCTCCTCGCAAAAGTGCACCGTCGACACGCCTACCCACCCCGGCCCGGGAGCGACGCCGGGTCCGAGGAAAAATCGACCTCCCCTGGCGCGAGGTGCCCGATCGCATCCCTCGCCCCCCGGCCCCCTTCGGTTGCCTGCCGTCTCCACTCGCCCTGTACTCGGGGGAGTCTCGTCTCGAATGTTGGTGCCGGATGAAGTTTCGAATGTATCAGCGCATTCTCCCGCCGCGGCACGCGAGTGCTCTTTTCGTCACCCTGATCGCCTTCGTGGCCTGGCCGACCGACGGCCGGGCCTCTGCCTGGCTGGTGGACGACGACGAACTGACGCTCGGGCTGACCTACGACTTCCAACACGCCGAAAGCGAGTTTTTGCCCAACGGCACCCACCAGGAGTTTCCTCTGAACGGGACTTACTCCGGGAGCCAACTGACCTTCGAGACCCGCTACGGCATCAGCGAGAAGTTCGAGCTCGCCGGCAAGGTGGCCTTCAAGCACGTCAGCTATCAGACCGATCCCGTGATCCTGGAACCGGAAGAGTTCGCCTCGGGCGCCGCCGCCAACGACGCAATCTTCGCGTTCAGCGAGTCGGCCCTCGGGGCCGGAAACGTCCGCCTGGCGGGGCGGTATCAACTGCTCGACCTCGACGGCATCCTGGTGATGAGTTCGGACACCGAACTCAAACTGCCGACCGGCTACGACGAGCCCGAGGCGACCTTCAAAGACGACACGACGCCGAGTCCCGACCAGATTCGCGACGACGTCGCCCTGGGCGACGGCCAGACCGACATCACGCAGACGCTTCAAACTCGGAGCGTACGTCCCGGCGACCGGAACGTTCAGTCGACTCGACGTCGGCGCGCGGCTTCGGTTTGGCTCTCCCGGCCATCAGGTTGTCGGAGGGTTCAAGCTCGGCCAGTTTTTGGGTGAGCACGTCCTGCTGTTCGGCACCATCCAGGGCGCCCTGTCGGTGACCAACGGGGAGGTGATCGGCAAGACCTTCACCGCCGACGATCCGAGCCTGGCGGCCTCGGAATACCCGGGGGCCAACAACGTCCAGCCCCGCGATCTGACCCTCAGCCGCGACGATCTCCAGGCCGGGGGAGGCGCCGTCTTTCGCCTCCGCGACTTCGAGATTCAGGCGACCTACCGACAGGTCCTGGTCGGACGCAACATTCCGATGATCCGAACGGCCTCGACTTCGATCGTCTACCGATTGCCGAACCTCTCCGCCGATTCCGACCGTCCCCCGGATGGATGAGGGGCCGGGCTCAGACCGAAACCTCGACCTTCCGCCCGCCCATGTGGGGGGCGTAGTAGTTTTCGCGTATGTTGTTGACGGCCCACTCGAGAAATTTCGCCAGCGCTTCGTGAGGGATCTCCTCGAGCGACTCCTCGATCTGGCCGTAGTGGTTGATCGGGCCGTTCTTGATCTCGAAGCCCTCGATCTCGGAGACGAACTCGTTGGCGTCGTCGCGCTCCTCGTCGGTGATCCCTTTGCTGGGATGGGGCTTGATGTGGAGGAAAACCTCTCCACGGGTGTTGACGTCCATGACGGCGAAACGAAGCGACCCGTAGCGGATGTTGAACCCGCCGGCCTTGCCGCCACCAACGTTGTAGCGACAACCGAGATCGCGGGCGGTCACCAGAAGCTGGCGCATCGCGTCGCGCCGCTCCGGACCACCGCGGTCTTCGGCCAATTTCAGTACGTCGAGTGTATCCAAGTCAGCCTCCTGCGCTGATGCATGCGGGAATTCGGGAGTGCGAGCGCGAGGGCCGTACATAGCGGACCCGCCTCGCGAATGCAACTGCCACCGTCGGTTCGCTCCGAATAAACGCACCGACCCCTCCCCGACATTCCCCGAGCACGCCTCCGGACCGACCGCGCCGGGACCGTCCCTCCGCGCCGGCCTCCCCACCTCGACCGGACCGACGCCCCGGCTCGAGGGTGAGATCAGCCCCGAATTTAGCTCGCCTTTTGCCTTTTTTCGCCAACCGACCTATCCTCGTCGATCGTGTGAACGACAAGTGCATCGTCACCTCCGAGAGTCGCGAAGGTTCATGCCGGAGTCCTCCTCCAACACTTCCCGCTCCTCCCCGTTCGGGAGGTATCTGCTCGTCTCGGCGCTTTTGAGCGTGATCGGGATCGGCACGATCGGGTATTTCGCCGTCCACCAGTGGATGCGCCCGATCACACCGCTGGTGCTCGCGGCCACCGCCCTGTTGTTGCCCCTCGTCTCGTTCAACGCCGTCGTCGCCCTGCTCGTCAGCGACTCCGATCAGCCGGTGGTGACCGCCCTCCGACCCGCCCTTGTCGCCTCGATCGCGATCGGAGTGCTCGGCCTCGGCGCGGGGGCAGCCTGGCTGTCGCCCGAGGTTCGCCACCGGGCACTCGGCGCGGCCGCCGACCGAGGCATCCGCCAGGCCCCCGTCGGCGCCCTGGAGGATCCCGCCGACCGGATCGTCTCGGCGGCCTGTTCGCGCCTGTTCGATCTCGGCATCGGCGGCCAGCGCCAGACCCTGCTCGAGCTGCTGGACCGACGCCCCGGCCTCGCGGAGCGGTGCCTCGCGAGCGCCCCGGACAACGAACAGGTCGAGGAGGTCGGGCAGGTGCTGGCCGAGCGCTGGCACGAGCAGTTGCTGTCGGACGCTGCCAACTCCGGACGTGCCTGCCGGCTGACCCGCCACCTCCCGAACCTCCCACGGGCCCCGGAAGCCGGAATCCCGGCGCTCGTCTCGTGTACGCTCCAGGCTTCCGACCCCGCGCGATCGTGTTGCACGAAGACGCTCTCCGAGCAGGTCGGCACCGGCGCCGAGCTGGCCGACGCCTTCGGATCTTCGGTCGTCAAGACCGTCGCCGAACGCCTCGCCGCTCCGCTCGTACAGGCCTCCCTGCATCAACTGCAGTTGAGCGACGAGGCGAAAGCCCGCGCCGTCCGCCTCGGACTGACCAGCCCCGAGATGCGACGCTTCACCGCCGGGTTCGCATGCGCCTCCACGCTCAAGGCCTCGACGACCGACCAGGTCACCCGCCAGCTGACCGCCTGGCTCGACGACCGCTCCTGCCAGGCTGGCGTCACCAACGTCGAAGACAACATCCGCGCCTGGCATCGCATCTGCCGGCACCTCGGCGAAGCCCTCGGCTCGAGTGACGAGCCCGCCGACGCCATCTGCGACGCCGCCCGGCTCAACGCCCTCGAGCAGTGTCGCCAGCGGGCCATCCATCGGGTCCGAGGGGCGTACGCCGGTGCTCAAAAGCAGTTTATGCAGGCCGAGATCTTGGCCGGCGTCGCCATGCGCCGCGACCGTCTCACCGGCTCGCTCGGGTTCCTCGGCCGCCTGGCCGACTCCGACCAGGAATTCGACGGGGCGCTGCGCGACATCATGAGTCGGATGAAAGACGACGAATTCCGCGAACAGGTCGAAAAGATTACCGTCGCCGACTCGCAGGAACTGAAAGCCGGCGTCGACGAGGCCGAGAGCGTCGACGACTACCGACTCTCCGAGGAGGTTCGCGAGGAATTCGACCAAGTCGACGAGGGCGACCGCGCCCGCATGGAACGCCTGAAGCGACTCGGCGGACCGGATCTCCGCAACAAGATCAATCTAGGGGCCTCGGGCCTCGACGGCCAGCAGGGCGCGGCCGGCTCACCCGACCCGTGACTTCCACGAGAGACCGACGATGCTGCCAGACTCGACACCACGTGCGGAGCCCCCTCGGCTGGGGGCTCGGCTCCCCACGGTCGTGACAAGTTGTCGTACCCGCGCGGCGCGCCGATCGCCCCGGCTCCCGGAGGCTCCGGCGGCTCGGCGTTGGCACGATCGTTGCGACCAGATCCAGCCCGACACCAGCGACGAGACCGCGCCGCGATCGTTTCGAGCCCCTGGAAGCCAGACCCCATGAATTCAACCGATCGGACAGATGCCGGGGGCGATTTCCCGACCCGCGCTCCCGGGTGGCGTGTCACCGCCGCGGCCGCCAGGGGATTCGGCCACCTTGTCGGCATCGCCTCGCTGGCCTGTCTGCTGGCCTTGCCGACGATGAATCTCGAGACGCTCGAGTTGTTCGTCGGTGCCTGGCACGACGGGGGCTTTGCCCCCTCCTGGAGTGGACTCGCCATCCACGCCGCCCTCTCGGCGCTTGCCTGGCTTCTCGTGGTCGCCGGATTCCGCCTGATTCGAGGGCGGTACCGGCGGGCCTCCGAGCGCGAGCGGTTTCAGCGGACCAGGCGCGGCAACGTCATGGTCGAAACGCTGATCGTCATCGTGCCGTTTTTGCTGCTCACCAGCGGCATCGCCCAGCTCGCCTTGCGCAACGTCGCCGGCGTCCTCGCCGACCTCGCTCTCTACCAGGGGACCCGCGCCGCCTGGGTCTGGCAACCGGAATACGACCGGGACCGGGGACCGAACAACGATCCGATCGACCAGAACGACATCTGCCAGCGCGTCCGACTCGCCTCGGCCGCCGTGCTGGCACCGACCGCCCCGTCGAGTTTCTCGTTCGAAGGCACTGTCCCCCAGGCCGTCCAGGACCTTCGCGCCACGATGTACGCCACCTTCGCCGGCCGGGCCGACCGGACCGCCGGCTCCAATCTGCACGGCGACGCCGAAAATGCCGCCGCCGTCAGCAGCAGCGACGGGGCCGACGGGGAGAACCTCTCGTTCGCCCGCGCCTTCGACGACAGCTCGTTTCGAACCCGCGCGGCCCGCAAACTGACCTTCACGTACCTGGCTCTCGAAAACTACCAGATCCGATTCGGCGACGACCGCACTCACGTCAGCTTCGTGTACAATTTCAACGTCGTCTTCCCCTGGTTCGCCCAGATCTTCGGCGGGGACTTCGATACCAGCGGCCCGAGCGGCAACAGCATTCGTCCGGGCTGGTACGTCGACATCGAGCGCCCTCGCGCCGAACGCCCCAACGAATACGATCTGCACAAGGCGATCGGCTCCCCGCCCGACCTCTCCGGCACCTGGAACTGTGACGGCCCATGATCTCACACCTCCGACAATCGACTCGGGCCCTCGCCGGCCGCCTCGACGACGACGAGCGCGGGGCAATCCTGCTGGCCGCGCTGGCGGCCTGCATGGTGCTGATCATGGTCGGCATGATCATCTGGGATGCCGGCCGCTCGGCACGCGACAAAATCGACGTGCAAAACGCCGCCGACACCGCCGCCTACAGCCAGGCCGCCGTGCGCGCGAGGAGTATGAACAAACTGGCATTTACCAACGTCGCCAAACGCTCGATCGTCGGCATGCACTCGATGTATTATGGCATGTTCTCGAGCCTCGCGATCTGGTACGCCGAACAATGCGGCGAAGGCTCGTCGGTCTGGTCCGGCGACGCCCGCTACGACTGCCAGCGCAACCGACGCCTGTTGAGCCTGGAAGGGGGCCGGGGCGGGGCCTGGGAGCGGCTCGTCGGCGACACGTTTCGTCCGATGCAAAGCCCGGCGGCCACCCGCGCCCTGATCGCCCGCCAGATGAGCGACGCCGTCAAACAGGCCAACCGCAACAATCTCGCCACCGAACTGTTCGGCAACGAATTGACGGCCCTGGACGACTACCAGCGATATCTGGTCGGCGTCACCCCGTGGTGGGCGTGGACCGAGGGCATCGTCCGGGCGACCCGCAACGGCGCCGATCTGGCGATGACCTTTCCCCTGCCGGGACCGATCGAGAGTCCCGACGTCAGCCCCTGGATCGAGAAATCGGTCGACGACCACAGCGACTACAACTTCGAGACCAACGACCACGCCGCCAACACCTACGATTTCGACGTCTCCTGCCCCGGCACCCTCAGCGGCGACATCGTCCCCTCGGCCCTTCTTCGGCGTCGGCGCTACGGACTGAGCTTCACGCCGGAGGGCCTCCGGTTTGAAGCCGGCGCCGAGAGCTGTCTGCCGATCCAGCAGCCGACCGGCCACGCCACCTCCTCGACCCTCCAGGAGCGCAGCGACGAGCAGCGCAGCCCCCTGTCCGACCCGGCCGCCCGGGAGGTCGGCGCCAACCTCGACTTGCACCGCCGACGCTCCGAGGGCGACGCCCACGACCTCGGCCCGGTCACCACCGGCCTCGACATCGCCGTCAGCGACGCTCCCGTCCGCGACACCGAGTATCCGATGGGCGGCGGGTGTTTCTGGTCGATGCGCCTCGGCCAGCACGACACACCTCCGGGCGCCTCCGACAACGCCTGCGGGGTCCGACGCTTCCCGGCGATCCCGTACTCGCTGAACGCCGACGGCAATTCCGCCGCCGATCTGATGGCCCGATCGAACTTGATTTTCACCTACAAATACACCCCCGGCCGAGCGATGGAGACGGCCGAGACCGACGGCCGCGTCACGACCCGCCACCAGGGCGGCGCCCAACGGACCGGCGGCCGGAATCTGCTCGACTCGATCGGCTACGGCGTCGAGCACGAAGACAGCGTCACCTACGGCACGCAGGGCTACTGGTCGATCGCCCGGGCGGAAATCACCTACCCGCACGCCCACTCCAACTACCGCGATCCGCGCCAGGAGACCGCCGGCGGCCTGCACGGCCTGTGGCTGTGGCGCCCCGGCTGGACGGCGAAACTCCGGCCACTGGCACTCCCCGGCGAATGGGACTCGCTCTCCAGCCTCGAAGGCTACGACCTGAATGGCATCTACAGCGCCACCGACCCGTATCTGACGCTGACCGGCCAGCTCGGCATCATGGACAACAAATCCAGCTTCGACGATCGCACCGACGTCGCCCGCGACCTCGCCTTCATGGAGAAGGCGACGCGGACGATGGATCCGGACGTGATGGGAGGCTCGATCAAATGAGACGGTCGTGGAGACAACTGATCGCTGCAGCACGCCGGGGCCTGACAGCGGGTCGCCGACTCACCGGCCGAGTGCACCGGGCCGAGCGCGGGGCGACACTGACCGAATTCATCATCGTGCTCCCGATCTTTTTGATCATCTTCTCGGCGATCCTCAAGATGACACTCCTCCAGAGTACGACCGTCCAGCTCAAACTCAGCGCCACCAAACAACTCTGGAACGACACCCTCGAACAACAGACCTCGACAAACCCCGACGAGCAATACGTCAATCCCAGGCAGGCGGGCTCGGATTCGCGCACCAAGGTCGACGCCCCCGAAACCGACCGCGGGTTCAGCGACCCCATCGATCGCGAGAAATTCGGCGGCCTTCGCCCGGGCTCCGGCGAGGGAGGCACGATCGGCGAGGCGGGCGCGGCACTCGAGGCACCGGGCAGCCAGCTGGTCAACGAGGCCGATCTGCAGACCCCGCCCTCGACCCCCGGAGGCGTCACCCGCGACACCGGCGACGTCCTCCAGCGCACCGGCTACGACTACCACACCGGAGATAGCTCCTCGATGTACACCGCCCAGCTGGTCGACGACAGCCTCGGCGAAAACGAGCCTCCGTCGCTTCCGACTCCGGCGAACAACCTCGGTATCAACGACCCGCCGTCCCCCGGCGCCAGCGTCTCCGCTTACGCCGGCGGGACCCGCTACGGACTCGTCCAGGCCGTCAAATCCGCCTCGAACTCCCCGAACGCCGCCGACGCCCTCGATCAGATTCCGTTTATCGACGCCGACCACCTGTCGGCCGGCTACAACACGCTGATCGCCCCTCGACCGGTCGTCGATCGCGACAACTCGGAGCATTTCCGGCCGGTCAGCATCTCCCGACGGCACCTCGGCGAGTTCGAGTTCACCGAATATTCCGGCATCGACTTCGCTCAACCCTGATCGTACGGACGTGCCATGGCCTCGAGACTGCTGAGACGAACGCTCTGGAACCTCCTCAAACTGGGGGGGTGTGCGGCGAGCATCCTGGTGGTCGGCTGGGCCGTTCTCGTCTTCGACGGCGGGGAGGTCGACGAGGCCTCCGCCGACATCCTCTCGCTGAGCCCCGTGCCGCTCAGCAACACGGCGCGGTTCGAAAACTCCCTGGACGCCCTCGGCCACGGCGAACCGCGCGTGTACGATTTCAACGGCAACGAGGTGGCGTTTTCGACCCGCTACACCGACGATAATCCGGCGCGCGTGGTCGCCGACTACCAGCGGACCTTCGTCGAACACGGCCTCAACGAACAGGCCTATGGCACCCGCCCCGGGGCCGAGGGCGGAGACGACGAAGCGGGCGGCGCCTCGCACCGCCAGCGGGCGGCGATGCTGAGTGGTCAGCCCGTTCCGCTGACCCTCGGCGAAAACTACGCCTCGATGGGGGCCGCGCTCGTGGCCGACAGTCCCGAGACGCGCCGCCAGCTCGAGCGGGTCGTCGCCAGTCCCCCGACCGAGGAGGTCGACGAGTTTTTCCAAGGGTTCCGCCTGGTCGAAGTCTTTCGCGATCCCTCGACCGGCTCCACGTCGGTGACCGCCTCCTGGAGTCGCGGAGAGTTCGAAGCGAGCCGCCACATGCCCTCCGAGCCGTCTCCCGGACGGGCCGGACGCGCCGAAGGCGAGATCCCCGTCTGCGAGGGATGTCTCCGGATGGTCGATTTCAGCGGCGAGGCAAACGCCACCTCCAATACCGTCAAACTCTTCGGCACCGACCGCGACAAACGCCAGGTCACCCGCTTTTACGACCGCCAGATGGCCCAGCAGGGGTGGCAGCAGGCGCGTGAAAGCCAGATCTTCAACCGCGTCGTCCCCTTTGCCGACGGCTACGACGTCGAGGCGACCGTCCGCCGCTACAAACGCGGCGACGAGAGCGTCGCACTCGGCATTCGACGGCACCCCTCGCTGGACAAGACCCTGGTGACGACCTATCAATCACAGTGAAGCAGCCGACAGATCGCAACCCGTTTCTCCGAGTCCAGGCGAGAGCAATGAACGCAGTTCGATCCCCGTTGACGAGGCCTCCCCGCCGATTCGATCGCCCGCAGTCGGTGATCGCCCTGCTGATCGGCGCCCTGCTCGCCCTGGCCGCCTGCGGCGGCGACGACGGCGGCACGCTGGGCGGCGATCGGGGGAGTTCCGAGCCCGGCGATACCAATGGCGGGGCGACCGACACCGGCATCGACGACCCTTCCGACTCCGAGGGCACCGAGCCCGATGCAACCGACCGGACCGACGCCGGCCCGGGGGACTCCGACGCTGCCTCCTCCGACTCCGGCGACCAGCGCCGCCCGGACGGCGGATGCCCCGAGGATTCTTGCCATAGCGGCCAGAATCGCTGCAACGACCAGGGCCAGGTCCAGACCTGTATCAATACCAGCGACGGATGCGGCCAATGGTCCCCCCCGACAAGCTGCGACGACGGGATGGTCTGCCGGCTCGGCACCTGTGAAGAGACCACCGCCTGCGACGCCGACGACCTTCGATGCTCGACGAATGCGGGCTGCCAGGTCGACGACAGCGCCGAGGATGGCTACACCTGCGAGTGCCGCTCGGCGTATACCGACTATCTGGACGACGGCACCGTCTGCTACAACGCCGAGACGCACGCCGTCGTCGAGGCGGGCTCCTTTCAGATGGGCTCGCCTCCCGGCGAAACGGGCCGCGGCGACGACGAATCGCGCCACGAGGTCACCCTCCAGCATCCGTACCTGATCGACGCTTCGGAACTGCTCCGCACGGACTGGGGCCCCCACTTTTCACCTCCCTCCAGCAGCTGCGATGCACCGACCTGCCCGGTGACCAATGTCAGTTGGTGGGGGGCCCTGCGGTACGCCAACGAACTGTCCGACCGGGACCAACTCGAAAACTGTTACAATCTTCAGAGCTGTAGCGGGACGCCCGGCGACGACTTCTCGTGCTCGAGTGTCGACTTCGAGGGCCTCGAGTGTGAAGGCTGGCGGCTTCCGACCGAGGCAGAGTGGGAATTCGCCGCTCGCGCAGGCACCTCGACGGCAACCTACAACGGCGAGATCGACGACCCGGAGACCGATCCGACGGTCGGCGACATCGCATGGTATCAGAGCAACTCCGATGGAACTGGCCACCGCCAGGGGGGCAAATCCGGGAACGATTACGGATTGTTCGACATGAGCGGCAACGTCGCCGAGTGGGTCTGGGATCGATACGCCCCGTATCCGACGGGACCGGTCACCGATCCGACCGGCCCCTCGTCGGGGAACGAGCGGGTCGTGCGCGGCGGGCACTGGGACAGTTCGGCCGCGGAGTGCCGGTCGGCCGCCCGCGCGTCTGAAACTCCGGATACCCGCAGCGATCAGCTCGGCTTTCGGCTCGTCCGGACCCTCCCCTCGAACTGACCCTCGGCTCGAAACGACTCGCATCGACCGGAGGCCGTCCGAGGCGATCGCACCTCCCCCCGAACGGCCGGGTTCACCTCGATTGTGCCAGTTTGTCACAGCCTCCGGGCTGAATTCCCCATCTCCCCGTTTCAGGCGTTCGCGACTGGACTTCCTTTGTCCTCGTTCGCAGGACGCTGTGTACTGAAGATTCGGAATCCGATATGATGGCACGTACCTTGCTCACACTATCGGTGACGCGACGGTCGGTTGCACGACTTTCAGATTGCTGAAGGCCAAAGACGATGGTTGACACACGCCGCTGGATCGAATGCTTCGGACTCGCCGCGCTCGCGGCTGGCGTTCTCGCCATGTCGGCGTGCGGCTCTCCCGACGGAGACTCGGGCTCGGAGGAGCCCGGCTCCGAGCTGCGCAAAACCGACGACGTCAACTCTCCCCCGACTGCGGCGTTTTCGGTCTCCTCGAATCTGCCCGAAGACGGCGATCCGGTCCAGTTCGACGCCTCCTCTTCGAGCGACCCCGATGGCGACGAGTTGCGCTATGCCTGGCGGTTCGGCGACCGAACGGCCGGAGGAGGCCAAAAGACTTCCCACATCTACACTGAAGGGGGCGACTTCGAGGTCACGCTGACGGTGACCGATCCGAGCGGCGAAAGTGATTCGACGAGCCGGACGGTCTCGATCAAGGAGACCCCCTTCGAGCGCGGCGAGGCGACGGTGACGGTCCTCGTCGAGGATCTCGAATTCGAGGACATCGAGGGAGTCGACGTCTCCGTGGTCGGGGCCGACAAGCGCCGTGTCACCGGTGAAGACGGCGAAGCCACCTTCGAGAACCTCCCGACCGGTGAACCGATCGCCTTCGAAGCCAGCAAACCCGGCTACGCCACCCAGGTGGCGCGAGTGCTGCTGCCGGATGGTGGACGCGATGCCCCGGTGACCGTCCGCATGCGTCACAGCGGCGAGACACTCGAGGTCGAGGCGATCGAAGAGGGAGCCGAGGTCGAAGCTCTGCAGGGGGCGCGCCTCGAGATCCCCCCCGACAGCCTCGTCGGCCCGAACGGCCACCCCGTCACCGGAACGATCACCGTCGAGATGACCACCTTCGACGTCTCCGAATCCCCGGCGATCGAGGCCTTTCCCGGATCCTTTGTCGGCCTCCGGCCCGACGGCGCAAGCATTCCGATCACGAGCTTCGGAGCCATGGAGGTGAATCTCCGCCAGGATGGCCAGCCGCTTCAAGTCCGGCCCGGCGCCTCCGTCGAGATGCGGATGCCGACCTTTGCTCGCGGGGCGTCGCTCGGCGGCGAGGTCCCGCTCTGGTCGCTCGACGAATCGACCGGCCTCTGGGTCGAAGAAGGCACGCAGACGGTCACCGAATCCACCCACGCGCCGACCGGCCGGGCCCTGCGCGCCGAGGTCACTCACTTTACCGTCTATACCGGCGCCTATCCGGTCAACACCCCCTGCGAGATGCGCCCGAAATGCGTCATCGTCGACCCTCGGACCGCCAACCGCGACGAGGAGGTCTTCAGCGGAAGCGCCCCCTTGAAACCGGGCAAGATCTGTCAGGTCAAGGCCACCGCCGACAAAGTCGACGGCCTCGGCGAATCTTGCACGACCTCCGAGGCCAACGTCTCCGGCGTCGGCTGCGAGGAAGACGCCGACTGCACCGCCTGCCGCGACGACACCCCCAACAGCGAGATCCACGGCCGCGAGGTCGGATGCACCCAGGACAGCGAATGCAAAAGCTGCAGCCGCAGCTCCAAGGCTCCCACCGGCGGCAATCCCGGCCGCCCCGGCCACTCCTCGGCCGTCGGCGAGGCGTGCAACTCCGACAGTGACTGCGACTGGGAGGTGCGCGTCGACTGGAGGTGTGTCGGCGGCGGCAGCGGCTGCAACGGCTCGGACTACGGCTGCGACTACCAGTCGACCTGCTCGTACAGTTGCGGCGAGGACTGCACCAGAAGCTACCCCTGCACCAAATACGGCTCGTGTGAGCCGGTCTACGAGCGGCGCACCGGTGATTGCGTCACCCGCACCTGCGAGATCCCGCAGGGGCTGGCCTGCAACACCGACAATTTGCCCGGCGGCCAGGAACAACACTCGCCCGGCGGGACCTGCAAAAACGACAACGAGTGCAACGACGTTCAGTACTGCGACGCCTCCGGCTACGGGCAGGCCTCCGGCCAGTGCTCGTTTCCCGACCGCGAGTACGACGGCGACCCCGACTCCAACAAAGGCCCGTACGACGGACCGACCGGAGGCTACCAGCAGACCTTTTACGTCGACCCGAAAGGCCACGTCGTCGACCACCGCTACCACGAACCGGAAAACGCCAGTCTCGAGACCGATCGGGAGAATCCGGAGGACCACCACCTCAATGATCGAGGCCTCGAGAACGGCTACACCTGGGTCCCCAACACCCATCTGCGCCTGCAGGGATGGGCCCGGTCTCCCGACGACAACGGCATTCTGCACGGAGCCACGACGGTGACCGGCGAGGACGAAGGCGACGAGGACAATCTCGGCGATCCGACCTCCGGACGCGCCTCGCAGTGCAAGGAGACCGAACCGATCATCCCGCTTCGGCACCGCTGCGAGGACGGTCTCGCCGGACTGAAAAAGGACGAAGACGACAATGAGATGGGCCGCTGCCCGAAACTGCGCCAAAAGCGCTTCTGCGAGTTGGTCTTTCGGTGCCAGCGCTCGGAGTACTCCCGCTCGCTGACGAAATCCCTCGGCATGGCCAACAAGCAGGACTGCATCGACAAGTTCGAAAACGACTTCGACGTGCCGCTACTCGAGGAGGCGATCGAAGAGGGCAGCGCCGATTACGACGGCGACAAGGCCGCCAGCTGCCTCGACAGCGTCGCCGCCCTCGTGCACGCCTGGGACCGGGCCGATCAGGCCGACTCCGCCGAGGCGCGCAAGCGCAAAAAGCGTCTCGTCTGCAACGAATTCGACGCGGTCGCCATGGAAATGACCGCCTGTACCGGCGTCGTCGGCCAGGTCGGACTCGACGGCGAGTGCACCTCCGATCTGGAATGTGCGAACCGCGAAGACCAGGATGGTGACATCGTCCCCCGCAACTGCGTGCGCACCGGCTCGAATGCCTGCGCCGGGACCTGCCAGGAGACGATCGCCGCCAACCGCGGGTGCGGGACCGGCGGCGACGCCGAGATCTGCGGGTACAACGAGTACTGCGAAAACGGCGACTGCCACCCGAAATCGCCCCAGAAGGGAGAACCGTGCAGCGCCGCCGCCCAGTGCGGCGCCGGCCTGTATTGCGATTTCGACTCCGGGACCTGCCAGGAAGTCGAATACCGCACAGACGGCGACGACTGCTCCCGGAGCGATAGCTGCAACCTCCACCTGTGGTGCGACATCAAATCCGACGACGATCAGACCTGCAAACACTTCACCGAAGGCGAATGCATCCCGAATTCCGGCGGCGGCGTCGCCGGGTGCCGCTGGAATCAGTACTGCACCGACGAAGGCGACGGCTGTGATTTCTCACCCGGGGACGATCCGAAAAACCAGGGCGAATCCGGCCCCTGCACCTACACCTGCGAGCCGAAATTCGACCACGACGAGCCGTGCACCTTCGACTACCAGTGCCTCAGCGGCGTGTGCGAATACGAGGACCCCGACGAATCGACCGCCGAATACATCGAGTGCCGCGACGATCCGAACTGCGATATCGAAGACGACCTGGGCGGCAAACCGGGACGATGCTTCGGGCCGACCGCCGAGACGACCCCGCAGGTGTACTTCATGCTCGACGAATCCGGCTCGATGAGCCTGGGCAGCAAATGGAATCAGGCGACCACCGCCATTCGCAATGTCGTCGCCAGCCTCGCCGACGACCTCAACTTCGGCCTCGGCACCTTCGCCTCCGGCGCCAGCAATCACGTCGAGCCCGGCGAGGAGACCCGGTCCGAGATCGAAAGCTCTCTCGACAGCGTCGGACCCGGTGGCGGGACCGACATCGCCGACGCGATCGGCCAGGCCATCTCGACGCTCGGCGGCTCCGACGACGCCAACACCAAGGTCACCGTCCTCATCACCGACGGCAAGACCACCAGCGAAGTCCAGTCGCTCAACAAGGCCTGCCAGCACCGCAACGACATCGGCCCGTTTTTCGCCATCGGCCTGCAGAGCGGCACCGACGTGCAGTTCAACAACGCACTCGCCGCCGCCGGCGGGGCCCGCCAGCGCGGCTCCGACAAACGCGCCGCCTGCTGCCAGAATACAAGTACCTCGAACTGCACCCGCCAGTCGAGCGACTTCGTCGAAATCTGCGACCTCAACAACTCCGAGCTCCGCAGTGTCAACAACGGGCGCAACCTCAACTGCAACGGCGGCCGGCAAGTCTCCGACGGCGACGAACTCGAAAATACGCTCGACGAGATCGTCGAAAACGTCAGTTGCGGGGAGAACTGACGGCCCACCTTACTCCCCGCCCGGCACCGGCGAATCGGGCGGGGCGAGCAGCTCCGGGTCGAGCGATTCTCCGGTCAGCGACCTCAAAAACGCCACCAGATCCTCGACCTCCCGATCCGACAGCCCGAGCGGCTCGAGCATCTCCTCGCGGTGGCCGACCGTCGTCTGCTCGTCGAGCGTCGAATAAAACCGCACGACTTCCTCGAGCGTCCGAAAGTGTCCGCCGTGCATGTACGGCGCCGTCAGCTCGACACTTCTCAGCGAGGGGGTCTTGAACTGTCCGTGGTCTTCGGCCGTGCGCTTCAGGTACTCGACCCATTCGGCGCGCTCCCCCTGCCTCGCATCGCTCATCGGGCCGGCGGCGTTGAAGGCACTCTCCTTGACCGCCGGCACGCCCTCCCAGCGCCCCTCGTCGCGGGCCGGCAACCAGGGGCGCGATCCCAGGCCCAGATTGTGAAAGGCCCCATCACTGAAGTTTGGACCGTTGTGGCAGTTGATGCAGTCCGCCTCGCCGATGAACAACTCCAGTCCACGCCTCGCCGCCGGCGAGATGGCCTGCTGCTTGCTCGCATCTCCCGACTCCAACCCCTCGACGTATCGATCGAACGGCGCCTCCCGCGAGATCAGCTCCCGCTGGTAGGCGGCGATCGCCTTGGTCAGATTCGAAAAAGTTCGATTGACTCGCTCGCGGTCCGCCGGCGCCATCGACTCCCAGGCCCGGTTCGCCGTCGAATCTTCTCGTTCCGGCACGGGCCTCGCTTCGGGGGGAAAGCGACGCTTCGACTCGACGTCGGGCACCGACCCGAAGACCCGCTCGTAGGCCCGCCGCAACTCCGGCTCGTTCGCCACCAGTCTCACGAGCCGTGTCCGGGTCATCCCCTGCTCGCCGGGATGCTCGAGCGGACGCGCCGCCTGCGCCCACAGCGAATCGGCCTTTCCGTCCCAGTCGTACCACTTCTGATAGGCCGCGTTCAGAAGCGTCGGCGGATGGCGCCTCGTCTTCTCGAGCCCGCGTCCGAGACGGGTCGGCACCGAAAAACCGTGACTCGGCCGATGACACGACGCACAGCTCACCTCCCCGTTTCGCGACAGCCTCTCGTCGAAAAACAGAAACCGCCCGAAGTGCGCCGCCTCGGAGCTGTCGGCGACGGCGTTGGTCGGATCCTCCGGCACGGGAGGAAGCGGCGAAAGCGACGCGATCGTCTCGCGCTGCTCCGACGTAAACCGCACCGCGTCCCCGGAACCTCCCCCCCCCTCCTGGCGACACCCTACGATCGCGGCCAGCATCCCCGCCACGAGCACGATGCCGAGGTGCCGCCACTCCCCCTGTCTTCGGTGCGGACGCCCCGCGTCGAATGCGCCTACGGTTCGATACAGCATTGGTACTCGAAGCTCGCTTCGTCGATACCCTCGGGTCCGTTGATCACGAGCTCGAGTACCCAGAGACCATCCTCGCCGTCGCCGCGCATGTGAAAGCGCATCCCCTCGAGGCGAAACACCCCGGCCTCCTCGTCGACGACCTCCGGCTCCGTCTTCATCCCGTGATCGTGGGCCGGCATGCGGGCTCGCACCTGGTCGATGCGAGCCTGTTCGGCGAGCTGCTCGCGCTCCCCGCTTTCATAGATGCGGACCTGAAAGGCAAAAAGCTCCTGGAAGGGGATCGGGTTCGGATCCGGCACCACTTCCAGGGCGTACTTGTCGTTTTCGCTCTCCCCGGTTCGACTTTGGTCGGTCTCGGGGCTCGCGGACGACTCCGCCGATTCGGACGGGGAATCCGAAGAGTCCGCGGAGCGACTGGGCTCGCAGCCGGCCGACAGACACACCAGCGCGGCCGCAACGGCGGAAACGAAGAGTCGAGAAGCTGCAGTGGGGAGGCGTTCGATGGCGACTACCTCGGCTCGGGTGGGGAGAGACGTTGCGCGCGCCACTGTATAAGACCGACGCGCGCAAACAAAAAGCTCCCCGGCGGCGGGAGATATTCCCGCCGCCGAGCCGCGGGCTCAGCCTCCCTCCACCTTGCAGGCCTCCCCGTCGCAGAATTTGTCCTCGAGATCGTGCTCGAGATTGGCGCCTTCGATCGGTTCGATCTGCGCCTTCATCTGCTCGTATTCCTGCTCGGTGATCTCCTCGTAGGGCGGCTGCTCGTAGCCGTGATCCTCCATCGGCAAAAACGAGATGCCCTTGAGCCGATCTTCGTAGGCGGCGAGAAGCCTCGGAATCTCCTCGGCTTCGGTCTCGGGGTCGTACTCCGCCGTGCAACTGACCTGGTTGTCCGACCAGTATCGCTGCATCTGAGCAGCGAGGTCGATCTTCTCACGCAGCGGCACCTCGTCCTTGCCCCGC
The DNA here is from genome assembly GCA_964600555.1 of uncultured Bradymonadales bacterium. GTDB lineage: Bacteria > Myxococcota_A > Bradymonadia > Bradymonadales > Bradymonadaceae > CAJXPB01. Next base: position 18,131 of record CAZRLK010000096.1, read on the forward strand.
TCCAGCCCCTCGACCTTGACCGGAAACGAAATCACGACCGTGTCGTCGGCGTAGGCATCCGGCTCGACCTCGTAGCCGGCCTCCTCGCACAGCCCCACCAGCCGGTGGTCGTCCTGCACGCGCACCCGCCGGATGTAGAACGGCGAGTGATCCCAGTGCACCCCGTGGGTCGCCCCGGCCAGCAGACTGACCGTCCCCGAGGGCTTGACCGAGGTCGTCTTGATCGAGCGCGGGATGCACAGCCAGTCAGCGTACTTTTTGTCCAGATGCTGGATGTAGTCGTAGCCCTCGTCACACCAGTCGAGAAACTCCCGGTAGCCGTGCTTGTTGATCGCCTGGACGATCCCGGTCATCGAACACCCGATCCGCCGGTTGCGCAGCATCACGGCGTTGGTCTTCGGGTCGTGGGTCTGGATCAAGGTCACCGTCTTGGCGTACTGGTAGGCGACCCGGAGGGTCTCTTTGTAGTCGTCGAGCGACTCGTGGTGGGTCGGATACGTCTCGACCAGACAGCACAGCTCCCGGTCCCACAGCGTCTGCTCGACGCACGGATTCGATCCTTCGGCCCACTCGTCGTCCCAGTTC
>CAZRLK010000097.1:0-18585 GCA_964600555.1 uncultured Bradymonadales bacterium
CCTCGTCGGTCTCCGGAGGCTCGGTATCGACCTCCCCCGGCTCGATGCCCTCGGGCGGCTCTTCGCCGAGTTCTTCCAGAACGAACACGCGCTGCGTGGTCGCGTCCGTCACGTGGATGGTGTTGTCGTCTTTGATGTCGCACATCACATTGCGGACCGCATCGGCCCCCTCGCCGGTCCGCTCGAGGCCGGACTTCAGGGCCGACATCCAGTTTTCGGCGTCCACCGTGATAGTGACGTCGTATCCCTCGTTGTCCGGGGACGGAATAAACACCTCGTAGTACATCTACCACTCCTCGTTTGACAAAAAACGCTCGGGTTGGCTCACACCTATCACACACCAGTCGGTCGGCTCGATCAACCACCCGCAGCTCGCCCGAGTTCGCGGGCGGCATGGATCAACATGGTTTCGAGCTCAGCCCGAAACGACGGGTCGTCGTCGAGCATCCGGTGCACCGTCTCGAGCATCTGCTCGCGGTCCTTCCCGGAGACGAGCGCGCCGTACCTGGCTTCGACGACCGCCTCGACGACCGCCTCGCGGACGCCCTCCGACGACTCGAACCGACTGTCGAGAACTGCCCGGGCGCACTCGACCATGCGCCGCTCGAGGGGCCCGCCCGTGCCGGCTTTGGCCCGTGCCTCGGCACCTTCGAACTGCTCGGCCCCGGGCCCCTCCACGGAGGCCTCGCGGGGCTCGCCCCCGGAGTCGATCCCAGGGTCGGATTCGAGCCTTTCGTCGTGCGCTCGCTTGACCCGACCGAGGAGATCACCGCCGGCCCCAGTCGTGCGGTTCGGATTGTTCGTGAGACTCATGGGTCCTCCTCCCGTTGATCGCTAGTCGATCTGGACCGGCGGCGGAACCTCGCTCGGCTCGACGTCCGACCAGGTCGCTTCGAGCGCGTCGAGAAACTCGGCGTGCTCGTCGACGCCCAGACGCCGCGCCGCTTCGAGCGCCCGGTCGGCCTGCCGCTCCCGGCCGGCGAGATAACACGCCTCCGCAAAATGAAGGCGCGGCAGCGTCGCCTCGGGAAACCTCCGGGTCACCTCCCGCAGCGCTCCGATCGCCCCCCGCAAATCGCCCTTCGCCGCCAGCACACTCCCCCGGATCGTGGCGGGCAGGTGGTGCTCTCCGTCGATCAGCTCCCGGGCCCGCTCACACGCCTCGAGCGCTTCGTCGAACCGCCCGAAGCCAACCGCCAGATAGGCACGCCTGAGTTCCCCCCTCGCCTCCGTCCAGATCTCGTCTCGCCTCTGTGCATCCTCGATCGCCTCTCCCATCGTTTCCTCCCCTCGGCACTCGACGCCACAGCGAGCAGTTCCGAGGCACTGTGGTTACGCCCGCATGTTGTTGATGGCACTCTTGGCCGTGTCGTGTCGCACCTTCATCAGATTCGACAGGGCCTTGAAGCGCCGATTTTGCTGCTGCGCCGACTGCTGCAGCTTGAAATACTGCATGTTGTACACCTGGTTTTGCTGCTGCATCTCCCACATCTCCTGCAGCTGCTCCGACTCGCCTCCTCCGGGGCCGCCGGCGAGAGCACCAGGTGCCTGGTCTTTGAGCCCCTTGAGCCCGTCGGCGGCCATCTTGACGAGCTTGCCGCCCGGAAGTGCCGGGGCCACCGTCGAGACGGCGTTCAACGCTCCATCGGCGACATCGTCCATGAACTGGCCGAAGTTCCCCTGCCCGCCCCCCGACTCACTGCTGGAAGTGGAGGGAGTCTGGGCGCCACCGGGCGTCCCCTGTTGCTTGTCGATCTTGGTCATCGTCTCACCCCTGTTCGAAGACTGGAAGTCTCGTCGAGACGTCGACTCACAACGCCGTGGGCACGCAACCGTGCCGACCGTCTGGTCCGCTGATAGACAACTCGCTCGCTTCGCGACGTTCTCAACGCCAAGGGTACGGCTTCTTCCCGAAAAAATCCACCGACCGCCGCCTTGAAGCGCCGAAACGCCCTTCCCTATACTCACAGCAACCGAGTCGTGTCTACGACAACCCGACCCGCGAGCCACCACGGTCGACGACGACGAGCACACGATCCGAATCGACACCGACGGGCTCGCCATCGATCTGAATGGAACACGCGAGCGCGTCCGGGAGGCGTATCTCGCCGTACGCCCGGCCGTCATCGACGCGTTCACCGCCACACTGACCGCGCCGGCCGACTCCTCGCCGGCCTCCGACCCGGAGACGGCCGCCGGAAGACGCCGAGAGGGGCGCGGCGGCGACGAGTCGGGCCGAGACACGCCGGTCGGGATCGGCGGACGGAGACGTCGGCCGCAACGGCCCACGCGCGACGCCTCGTTCGTCCAACTGGTCGTCCATCGCCCCAGCTATACGAAAGTCTGTTTGCTCGAACGCCGCCAACTCGCGGATTCCTTTTTGGCCGGGGCGTTGAATCCGGCGCACCTCGGCCGCATGTACGTCGACGCTCCGACCCACGATCGGCTCGATGAGAAGCTGTCGATCGGAGAGACGCTGTGGCGAGAGTTGACCCCGGCCGGACGCCGGGAAGTCGAGGCGTCCGACAGCCCGGATTCGGAAGAATCGACCGACTGACTTGTTTCCCAGAGACGACGGCTTCCGGCCTCCCGGGCGAGCAGCCCGAGCGGCGGGCGGGTCCGAGCACGGAGGCTCGGCTCGTACATTTCAACGAACGGACTGCATCGATGGGTTCCGTCAAAATCATCGTCGGACACAACTGGACCGAAGACGTCCGCTATCTGCACGACCTCCAGGACGTGCGTCCGGCCGGTCAGTCGCTCGATCTGGTCGAAATCCGGGACATCATCGACATCGTCGTCGACGGGCGCAATATCACCTCGGCGGCCACCGAGGAGAGCATCTTTGGGATCATCGGCGCCCTGATCGACTCGCTGGTCGATCTGCTCGAAGGACGCTCACGCAAGGGCCTCGTCGAATTTCACTGCGAACCCTGGGAGCTGGTCGTCGATCCCTGCGGCGAGGACTTCGAGATCTCGTTGTATAGCATCGGCAATCAACGTCAGGTGATCGCTCACCGGATTCCGATCGAACGGACGACCTTCCTCGAGGCGGTCACCACCGCCGCACGCTCGATGCTCGACGACCTGTACGGCATCTCCGACCAGTTCACATCCGATGCGTTCGTCCAGAAGCTCGACGACAAACTCCGACGCCTCGAGCGCGCCGACGCCGAGGCCTTCGACGCCCGAGCGATCGAAGAGCATCCCCGGATCGGGCCGCGCCGGGCATCGACGTCGACCGCCACGGGCCTGACACTGCGCTACGCTCTGGACGGCGATTTCGAGCCAATGCGCGCGTACTCCGGAGAACACGCCTTCGACATGCACGCCCTGTTGTTTCCGGGTCACGTCGAGGCCGAATACCGGGGACGGGTCGTCGAGATCAGCGGCGAGTATCCATTTTTGTGCCTCCTGGCGCTACTGGACCGGACCCGCGAATTGCTCGCCGCCCTGGAGACCTGCGATGATCCGCAATTCTCTCGGCACTCCCCGCTGCTTCACGCGACGTTCGGCGTCGAGGCCGAGGGCAGGGACTGGCGCGTCTCGCTCGGCTCACCGACCTCCGATGCCGAGGCGTTGAACGTCGACCTCCCCGCCTCCGACTGCCTCGAGGCGGTGCTGACACTCGGCGAATTGCTCGTCGAAGATCTGCACGACATCAACTATCGGCTGGACCTCAACCACCGCCTCGAGCAACTCGAGCGCGAAGTCCGCGAGCTGCGCAACTGGTTCGAAGAGCTCTCCGGGACGAATGAGTATTTCGACCAGTCAGAGGCGTATCTCGCCCACAAAGGCCACCTCGAACCGAGCGAGCCCGCCGCCCCGACGCCCCCCGCCTTCCCCTGGTCGCTGAAAAATGCCGTCAAGCTGTTTCCGAGACGCCGCTGGGAGTACCGCGCCGAGCGCATCCATCTGTCGGGCATCGAGACGACCTCGCGGGGGTTGTTCGTCCCCAGCTCGGATGCACTCGCGATGCTGGACTGGGAGACCGGTGAGACGGCCTGGCGGCTCGCCGACGACCAGTCGACCGAGGCGCCGACAAGCTTTGCACTCACTGAACGTTACGCGGTCATCAGCGAACGCAACGGCCTGCTGACCGGCCTCGACGTCAACTCCGGAGAACGGCAATTCGAGACCGACATCGCCGGCGATCGCGACCGGCTGCTTCTCGGGGCAGCGGAGTTCCAGGAGCCCGAACTTCTGGTCGTCGCCGAGCGGCGGGGCCGCGCCTTCGGTATCTCGCCGTCCGACGGGACACCGAGATGGCGCTTCGAGCCGGGGCACGGACGCCTGGCTGGCTGTCTGTTCGACGGCCCACTCTTCGGCGTTCTCACCCGGGAGGGATTCTTTTACGGACTCGACCCGACCGATGGATCGGTCCTGTGGAAGATCCGACTCGGCGGCCTCGCTCAGCTCGAACCGATCCCCCACCAGGGCCGGCTGTACGCCTTCAGCCACGACTCGAGCAACCGCTACGTGACCGTTCAGGCGATCGCTCCGTTCACCGGCCGCACCGGCTGGCAGACGCGCATCGAGGGGAGCCTGATCGGGCGGCCGAGCTTCGCCGACGACTGGCTGTTTTGTCCCGTCGAGTGCAGAGGGCGCCAGATCCTCGCCGGCCTCGATCTCGGCGCCCCGGAGCCCGAGTTCGAATGGCAACTCGAACTCGACGGGGGTCGCCATCCCCCCAGCCAGATCGCCGCGGTCGAGATCGGCGGCGACCCGCACGGTATCGTGCAAACCGACCGCCACGAGACGACGTGCTTCGAGATCCCCTCCGGCGAGATTCGGTGGCGGAGTTGTCCCGACGAAAACACCTGGCGCAACGGCGGCCGCGCCCGGATCATCCCCCTCGGCGACGCCGTACTGACCGTCCGCGACGCCTTCGAGATTCGCGACCTCGAGACCGGTCGCCCGATCCACACTCTCCCCCAGCCGTTTCACGTCCCGGAATTCCTCGCGGCGGCGGGGGAGCTGGCGCTGGTCGTCGGCGAAGCCAACACGCCGAGCGACATCGACGACCGCCTGGTCGGCATGGACCTCAACCACTTTCTGGTCGAGGTCTCAGATACCGAAAAATAGGCGCTTGGCGAAATCGCTCGAGAGCTCGGACTCGAAGATGCGATCGGCCGCCTGTCGGACGTCGTAGCGCACGCGATAAAAGGTATACGTCCCCTCGTCCTCGTCGTAGACCCCGTAGCAGGCCCGGTTGTCGTTGTCGCGCGGCTGACCGACGCTCCCGGCGGTCACGATGTATTTTTTGTCCGGCTCGAACTCCAGCTCCGGGGGTTCGATCTCGCGAGCCCCCTGATCGCGGTCGAGCTCGAAGGATTTCGTCAGGTGGGAGTGGCCGATGAAGTTGACCGGCTGCAACTCCTTCCAGTGATCGATCAGGCTGTTTGCCTGGTGGAGATTGAACACGTAATCGAATTCCTTGAGGTTGATCGGCGAGCCGTGGCAGTAGGCGGCGTCGCGGCGATCCTCGCGGTACGGCAACTCCTCGAGCCACTCGCGATGCGTCTCCTCGATCCGCTCGGCGTGCCAGTCGAGCGCATTGCGTGCCTGATCGTAATAAAAGCTGTAGTCCATCCGCCCCGAGACCGCGGCGTCGTGGTTGCCGACGATGGTGAATTCGCACAGATCGCGGATGATCTCACAGCACGGGTTCGGCTCCGCCCCGTAGCCGACGACGTCCCCCAGACAGTAATACTCGTCGATCTCGAGGTCGCGCTCGTCGATGTCGTCGAGCACGGCTTCGAGCGCCTGCAGATTGCTGTGAATATCGCTGAGGATTCCGATTCGCATGTCGCCTCACTGACTGGCGGTCGACCTCAAAGACGTCGGTTCCGGGCACGCTCGGCGGCCTCGCGCACCTCGTCGTCGTGTTCGTCGATCAGGGTCTCGAGAAGGGCCTCGTCGACCTGCTCGTCGACGTGGGCGAGGAGCGTGACGACCTCCTCGTCGATGCCGTCTTCGCGCACAGACCGCGTCACCGCCGATATCAACTGGTCGCCGTACGCTGCCAGCGTCTCGGCGATCGCCGGTCGATTGATCTGGCGCCCGGAGTCTCGATACGCCTCGAGCAGCGTCGGCAACCCGCTGGTACTCTCGATGTCGGCGAGGGCACGGGCGGCGATGTAGGTCGCGCTCGGACCGCTGGATTCGACGGCACTCACCAGCTCCGACTCCAGCCCTTCGGCCTGCGTCTCGAAAAACCGGGCCAGCGCCGTCACCTCCGGCGCCGCCATCCGCTCCGCCGTCTCGAGCACCGTCGGCACGACCTCGGACCCGTAGCGCTCGACCAGCATCTGCGCCGCCTCGAGCCGGCCGTTCGGATCCTCGAGCAACTTCTCGAGGTCCTCGCGCGGGACGTCGGCGAGATCGTCGAACGAATCGATCACGGCTTCGTCGGGCAGAAAATACGTCACGCCCGTCGCCTCGGAGCGCCGGCTGACGACTAGATCCTCGTCGACCTCGACCGCCCCCGCCGCCTCCACTGCGCCTCCCCCGTCGGCCGCTGCTTCGCCGGCCGGGTCCCGGGGTTGGCGCGTCTGCTGATAGTCCTGGGCCCGTTTGAGACTCGCTTCGGCAAGCTCGATGACGTCCGGATCCGGCGAGAGACCGAGTTCTCGGGCCAGATCGATCAGCGCCTCCCAGTTTTCCCACTCGTCGACCGGATCGAGGTCGTTTTCGCGCAACTGCACGGCGACCTCCGCAAAGTTGGCGAGCTGGCGCTCGACCAGCTCCGCTTCGTCGTCGACCAACTCCATCTCCACGGCGATCTCGCGGAGCGGGGCGTCGAGATGAATCCCCGTCTCGACGGCAGCCGCGACGACATCCTCCTGGAGCGCCCGGAACAGCAACAGCGGATACGAGCGGTTGGCGACGAGATACTCCAGCTGATCGTCCGACGACCAGAAGCCGACCACGCCGGCGGCGAGTTTCACCTGCGAGGCCGTCTCCAGCTCGTGAAACGCCTGGCGCTCGAAATTGTGACGCATCTCGCCGACGCGCTCGTAGGCCTCGCTCTGAAACGGCTCGGCCGCCGCTTCGAATTCGGCATCGTCGAGAGCCTCGATCTCGGTTTCGACCTCGTGGCGGATACGCTGGAGGTTTTCCTCGAGCGGACCGGAAATGCGATAAACTCGGCGCACTCCCTCCTCGCCGTAAATGGCGACGTTCAGCTCCATCTCCTTGCAGAGAGCGTCGACGACCTCGATGTCGGACTCGTCGGCCAGGTTCAACGGCCAGCCGAAACTCTCTTCGACGGCCTGGTCGGCGTCGAGAGCGGCGAGGGTCAGAGCGACCAGCGGCACGTCGTCGACCACGTGATGTTGGACGTAAAATTTCGGAGGCTCTTCGCACAGCGCCTCGCCGCACTCGCCGGGAAGCCGACAGGCGGCCAGGACGCGCCCCTCGACGAATTCGACGTACCCCTCCAGGCTCCCCGCCGCTTGTTCGTCGAACTCCTCGGGCACGTCGACCTGCTCGGTCGGTTCGACCACGACCCCGAGTTCCGCCGCAAGCTCCCCATTCGCGGCCGCCGACGGGGGGGATTCCGTGATCGCCGTCTCTTCATCGTGCGTACCCTCCCCGGGCGCCGCCGCGTTTGCCGCTTCCGATTCGTCGGTCACTTCGACGAACTGGTCGTCGGTCACCACCTGAGTGACCTCGTCGACACTCTCGCCGTCGTCGCGCTCGGCACGGCGAGTCTCCTCCTCGAGCTTCAGTTTCTCGGCTTCCAGATCCCGACGCTCGGCCTCGAGTTCCTCGCGCAACTGCTCGAGCTCGGCCCGTTCCTCGGTCAGTTCCTGCTCGAGTTCGTCCATCCGGGTTCGTTCCCGGTCGATTCGCTCGCGGACTTCGTCGAGCTGTTTCCGACGCCGGTCGAGATCGTCCCGGGCCTCCTCGATCTCCTCCCACTCGCGCTCGATTTCGTCGAGTTTCTCGGCGACCTCCGACTCCGAGACGGCCGACGCCCGGCCGTCGTTCTCCTCCGCCTGCTTCTCGTCGGTCCGGGACCTATCGTTCCCCTCGAAGTCGCGATCCGTCCCCACCCGCTCGAGATCTTCGAGGCGAGTCGGGTCGAAGACCGTCGCAAAGTTGGCGACGTAGTCGGGCATCGACGCCTCGACCTCGGCGAGCTCTTCGAGCAACTCGCTTCGCAGCTCGAACGCCCGATGACGCAGTTCGTTCGGCACGACCAGCGCAAAGACGCGATTCTCCTCGTCGTGGTATCGCACCGCTACCGCCGGCTCGTAGGTGTTCTGCCCGTCGGGCCCTTCGACGACATTGAGCGTCCCGTCGACGAGCTCGTCGCGAAGCTCCGGATCCCGCGTGACGTTGACCGTCGTGTACACCTCGGCCCGAAACACCTCCCCGGAATCGGTCGTGATCGGTACCTTCGAGCTCGATGTCTCGCCGAGTTCGGCCCCGAACGGCTCGCTTCGTCCTACACGTCGATTCATCGCGTCTGCATCCTCGCCAAACCATGAGTTCGTCTGCCTCCCCAAGGTGCATACCACGTCGAATCGAGGCCCTTCAACCGGGACGCCCCGACCCGCGCACCTCCAGGCTGTGCAGCCGTTTCTCCCCGACCACTTCAGAAATTTGAAATGCTGGCTCCCTCTTCTCGAATATTTGAGATACAGCCGCCCCGAGAGAGGCGTCGAGCCGGCGTCTCGGGCGCCACCCACTGGATCGCGTCTTGCACCTTGTCCGGCGTGTGGGTGTCGGCCTCCGGCCGCCGCCCGACGAGCCCCCCTCAGCACTTCGAGGTCGAAGTGATCTTCGCGCTCGAACAACTTCTGCTCCGCGCCGTCGTGGTGACGGCGCTGATCGCCCCGGGCGTCAGCGGTCTGGTGCCCTCCGAAGGGCTCGAACAGCTGCAGACAAACTACGAGCAGATCCTCGAGGAACGCCGAGCCGTAATCGAGGACATGGAACGGCTCGAATCCGAGTACGGCCGACTCGTCGACCGGATCGACCGGCTCAAAAACGAGGGGGCCGACGAGCTCGAGACGCGAACCTCGATCGAGACGTTGTTGAGCCGAAGCCGAAGCGTCGCCGACAAACTCGAGGCCAGACAGCGACGACTCGGCCGGATCGACGAACGCCTCGCCGCGCTTCAGCGCAAGATCATCGGTCAGGTCGACCGCATGACCGAACAGATCGAACAGCAGCTTCCCGAGGCCTCCCGATCGACCCGCTCCGAGCTGGTCGACCAGTTGAACGATCTGCGCGAAATTCGCCGGCGCCATCGCACGCCTCTCCCGGAGGCGCCGGATGCCGAGGAAGTCGACGAGACCCTCGAGATGGCCTCGCAACTCGACCGGGGCCACCCCGAACGGATCAGCGCCGCCGCCGACGAACTGCAGGATACCGAAGATCAGATCCGCGAACGCCTCGATGCGCTCGACCAGAAGCTCGACAAGCTCGAAAGTGCCCGCACGCTCTCCAGGCGCGCTCGAACCTTCCAGTCCGAAGAGCAGTTTTTCGACGAGGAAGCCAGGCCCCGCGTCGTCGGGCGACATCGCAACGCCGAGAGTTCGAGCGGCGAAGACGATGCTCCGCAGGCCGGCAGCGGCGACGAAGAGACCGATTCGTCGCCAAATCGAGGCGGGGACGAGGTGCGCAATCCGGACGACAACCAGGACGATTCGGCCCCTCCGAGTGCCGGAGCTCCCGAAGACGACGAGAGCTTCGACCGGGACGGCTCCCCGGCCACCGACCGTCCCGAACCCGCTCCCCGGGCGCCCGAGCCCGAATCCTCCTCGGGTCCAAACTCCGACGGCTCCGGGGGCGCCTTCGGCGACGACGACTCGATGGTCCTGGAGAACGACTCCGATCCCTCGACCTCGATCTCGGCCGGGTTCTCCGGCGACTCGGATCTCGAGGAGCGCATCGAGCGGCTGGAACGGGAGCGCGAACGGCTCGAACAGCAGGCCGACAAGCTCCGCGACAAGGCCGGCTCCCTGCGTCAGCGCGCCGAAGACCTCAAAGAACTGGAGTGAGCACGAGCAATCGGCGCCCCGGTGCAGCTGCGGCGTTGTCGAACCTCCTTCCCGCGCTTATATTGAGCGGCGCTTTTCCGGGATTCATTCACCGACCATCGAGACGACCGCCATCGTTTTTCCTGCAGTGGAGATGCACCGATGACGAGCGATGAAGAAGAGAAGTATTTCGAGGCCAAAGAAGCCGAATGGCGAGACGACGTGCGCCGCGAGAAACGCCTCGAGGCCATTCAGCGCAAAGAAAAGGAGGGGATCGCCGACGCGCTCCACACCTCCGAGGAGGTCGCCGAGGAGGCGCTCGAGCTGGGTTTCGACCGGGACACCGCCCGCGTCCTCCCGCTCGTTCCCCTCATCCAGATGGCGTGGGCCGACGACAACGTCTCCTCCGCCGAAAGCCGCACGGTCCGCGAGCTCGCCAAGCGCTTCGGACTCGAACCCGAAAGCGAGGCGTTCGAGTTCCTCCGGTTGATGCTCTCGGAACGCCCCTCCGAGCTGTTTTTCGAGCGGGTCAACCGGGTCGTCCGACACCTCATCAGCGAGGATTCCGACAGTTGGAGTCGGGATTCGCTGGTCGAACTCGTCGAAGAGGTCGCCAAAGCATCGGGCGGGTTTTTCGGACTCACCAGCCCGATCAACGCCGAGGAACGCGAGCTGCTCCAGGAATTCGCCGAGGAGTTCGCCGTGGACCAGAAGACCGCCGAGCCGCTCTTCGACGACGATTCCTCCGAGGAGACCTGAGCTCTCCGACCATGCTCGATCTGGAAGCCTCCATCTCGATGTTTCGCTGCCCGGAGACCGGTTGCCCCGTCGATCTGGTCGACCCGGCACGGCTCCGGCGATTGAACGACGCCATCCGCGAGGGCACGGCGCGGACGCTCGGCGATCAGCGCGTCGAGCGTCCGCTCGAGGCGGCTTTGCGGCCCGACGGCGCCGACTTCGTCTATCCCGTCCGCGACGGCATCCCGGACTTCACTCCGGAGAGTCGCATCGCGCTCTAGAAATTGCCCTCGAGTGTGAGCGACACGCGGTCGTTCGGATCGTACAATCCTCCGAGACTCACCCGCGACGAGGGGTCGGGCCCGGTGTAGATCGTCGCTCCGATCGAGGTCCGCAGCCAACTCGCCCACCTGCGCCCGAGCTGCCCGGTGACCACCAGACCTCCCGTCTCCAATTCCACGAGCGAGCCGACCCGAACATCCAGATCCCAGAGCGGCGTCGCCCAGTCGACGGCCCCGACCAGGCCGGGGTAACCTCCCTCGAACAACAGCAGCGGTTCGGCCTCCTCGCCGTGCTCCGACGGCGCGACCAGCCATTGCGTGAGGTCGCTTTCGGCCCCGAACGGCTTGAGCCAGAATCCCTCCAACGAAAGCGCCAACGGCCGGCCCTCGATCAGTTCCTCGTACGAGGCCCCGACGGCGGTGAAAAGCGACGGGCGCCGTACCGACCGCAGATCTCGAGTGAGAAACGTCCGCTCGGGTTGAAAGGCCGCCTCCAGCCTCAGGCCTACCGGGCCGAGATACCGGGCGACGTCGACCAAAAGGGTGTGCATCCGGCGATAGCGCGACTCGATCAGTCGGTCCCCCTCGCGCTGTTTTTCGGAGAGGCTGTTCATCAACTCCAGGGCCTCCGGATTCCGCCCGATGAACCCCTGCAGGTCGTAATCTTGCAGGACCTGCCCGTCTTCGACGGCGAGCCTCCCGAGTTCTCGGACCTCCGGCTCGACGCTCAAATACGGAGTCCGATCCCAGCCGAAAAAGTAGCCGAGCCCGAAATCGGTGCTCCAGCGCGTTCCCGTGGCCCGCAATCCGGCACTCGCATGTTTCGGAAACTCCTCGGGGCGGCGAGTCGCCAGCACGAGCGGCTGCAGATCCTCGTAGAGACTCCGGTCGAAGGTCTGCTCCAGTAAATCGAGCACCGGAAACTGGGTGCCGAGCGCCGGGAGACGCTCGGCCGCAACGCCGGCGTCGCGCCCCAGCACGGCAACACGGTTCTGGCGAAAAAACGGGACCACGAGCCCGGTCAGCGACCAGTTCGGGCGGGTGTACGAAAGTTCGACGGCGGGTTGGGGAACGAGCCGGTCGCCGCGGGCGCCGGGGGGACCGGATGGCGTCGCATCGATCGGATTCACCACGTCCCCGGGTCGAACCAGATCGGTGCTCCCCCAGGAGGTGACGAGATGACCGCCGCGAAACGTCCAGCGATCGGCCCGGTAGGCTACGTAGCTTTCGCCGAGCCGGACGTCGACGGCGCCGCGCGGGTCGGCGGCATTGAGCAGGTAGTTCGGCTCCCCCTCGCGGCGCTCGGCCCCGATCCAGTGTTCGAACTCGCCGGCGACGACCGCATGCCACTGCGGCGAGAGGGGCTGCTCGAGCCTCAAATCCGCCCGACCCGCCCACTCGACGACGTCCTCGCCTTCCCGCTCCCAGCCCGTGTCGACGGCGACGCCCGTCGCATATTCGGCCCGGAAGCTCCCGGCGCTGATCGCCCCCTCGTCGGAGGCCTCCTCCGCTCGGCTCTCCGCTCCCTCCCCGCTCGGCTGCTCGGGATTATCGGGGTCGGCGATGACCTCCGTCTCATCCGCTTCGTCGGCCTCCGACCCGTCCCGGTCCTCCTCGTCATCCCCCGCCTCGATCTCCGGATTTTCGGGGTCACGGATGGTCTCTCCCGACACCCAGGCCGGAGGAACGAGCACACAGACCACTACGGCGAGAGCGATGGCACGCGACGGCCGGGGACCTCGAGACCGCATCTACTTCCCGAGTTGCCCTTTGGTGAACGCCGAATCCGGGAGGTCCGCCCCGGACTCGAGCGACTCGACGACGATCCGAGTGTAGCCGCCCTTCTCGGAGCGCATCTGCATCTGTTCGACGTACTTCCCTCCCTCGTCGTTCTCACCGATCTTCTCGGTGAAGAGCGTCTTCAGCAGATCGTCGGAATCGTCGTAAAACTTGAATTTCAGGGGGGCATCGTCGGACTTGCGCACGTAGACGACGACTCTCCCGTATTCGCTGTCGGCCGACCCCCGGGGCGTCGCTTCGAGGACGTGGACCGGATGCTCCCCGATGCGCTCGTCGCCGGCATCCTCGTAGTCGGCGTCCGCGACGTCGCGTGATTCGAGATCGTTGTAGGTGAAATGCGAGCCGAGAAACGCCCCCTGTTTTTTGCTCCCCTCGATCCGTCGCGTCACGTCGAAGGCCGGAACGTACATCCAGACGTCGTCGCCCCCGTCGTCGTTTTCGACGAACAAAAACGACTGCCCCTTGAGCTCGTCGGGAGCCGTCAACTCGATGCGCGTCCGGGTCTTCCCGTCGATCTTTTTGCTGACGACGGTCATCTCGCGCTCGGACCGGTCCCCGTTGCGGTCGACGACCGTCAACGTCAGCTCGGCGCGCCCCGACTCGAATTCGAGCGAGTTTTGCTCCAGCGCCCGCTCGACGATCTCACCCGGGGACTCCCCTCCCTGAGCATCCGCACCGGCCGGCCCGACGACGAGCCCGACGAGCGCCACGAGCACCATTCCCCCCACACGGCTGCAAATCGACTCGTCCGATTGCATCGGCGGCCTCCCGTTCAGGAATCTTCGTAGGTTTCGACGAACTCGATATCGAGCTCCTCTTGCAACTCCCCGCGCTCGAGTTTCTCGGCGAGTTCCTCGGGGCTGACATCCAGTGCCGACTCCAACGTGTGGATGCGCGCCGACAGCCGGTCGATCTGGCCGAGCAAATCCCCGACGATTCGATGCAGCGGGTCCGGCAGATCGGCGTGTTCGAGGTCCGGAATCTGCAGCGAACTCGGCTGCTCCTTCGAGACGACCCGGCCCGGAATGCCGACCGCCGTGCCCCCCTCTTCGACATCCTTGATCACCACCGACCCGCTGCCGATGCGCGCTCCGTCGCCTATCTCGACGGCTCCAAGGATACACGCGTTGCTGCCGACGGTCACGCCTTTGCCGAGCGTCGGGTGGCGCTTCTTGCGCTGCACGGTCGTCCCGCCGAGCACCACGCCCTTGTAGATCAGACAATCGTCGCCGATGACCGCCGTCTCTCCGATCACCACGCCCATCCCGTGGTCGATGAACACCCTGCGGCCGATCGTCGCGCCGGGATGAATCTCGACGCCGGTATAGTGGCGTGCCAGATGGCTGAGAATCCGGGCCGGCGTCAGATGACCCTCCTCCCAGAGGCGATGGGCGATGCGATGGAACCACAGCGCGTGCAGCCCGGGATACGAGGTGATCACTTCGCCGAGCGTCCGGGCCGCCGGGTCCGCCCGCAACACCGCGCGGATGTCCTCGATCGCGTCCTGCAAAAACCCGTCCACCCCCGGAGGATGATCGCTCGGCGGCGTCACCTGGATCTCGCGCGCCTCTTCCCCCCGATCCGCCGCCCGCTCCTCTCTGGTCTCCTCGACACTCACCATGCCAACCTCGGGGCTCGAACCGCTCACCGACCTGGATGCTCGTTCCACGGCCGCCGTTTCACAATGCGGCGCCGCGCCGTTCACACATCTCGAAATAGCGGCGTCGACAGATACCGCTCGCCGGAATCGCACAGGGTGGTCACGATCCGTTTGTCGTGGAACTCCGGCCGCCCGCCGACCCGGATCGCGCCGACGACGTTCGCCCCGGTGCTCGGACCGACCAATAGCCCCTCCTCGCGGGCCAGCCGTCGGGCCATCTCGAAGGCCTCCTCGTCGCCGACCGTGACGACGTCGTCGAGCAGATTGGCGTCGAGCGTCTCGGGGACGAATCCCGCCCCGATCCCCTGGATCATGTGCGGCCCGGGCTCCTCACCGGAGAGGACCGGACTGCCGGCCGGTTCGACCGCGATCGCCTGGAAATCGGGATTCTTCTCCTTGAGCACCCGACTCACCCCCGTGATCGTCCCACCCGTCCCGACGCCCGTCACGATGGCGTCGATCTCCCCGTCAGTTTCCTCCCAGATCTCGAGCGCCGTCGACTCGGCGTGCGCCTCCGGGTTGGCCGGGTTTTCGAATTGCTGGAGCATGCGCGCATCGTCGCGCTCGTCGACGATCTCGCGAGCTCGCTCGACGGCCCCGTGCATCCCGAGCGAGCTGGCGACCATCTCGACCTCCGCCCCGAGCGCCCGAAACATCGACCGCCGCTCGCGGCTCATCGTATCGGGCATCGTCAAAATCAGATCGTAGCCGCGGGCGGCACACACGTACGCCAGGGCGATGCCGGTGTTGCCACTGGTCGGCTCGACGAGCACCGTCTGATCGTCGATCAGTTCGTCGCGCTCGGCCGCGGCGATCATGTTCGCCCCGATCCGATCTTTGACGCTGGAGAGCGGATTGAAAAATTCGGCTTTGCCGACAATCTCGGCGGGACACTCCTCGGCCGCCGTCCGGATGCGCACCAGAGGAGTGTCGCCTACGAGGTCGACGATGCTGTCGTGGATCGGCATGGAAAGGCTCCCGTCTGTCGGCGGCTACGCCTCGTCGTCGCTGCTCGGTGGCTCGTCGTAGCCGGGAATGCACTGCAGAATCTCGAGCGCCGCCTCGTAGCGGCCGAACGGCGGCATGAAATACGCCCCGACGACCCGGTCTTTGACCCGCATCAGCGTCTCCTGGGCGATCTTGACCCCCTCGCGCCGCGCCTCGGGGCCGCTCCCGGCTGCCTCCATCCGCTCGCGAATCTCCTCCGGCACCGACATTCCCGGAATCTCGTTGTGCAGAAACTCGGCGTTGCGGTGGCTCGCCAGCGGCAAAAGCCCCACCAGTATCGGCATCTCGAGGTGTTCGGTATCCTCCAGAAACTGCTCGAGGACCTTCGGATCGTAGACCGGCTGGGTCATCACGAAGTTCGCCCCGGCGGCCTTTTTCTTCTCGAGCCGACGAATCTCGCGTTCGTAATCCCGCGCCGCCGGTTCGGCACCCGTCGCGCAGAAAAACTCCGTCTTCCCGCCGATCGGCTTGCCCGCCGGATCCAGCCCCCGGTTGAGATTGCGCACCATCCGCAAAATTCCGACGCTGTCGAGATCGAAGACGGCGGTCGCGTGCGGATAGTCCCCGACCTTGGGCGGATCCCCGGTGATCACGCACAGATTGTTCAGGTCGAGGACGTGGGCACCGAGCAGGTGCGACTGCATGCCGAGCAGGTTGCGGTCCCGTCCGCACACGTGGACGATCACCTCGTTGTCGAGCTCGCGCTGCATCAGACGCCCGAAGGCGACGTTGTTCATCACCGCCTTCGCACGCGGGCCGTCCGAGGTGTTGACGACGTCCGCTCCGCCGTCGACCAGCATCTGAGCCTTCTCGATCGACTCGTACGGATCCAGCCCGGAAGGGGGATTGACCTCGACGCTCGTGACGAAATTCTCGCGGTGGACCTCCGGCGTCTCCTCCGGAGCGGCGAGGACCCGGTCCTGCCAGACCCGCATGATCTTCGAGGCGAGTTCGGTCCGCCCGGCGGGAGGCGTCGGCTCGAGCGCCTCCTCCTTTTCTTCCTCACCGACCTCGGGTTCGTCCGACTCGATGCGCACCCGCCCGCCTCCCATCATCCGGGCCGCGGCGGCGACGCGCTCGACGTGTTCCGGGCCCGTCCCGCAGCATCCCCCGACCAGCGTGCAGCCGAGCTCGAAAAATCGCCGGGCGTACACACCGAAATACTCCGGGGTCGCCATGTAGACGAGCCGATCTTCGACCTTGCGCGGATATCCCGCATTCGGCTCGGCGACGATCGGCACCCCGCGCCCGATCATCTGCTCGACGACGTCGTAGATGATGCTCGGCCCCTCCATGCAGTTCGCCCCGACGACGTCGGCTCCCCACTCCTCGAGCTTGTCGACGACCGTCGTCGGCGAGGAGCCGTCCCCGGTGACCTCCTCCTCGTCGAAGGCCATCATCGCGACGATCGGCAAGTCACAGACCTCCTTCGTCGCCTCGAGCGCCAGACGCAACTCCTCGATCTGGCGGAACGTCTCCAACACCAGCAGATCGACTCCCCCGTCGACCAGCGCCTCGACCTGCTCGCGGTACGCACATCGAATTCGCTCGAGATCCTCCTCGCCGAGCATCCCGTGGGCGAGTCCCGTCGGCCCCACCGACCCTGCCACATAGACCGCCTCGCCGGCGACCTGCGCCGCAATCTCGGCTCCCTGGCGGTTGATCTTTTCCGTCTGATCTTCTTTGCCGTGATTCTCGAGCTTGATGCGGTTCGACCCGAATGTATTGGTCGTGATGACGTCCGCACCGGCCTGGATGTACTCCTCGTGGATCGTCTCGACGAGCTCCTGGCGCGAGAGATTCGCGTCGTCGAACGACTTGTTGATGTAGATCCCCCGCTCGTACAATTGCGTCCCGATCGCCCCGTCGAACACCAGCGGACCATCGTCGATTGCGTCGAGAAAGGCCGTCTCCATCGTCGAATCCTCCAGCAGCAACCGTCCGGGCAGCCCCCTCCGCACGGATCGTCGAGTCGCCGAATCAAAAAGATGTCAGCCCTGCTAGATAACGAAACCGACCGAAATTGCAACGCCCAATCGTCCCGTAAGAATCTCCTCCGACCGCGATCCTTTCCTTCCCCCGTACCGACTCGACCACTACTATCTCAACGAGATCGAGGGATTGGCCAATCCCACCTCCGAGATGCTCGCCCGCTGGATCTGGGAGCGCCTCGAAACGACGCTCCCTCACCTGCACGCCGTCACCGTTCACGAGACCTGCACCACCTCGTGTACCTACTCTCGTGTACCTACTACGGCGAAAAGTGGCCAAAGCCGCCACCGGTGTGGGGCCCCCTCGGCTCGCATCAGGCGATCGTCCCGTCGGTGCCCTCCGGCGTATTTTCGTCGGGGAGCGACTCCAGAAGATCGGCCCGATCGAGCTCGGTGGCAAGTTCGTGGATTTTCTCTTCGTCTCGCGCACTCAGCAGCAGCGAGACGCCGGCGCCGAACGACGACAGGCCCAGCGTCAAGGCAAAGACCGCCGGGAAGGTCGACAGCGAGGTCGCGATGCCAACCGCGAAACACCCGAGCGTGACCACAAGCGCCGCCAGCGCACCGACCAGCCGGCTTCGCACGCCGCGGGCCGCCGACCCGGGATCGACCTCGATCGGCTCGTAGCAACCTTCGCGCCGGACATCGCGCCGGCGTCGCCGCCGACGCCTCCGTCGGGCCGGAAGCGTCTCTCGGCGATCTCTCCAGCGAAGTCGATTCGTCCCACGACGCATGGCTACTCCAACCTCTCGAGGCGACAACTGCCGCCGCACCAGCCGGCGACGATGACGAGGCGACCTCGCCGTTCGGGCCACTCCGACGACGCTACCAGATAGGGGGGGTCGCCTTCAAAAAACGGCGCGTCCGACCCAGAGATTCCCGGCCCCGAACGGTCGCCTCGCCTCCCCGCATTTTTGTTTGACAATCCCAGATCCGGCGTGTAGACACTGCGGCCCGCCGGGCGCGCCTCGCCACCATACGTCGCCGCCCGGCCAGCTCCAGGAACTACGTTCCATGGATGCACAATTGAACCCGTGTGGGCCGTTAGCTCAGTCTGGTAGAGCAGCAGACTTTTAATCTGCGGGTCGCTGGTTCGAATCCAGCACGGCTCA
>CAZRLK010000098.1:0-18522 GCA_964600555.1 uncultured Bradymonadales bacterium
TGACCTCTTCGATCCCGGATTCGATGCACTCCTCGACGATGACCTGGATGGCCGGGATGTCGACGACCGGCAAAAGCTCTTTCGGGACCGACTTGGTGACCGGCAACAGTCGGGTGCCGAAGCCGGCGACGGGGATGACGGCCTTTCGGAGGCGTTTGGTCTCGAGCGCCATGACGGCTCACGCGTGGGGCAGAGAGACAAGACAAATGGCGGGGTGCGTCGATTCGCGACCATAGCAGGGGATCTGGCGGGAGGCCAAGCTACGCACCACCCGCCACGGGCGTGTCGAGAGGCTACGAGGCGCTCCGTTGGCTCGGGTCGTACTCCTCCCACTCGACGACCTCCTCGTCGCGGATGCGAAACCACATCGCGATGCCGAGCACGAACAATCCGATCGAGAGATACTGGGCCGGCGTCAGGCCCAGGTAGCGCGTATCGGCGAAATAGGCGGTCCCGTCGGTCAGCAGCCCGTCCGGAAGCTGGCTCGCCTCGACCGGGGCGGTGATCGTATACAACTCGCCTTGAAAGGAGACGAGCGTCTCCGGGGTGGCTCCGAACAGATCCAGGAAAAACTGGGTGTGGGCCGGAACCTCGTAGCCGTCTTCGTCGGGCATCGGCCACAGCCGCAAGAAATCGAAGGTGAACCGGGCCGGGGCGTACATCAGCGGGACGATGACCGTATAGATGCCTTTTTTGCGCGGCTTGCGGTCGATCAGCAGGACGACGGCGACGATGACGGCCCACCAGAGGAATTCGTAAAAGCCGAGGTCGTGGCGAATGCCGCCGCCGTAGTTGCCCGGAACGTCGAAAGCGAGCGGCCAGGCCTCTGAGGCGACGACACCGATGTGGTCGTGGACGGAGGTGCATCCGAGCCGCCCGAACATCCAGGCGAAGGTCAGCGTCCAGGTCGCGTGGTCGGTCCACAGCATGAAATCCCGCTCCGGGTGGTACCAGCGCCACAACCACAGCCCGATCATGCCGCCGATCAGCCCGCCGTAGCTCGAGATCGAGCCCCAGACCTGAAACAACACCAGGGGGTTTTCGAGCACCCGGTGCGGCTCGTAGAAGACGACGTTGAACAGGTGGGCGAAAAACCAGCCGACGACGATCAGCCAGAGGCCGAAGTTCTGGACCTGTTCGCCGTCGAGGCCGAGTTTCTTTTCGCCGCGCCAGGTCGCCATCGACAGACAGACCAGAAGCCCGATGGCGACGAACATGCCGAACGAATAGATTTTGAGCCACTCGAGGCCGGGGACCGGGGTCCAGGGGCCGAGCTTGAAGAAGGGAAGTGCGGCGATGGTGTGCATCGAAAACTCCGATGTCGAACGAGGGAAAGTCGCCCGTGTTGCGACGGGCGAGCCGTGTACCGCAGACCGTCACGAAGCTCAAATTGCGAATGGCGTCCTCCGGTTTTGCGAGTTCTCCCCACCCCCTTGAAGTTGACACTTCGAGGGATTTGAACTACGTCGCTCGATTGATCGTGTCTCGAAGTGGTGACCTGTCAGTGGCCCCGGGAGGGGGCTTTTGAATTCGGGTTCGAAGTTTGAAACCGTAGGGCGGCGGCACAGAGGATACGGGGGGGGTGACCGTCGAACCGACAGTGTCGGAAGAAGAGTGCGGACAAGGAGCCGTCATGTCATTGATGGAAGAGTCGTTCGAGGATGAATCGAGCTGCCGGCGAGGAGAGCCGGGCGCTCCGCGGGCGAGCGTCGGCATGTTGCTGGTGGCGGCCGCGGCGTGGGTCTGTCTCGGTGGTCTGGCGGCGACGGAGGTAAAGGCCCAGGATCTTCCGAGTGCCGACCAGCTGGAGTCGGACGACTCGGGGGGCTCGTCGCCGTTCGAAGAGACGGAAAGTGGCGGGGACGAACAGGACGACGGTGGCGGAGACGAGGAGGGGAGCGGGGAGCAGGGGGATGGCTCGGCCGGCGAGAACGAGGGGGCGGAAGCGGCCGGTGAATCGGCGAACGAGGGGGAGAGCGGTGGAGATGGGGAGGAGGCGTCCGGCGGAGAAGCGAGCGCCGCGGAGTCGGGTGGGGAGGCCGACGGTGAGGCGGAATCGGACGGCGAGGAGCCGACCGCCGAGTCGGAGGGCGAGAAAGCGGGTGAGCAGGCCGCCGAGACGGCGGAGAAGACGGCCGAGGGGGAGCAGGGGGAAGGAGACGGCGAGCGAGGCGAGGTCGTCGAGACGGAGACCGACACCGAAAAGGAAGTCGAAGGGCGCGGGGCGGCCGAAGGTGACGTGCGGTGGGTGCAGTCGGGGCTGAACGCCTACGGCGTCCCCGGACTCCAGCACATCGCCTCGGCGTCGGCCCGGATGGCGAACACCTACGACGTCGGGTTTTTCGGCGAGGTGAGTGGCGGGTCGAACATCGTTCGGGCGCAGGACACGAACACCTTTGTCGCCGGGCGACTCGTGGTGCATGCCCAGCCGATCGAATACTTCTCGGCGAACTTCGCGATGAGTGCCCAGAACAACGTCAACGAATTCGGGCGGCCGGAGGCGATGCTCTCGCAGGGAGACATGGCGCTGGGGCTGCGGGGGCACTACCCGGCGACGGAGTATTTCGACGTCGGGGCGGACGTGACGACCGAGGTGCCGACGGGATTCGGATCGGCGGGGCCGAGTTTCGAGGGGACCAGCGTGACGCCGCGGTTGCTCGGGAGTTTCGATCTCAACCCGCTGATCCGTGACGAGGAAGTGCCGCTGAGCACCCATCTCAACGTCGGATATCGCGTCGACAACACGTCGAATACGGTCCCCGACGGCATCGAGTTGACGCGGGTCGAGCGCTTCGCCCACGGGATCAGTGAATACAGCGCGCTCGAACTGGGGCTCGGGGTCGAATACGACGTCCCGTACGTCTCTCCGTTCGCCTCCTGGAACCTCGACATTCCGCTCGCCGGCCCGGGCGATCTTTGCACGGGCGGAAGTTCGGTGGAACTGCAGTGCCTGCAGGAGGCGGGATTCGGGGCGTTTCCGAACAAACTCAGCTTCGGGCTCCGGGGCGAACCGGTCGAGCAGTTGGCCCTGCACGCCGGCGCCGACGTCAGTCTCACCAACCAGGATGCCGCCGGCATTCCGACCACGCCTCCCTACAAAGTCTTCATCGGGGCGAGCTGGCAGATCGACCCGAGAGCGCGGGTCGAACGCATCACCAAGACCGTCGAGAAGACGCGTATGGTCGAGAAGATGCCCGAGCGCGGCCGGATCGTCGGCGAGATCACCGACGAGGAATCGGAGATGCCGGTCGGCGGCGCCCGGATTGTCTACCCGGAGACCGATCGATCGCCGCAGATGGCGGGGTCCGACGGCGGGACGTTTCGCTCCTACGGTTTCTCGCCGGGAGAGACGATCGCGCTCGAGATCAGCCATCCCGACTACGAGACGCGCGAGATGGAAGTCGAGGTCGAGAAGGGCGAGAAGTCCCTCGAAGTCGCCCTGGCGCCGACCTCCCGGAAGGTGACCTATGCGGGGACGGTCAGCGGGCCGGACGGGCAGTCGATCTCCGGGGCGACGGTAGTGGTCGACGGGCCGGAGACCAGAGAGGTGACGACCGACGGGACGGGGCAATTCAGCGTCGAGGTCGAGAGTGGATCGTACACCGTCGGGATCTCGGCGCCCGACTACGAGTCGAGCCGCAAGACGGTCGATCTGGAGTCCGGAGAGGCCCCCGAGGCGAACATTCGGCTCGAGCAGGGAGGAAGCAGCGGGCTGGTCGAGGTGACCGAGGAGAAATTCGAGATCGAGGAGCGAGTCGCCTTTGCTTCGGGAACCGCCCAGATCGACCAGGACTCGCACGAGATTCTCGAGGCGGTCGCCTCGAAGATGAAGGCCCGCCCGGACGTCGACCGCCTCGAAGTCCAGGGGCACACCGATGACGTCGGAAGCGAATCGGCCAACAAGGAGCTGTCGCAGAAACGTGCCGAGGCGGTCGTCGAGTACCTCGTCGAGCAGGGAATCAGCGAGGAGCGCCTCGTCCCCGAGGGCTACGGACCGGAACAGCCGCTGGTGCCGAACATCTCGGACCGCAATCGTCGGATGAATCGGCGGGTGGAGTTCAAGATCCTGGAGCAGTAAGGCGGCAGCTGGGCAACTGGGCAGCTGAGCGAAAAACGGCAGGGCAAACTGCAGGCCGGCGGCGGCGCGGAAGAGCAGGCGAACATCCTGGTGTTGTGGGTGTGTGATTGGGCCAGTTCGAGATACCCTGGTGTATCTCGGACCGGACCACTGGCTCGACGTTGGTCAGCTTTCATGTTTCAACATTCAGCTCGGGTCTCCATCGATGGCGAAACCGACGACGGTGTACGTCTGTCAGGACTGCGATCACGAACATCCGAAATGGCAGGGGAGATGCGGCGGTTGCGGCAACTGGAACACGCTGCGCGAGGAGGTGCGCGGCGACGACGAGTCCGGATCGAGCCTCGACCGAAGCTCGGAGTCCGACGGGGGGGAGGGCGGCTACGGGGCCGGCGAGCAGGGCGAGCCGGTGCAGATGGGAGCGGTCGAGGGGTCGGAAGCGGAGCGGACGTCGACCGACATCTCGGAGCTCGACCGGGTGCTCGGCGGCGGGCTGGTGCCCGGCGGTGTGGTGTTGCTGGGTGGCCAACCCTGGATAGGCAAGTCGACGCTGTGTATGCAAATGGGGGCGCGGTTTGCCGACGCCGAAGTCCCGGCGTTTTATGTCGACGGCGAGGAGAGCCTCTCGCAGCTCAAGCTGCGGGCCGAGCGCCTCGAGGCGCCGGCCGACGAGATGTGGGTGGTCTGTGAGACGAATCTCGAGCGCGTCGAACGGATGGTGCGGGATCGCGAGCCCGATCTGGTCGTCATCGACTCGATCCAGACGCTGACCTCCGCGGAGTATGCCTCGGCCCCCGGAAGCGTCGTCCAGCTCCGGGAGGTGACCGGCGCGTTGACTCAGTTGGCGAAGGGGCTCCAGATCCCGACCGTCCTGATCGGTCACGTCACCAAAGAGGGGGCGATCGCGGGGCCGAAGGTCCTCGAGCACATGGTCGATACGGTGCTGTATTTCGAGGGGCGTTCGGATCTCGAGCACCGGGTGTTGCGGGCGGTGAAAAACCGGTACGGATCGACCGACGAGATCGGCGTCTTCGAGATGGGTCGCCGGGGGCTCGAGGAGGTGGTCAATCCGTCGGCGACCTTTCTCGAGGAGCGGCCCTCGGAGGCCTCCGGCAGTGCGGTCGTCCCGATCGTGGAGGGGACGCGGCCGCTTCTGGTCGAGGTCCAGGGGTTGGTCAGTCCCACAAAATACGGCCCCCCGCGGGTGACGAGCGTCGGGGTGGAGCAAAACCGGGTGACGCTGCTTTTGAACATCATCGAAAAGCGCACCGGGCTGGAGGTGACCGGCCACGACGTGTTCGTCAACGTCGCCGGGGGGATGCGGGTGGGGGAGCCGGCGGCGGATCTGGCGATCGTGGTGGCGATCATCTCGAGTTACGTCGACCGGGCGGTCCCCGACGAGACGGTGGTGTTCGGGGAGGTGGGGCTGACCGGCGAGGTGCGGACGGTCGCCCGGGCGATTGTGCGGTTGATGGAGGCGGAGAATCTCGGCTTCGAGCGGGCGGTCTTGCCGAAGGGCAACGCCGAGGAGCTGGCGGAGTTCGAGGAGACCGACGAGGAGCCGCCGCTGGCGGAGGGGCGACTCGATCTCGCCGGGACCCTCGCCGACCCGATCCGCGCCCTTTTCGGAAAGGACGTACTGGCGTAAGGGGGGCGGCGTCGCGTTTGATGGCGAAGTGTCACTGCCGATGTTTGGGACGACCGGGAAGTGCCCCGATGGGTCGGCAGGTGGCGATGGCGCAGTGGTTTCAAAATCAGGTCATCTACTCGCTGTACGTCCAGCGTTTTGCGGATGCGGACGGCGACGGGATCGGCGATCTGGCGGGATTGACCGACCGGCTGGAGTACCTGGCCGGGCTCGGCGTCCGGTGCGTCTGGCTGCTGCCGATTCTGGCGTCCCCGTGCCGCGACGGCGGCTACGACGTGACCGACTTTTACCGGCTCGACTCGCGGATCGGCGATCTCGCCGATCTGCGGAGGTTCCTCGAGACGGCCGACGAGCGCGGGATCCGGGTGTTGATGGATCTGCCGCTCAACCACACCTCGATCGACCACCCCTGGTTTCAGCGCGCGAGAGGCGACCCCGACTCGCGGTATCGCGACTACTACATCTGGGCCGACGAGCGCCCCGACGACCATGCCGACGACCTGATCTTCGCCGGGATCCAGGAGAGCAACTGGACCTGGGACGAGCAGGCCGGCCAGTACTACTACCACACCTTTTACGCCCACGAGCCGGACCTGAATTTCGCCAATCCCCTGGTGCGCGAAGAGATCAAGGACGTGATGCGCTACTGGATGCGCCGGGGATTTGCCGGGTTTCGGCTCGACGCCCTGGCCCGGACGATCGAGCCGAAGGGCGAGATCGAGTTCGAGACCGACCCGCATCACTATCTGCGGGAGTTTCGGGGGGTGGTCGAATCGGAGCGGTCGGATGCGGTGATGCTCGGGGAGCTGGATCTCGATCCGCACGAATACGAGCGGTTTCTCGGCGAGGGGCGGCAGTTGCACGTGCTTTTGAACTTTTATCTGTGCGCCTACCTGTTTTTGGCGATGGCGCGTCGGCGGGCGGGACCTCTGGAGGAGGCGCTCGCGAAGTTGCCGGCGATGGATGGCCGCGGGCGGTGGGGCAATTTCCTGCGCAACCACGACGAACTGGATCTGCAGCGCCTGGAGCCCGACGAGCGCCACGAGGTCCTGGAGGCGTTCGGGCCGGAGGAGCGGATGCAGGCATTCGGACGGGGGGTTCGTCGTCGCCTGGCCCCGATGCTGGGCGACGACCGCGACCGGCTCGAGCTGGCGCACAGTCTGTTGTTGACCCTGCCGGGCACGCCGGTCATCTATTACGGCCAGGAGCTTGCGATGGGCGAGCGGCTCGAGGAGGCCGGCCGCTCGGCGATGCGGACGCCGATGCAGTGGGCGGCGGCGAGAAATGGCGGGTTCAGTCGGGCGGCCCCGGAGGATCTGATCAGTCCGCTCGTCGACGATCCGGGCTGGGGGTATGCCGAGCGCAACGTCGTCGACCAGCGGCGGCGCCCGGGGTCGTTTCTCAACTGGTTGAGCGCGGCGATCCGGGTGCGCAACGACACCCCGGAGTTTGGCGCCGGCAAGCTCGAGGTGCTGGAGACGAGCGATCCGCGGGTCTTCGCCCACCGGGCCTATCGCGAGGAGCGCTCGGCGCTCGCCGTCCACAACTTCGCCGACCGACCGGTCCGGGTCGAAGTCGGGATCGACGGTGAATTCGCCGACGATCTGTGGCTGATCTTCGGGAAAGACGGCGGCGGGGGAGGGATCCGCCGGGCGTATGTCGAGCTGGAGCCGTTCGGCTATCGGTGGTTTCGCGAGGCGCCGTTCGCACGCGAGGAGTCGGGATGAAAGGGCGAGAGGAGTATGCGTGGTGGCAGACGGGGGTCTTCTACCAGATCTACGTCCGGTCGTTTCAAGACTCGGACGGCGACGGCCTCGGGGATCTCCCGGGGATCCTCCAGCGGCTCGACTACCTGGAGTGGCTCGGGATCGACTGTCTGTGGCTGACGCCGTTTTACCCGAGTCCCCAGGAGGACTTCGGCTACGACGTCGCCGACGCGACCGACGTCGAGCCGGACTACGGGACGCTCGAGGATTTCGACCGGCTGATCGAGGAGATCCACGCTCGCCAGATGCGGTGCATCGTCGATCTCGTCCCCAACCACACCTCCGACCAGCATCCGTGGTTTCAGGCCTCGCAGTCCTCGCGCGAGAATCCGAAACGCGACTGGTACGTCTGGGCGGATCCGGCCGCCAATGGCGATCCGCCGAGCAACTGGATGTCGGCGTTCGGGGGGCCGGCCTGGACGTGGCACGAGCCGACCGGCCAGTACTATCTGCACTCGTTTCTCCCCTCCCAGCCCGATCTCAACTGGTACAATCGGGAGGTGCGCGAGGCGTATTTCGACATCATGCGCTTCTGGCTCGAGCGGGGAGCGGACGGGTTTCGGGTCGACGTGATGTGGCATCTGATCAAGGACCGGCAGTTGCGCAACAATCCGCCCAATCCCGACTACGATCCCGACTGCGATCACCCGTACGAATCGCAGCACCCGGTCTTTTCGGCCGACCGTCCGGAGGTCCACCAGGTCGTCAGCGAGATGCGCGGGGTGGTCGACGAGTACGACGACCGGGTGATGATCGGGGAGGTGTACCTGCCGATCGGTCAGCTCGTCTCGTATTACGGCCAGGAGGGAAAACCGGAGGCGCACATGCCGTTCAACTTCCAGCTCGTCGACACGCCCTGGGAGGCGGATCATCTGCGCCACGTCGTCGATCGCTACGAGGCGGCCGTCGAGGAGTACGGCTGGCCGAACTGGGTGCTCGGCAACCACGACGTCCCGCGGGTCGCCAGTCGGATCGGGCGGCGAGAGGCGCGGATCGCGGCGATGCTGCAGATGACACTCCGGGGGACGCCGACGATTTATTACGGCGACGAGATCGGGATGCGGGACGGAGAGATTCCCGACGATCGCATGCTCGATCCGGCGGAGACGCGGGTCGATCGTCCGGGCTTCGGGCGCGACCCGGAGCGCACGCCGATGCAGTGGTCGGAGGCGGCGGGGGCGGGGTTTACCGGCGGCGGGGAGACGTGGCTGCCGCTGGCGGAGGGGTGGCGGGAGTGCAACGTCGACACGCAGCGAGACGACGCGACCTCGACGCTCGCCCTGTACCGGCGCCTGATCGACCTGCACCACCGCGAACCGGCGATCACGGCCGGCGAGTATGCGCCGGTCGAGGTCGACAGCGGGCTGTTCAGCTACCTGCGCTACTACCGGGAGACGGTCTTTCTGGTGGCGCTCAACATCAGCGGCGAGGAGCGGAGCTTCGACCCGGAGTTCCCCTGCGGCGAGGGCGTCGTCCAGATCAGCACCCACGAGTCGGTCCCGGAGGCTCGGACCTTCGGGACCGGCTCCAGGCTGCGGCCCCACGAGGGCGTCGTCGTGCGACTCGAGGAGAAGCCGGCCTACTATCTCAAACCGACGGCCTCGACGATGGGCGAGTGAGGCGTCGGTCGAGCGAGTGCATTCGGGAAGAATGAGCCGGGGGGTGGCAGCGTCGAGGGCAGCGAGAGCGTACGATGTTCGGACGGGTTTGCTTTACAATGGCCCGGTCGCCGTCCACCGTGCGGCACTTTGGGTTTCAGTTTCGATGATCGTTCGTCGTGTGTGGGTTCTCCGAACTGACAGGAAAGATTGCGATGTCTGAAAAACGTACGTGGATTGGCTGGACGCTGGGAGTGGCGCTGGCAGTGTTGGCGGTGCCGGGAGAGGTGCAGGCCGGTGATTTCGGGTTTTCGGTCGGGCAGGATCTCGGGGTGGTCAACGTCGCGGGGCTCGAGTCGATATCGAATACCGGCACGCGGATCGGCTACCGGACCGGCCGGTTCCACTTGTTTGGGACCGCCGATTACGCCCGGGTGAGGGTGACTCGGGAGTTCGCGAACGTCGAGACCGAGGGTGGGGAGGGAGAGACGCAGGGGGCGGACGAGACGTTTTCGCTGGCGACGCTGGGAGTCGGGAGTCGGTTCTTTTTCGACGAGCCGCAGGGGGTCGAAAAGGAGGTCGTTCCGTACGCCATCGGGAGTGCCTACACGGTGA
The DNA here is from genome assembly GCA_964600555.1 of uncultured Bradymonadales bacterium. Classification (GTDB taxonomy): domain Bacteria; phylum Myxococcota_A; class Bradymonadia; order Bradymonadales; family Bradymonadaceae; genus CAJXPB01. The sequence goes on from CAZRLK010000098.1 coordinate 9,706, forward strand.
TTCCCAGCGCGAGGGACCCCGACGACGAGTCGTATACCGAAAACAGTTGGAGTATCGGGTTTCAGGCCGGATTCGGGGCCGACTACTTTTTCACCGACGCCTTCAGCATCGGTGGCGAGCTGGGGGTCGACGGGCTGTTCGGCGGGATGACCTCCGGCGAGGGCGACGCGCAGACGACCGACACCCTGTCGATGTGGCAGGTATACAGTGGCGTGCAGTTTTCGTTTTATCTCTGAGAACCGGCCAAAAAAGTCTCCGCATCGCAGGTGGCGGCCGAGTTTGCGCGATCTCCTTGCCGCCAGGCCTCGATGATGCCTCCGGCATCACCTCCGTTTGGCGGCTTCGACCTCGCACAAATCGGCTCGCCCCTGCTCGGTCCGACATTTTTTGGCCGGTTCTGAGAGGCGACGGAGCGCCGCGAGGACGGAGTTGATGCTGCGACGGCGCGAGCGCACCCTCGTCGGTGCGATCGGGATGCCGCAGAGTTCGATCCCAGGGGGTTGTCGGTGCGATCGAGATGGCGCAGAGTTCGATCCTAGGGTGTTGTCGCTGCGATCGAGATGGCGCAGAGTTCGATCACGGGGGGCTGTCGATACGGACGAGACGCGACGAACCCCCCGAGGGGTTCCCCTCTCGCAGCCGACGGATCGGCGCGGCGGGCGACCCGCCCCCCTTGCGAGGACCGAGAAGACGCTTCGGCGAGCCGATGCCACCCCTTGCCGGGACCGAAAAAACGCCGCAGCGAGCCGATGCCCCCCCTTCGCGGAACCGAGCGGACGCTGTAGCGTGCCACCGTCACCCCTTCCCGGAACCTTTCCGACGCGAAATTGTCGCGTGCGAATGGCTCCGACCCCCGATCCCCCCGGGGGGATCCCCCCCCGGTTCCCCCTGTCGGTACGAAAAAAATTGTCGGTGTGAAACAATGGCCGGGCCGGGCGTTCGGTTCGATGGAGTGGGGGAAGCCACGATCGAGCATTCGGATGCGTCCGGGCGGGTCTCCGGGCCAGAATCCGCGTCGCGCCGACGGGCGGCGGTCAATCCGCCCGCCGCGGCCGGCCGCGCCGCCGGCTGCCGAGGGCGCCGAAGCCACTCGCCAGATACATGGCGACCAGGGCGATGGCGACGGCGAACCAGAACAGCGCGTAGCTGAGGTGGCGTCCGGAGGTGAGGTACGGCTCGGTGACGTGCTCGGTCGTCGCGATCGGGTAGCGCTCCCCGGCGTGCGAGTCGTCCAGGACGACGACGACGGGAGTCTCGGGCGCGGGTCCGGGGAGGTGTTCGTACATCGCCGTCACGTCGAGGGTATCCCAGTCGGTCGTGCGGCCAGCGAGGGAGGCCTCCTGCGAGTCGAGCTCGGCGCGGCGGTCCTCGTCGGCGACGACCTTCGGCAGGCGGTGCAAAAGTCCGGTCGCCGGCCCCTCGAGCGGTGAGTTGCCCTGGTCGGCGAGTTCGTCGCGGGCCATCTCGAAGGGGAACCAGCCGCGGTTGACGAGCACGCGCCCGCCGTCGGCCAGCTCGAAGGGCTGCAGGAGCCAGACGCCGGGATCGCCGTTGTAGGTGCGGTGTTTGACGACGATCTTGGTGTCGGGCTGCAGCTCGCCGCGGAGTCGAACGCTGCGGTGGGCGTTCGCCTCGCGCTCGAGAGCCGAGAGCGAGGCGGTCTCGAGGGGCGGGCGTTCGCTGCGCTCGGCGAGCAGTTGCTCGCGGTCTCGTTTGTCCAGGTAGCGCGAGGTCTGCCAGCTGCCGAGGCCGACGAGGATGGCGAGGCCGACGAGCGCCCAGAGGGTCGGCCATGCTCCCATCTCGAATGTGCGGGAGTCGTCACTCATCGTGCTCGGGCGGCGGGGGGGCATGAGATCGCGTGTGGCCGGCGGTGGTCATCGATCGGCGTTCATGCGCATCGCGACGTAGGCAGCGAGCAGACTCGCTTTCAAAAGCGCCGTCCCGGCGATCGTGTAGGCGATCGCCGAGAAGCCGCCGGTGACGGCCGGGGCGTCGGCGAGGCCGGCGACGCTCCACTGCAGGGCGTCGGCCAGGTGCGGGGCGCCGAACAGGAGTGTGGCCGCGATCGGGACGCGCAGCAAGTTGAGGCCGCCCGAGATTGTCATCGTCGCGTGCGTGCGGCCGCTGCCGATAAGCGCGCCGTACATCGCCATCTCGAGGCCGACCGCCCACATCACCCAGCCGATGGTCTCGACGTAGCGGGCGGCATGGCCGAGGGTGGCGGGGTCGTCGGTGACGATCGCGCTGAGGGTCTCGGGAGCGAGCAAGAAGGCGAGCCCGACGAGCTGGCAACTGACGGCGCTCATGGCGCCGTTGATCCAGGCGCCGCGCCGGGCGCGCTCGTAGTCGTCGGCGCCGATGTTCTGGCCGACGACCGCCATCGTGGCGGTCTTGAAGCCGTCGCCGATCGCATAGCCGATCCACTCGATGCCTCGCAGTCCGGCGCCGAGGCCGCCCTGGGCGGCGGCCCCGATCTCGCCGGCCATCCGGTTCAAGACGAAATAGACGGTCCCGTAGATCAGCCCCGAGATGCTCTGAAAGAGCCCGATCCGAAACATCCGCCGCACGCGCCGCCAGCGGGGCCACCAGGCGGCCAGCCCCTGTTCGCCGGCGAGGTCGACGCCGAGGTGGCCCCGAAGGATCAGTATCAGTCCGACGACTCCAGGGAGCCCGCGGCTGACCGCCGTCGCGATCGCGGCGCCGCGGATGCCGAGCGAGGGGAAGGGGCCGGCGCCGAGGACCAGCAGGTAGTTCAAGAGCCCGTTGAGCACCAGGCTGACCAGCTCGATGACCAGCGGGACTTTCGTGTTGCCGCAGGCGCGAAACGCCCCCAGAACGACCAGCACGAGGCCGAAAAACGGGGCGGACCAGTAAAAGATCCGCAGGTAGGCGTCGATGCGGGCGCCGACCGGGGCGGTCGCATTCGAGACGGCGACGATGGCGGGCAGGGCGAAAAGGCCACCGACGCCGACCAGGGCCGACCAGACGAGCTCCGAGCCGACCGCCTGGCGGAGCGTCCCGACCAGGCGCTCGCTCTCGCCGCGGCCGAACATCTGGCTGACGAGCGTCGTCGCGCCGGTCGAGATGACCCGGAGCAGCGTGTAGTTGATGACGACGATCGCGAAACAGGCCGACAGGGCGGCGGTGGCGGCCTCGTCGCCCAGGAGGCCGACGAAAAAGAAGTCGTTGAAGGCATAGAAGTTGACGAGGATCGCCTGGAGGACGGCCGGCCAGGCGATCCGGAGGGACTTGCCGGTGAGGCTGCCCTCGGTGGCGTCGACGTTGCGGGTCTCGGGCAAGATCCGGGAGGGGTGCTACGGGCTCGGCTCGTCGGCCGGATTGCCGCGGGTCTTCTGGGACTGGTTCGGCCGGTCGACCGGGTTGTCGACGCCGTACGAGGAGGCCTCCTCGGAGGTTGCCCTCGAGTAGATCGTGATGCCGACGATCGTCGCGATCAAGAGCACCAACACGAGGCCGGTGATCAGGTTGCGGCGTCGGATGCGCTCGGGACGCTCGCCGCGGGACATGCGGTATTCGTCGGGGACTCGCTCGTCCGCTGCGGCGTCGTCCGGGAGGTCGGCGGGGAGGTTGTCGGCGTCGGGTTCGCTCATCACCTGGCCGCCCGCTCGCGCGAGGTCTCGGCGTTGAAAAACGTGTAGGCGATCGTCACCTTGTCGATCGATTCGGGCAGGTCGGGGTCCATCCAAAAATACAGGGGCATCTCGCGGCTCGCCCCGGCGCCCAGGGTCTGCTGGACGAAGCAAAAACACTCGATTTTCTTGAAGTACTGGCCGGCCTGCGGGGGATTGATGTCGTAGACGGCCTTGCCGGTCAACTCGCGGTCGGTGTTGTTATTGGTGACGTTGAAGTTGACGAGCTTCTTTTCGCCGGGGTGGACCTCGACCGAGGCGGCTTCGTTTTCGAACTCCCAGGGCAGGTCGTTCTGGACGTTGGTCGTAAAGCGGACCTTCAGGTCGCGCGATTCGTCGACCTCGACGTTTTCGTAGCGGTCGGACTCGCCGTTGTAGACCGACGAGCCGCCGGGGTCGAGTTGCTTGCAGACGAGCCGATACAGCGGGATCGAGCCCCAGCCGAGACCGAACATCACCAGCAGAAAGCCGACGATGTAGACGACGGTCTGCTTGTGGTCGCCGTCGGGCCGTGAGTTCCGGGGCGGCGTATCGCCCGGTTGGTCGGCGTCGCGGTCGGGCTGGTCGGGGTGATCGGTCATGGTCGAACCTCCTGGCGGTTACGGGCCTTCGTCTGCGGTTCGCCGGTCGTCGTTCTCGTCGCTCGCCTGATCGTTGAGTTGGCGCAGATCCTCGAGGGTGCGGCTCTCGCGCATCCGCTCGGCCTGGCGTTCGATGCTCGCCAGCCGGCGCTGCTCGCTGAAATGGTGGGTGCCGAGGCTGTCGATCGACATCGCGCCGAACAACAGGCCGAGATAGACGATCGAGAAGGCGAAGGTGCGTTTCGGCCAGTAGTCGCCGTCGTTGAAGGCGGTCTTGATGCAGCAGTACGCGAAGGCGGCGCCGAGGACGATCGCCGAGGCGAAATACACGATGCCCATCATCCCGACCAGGCCCAGAAGCGCCGAGACGCCGACCAGGACGGCGGTGTAGACGAGCATCTGCAGTTTGGTGGTCCGCTCGCCGCGGGAGACGGGCATCATCGGCACGCCCGCCTTTTCGTATTCGGTGTCCTTGTACAGGGCGAGGGCCCAGAAGTGAGGCGGGGTCCAGAAAAAGACGATCGCGAAGATCAGCAGGGCGGTCCAGCCGAGGCTGCCGGTGACGGCGGTCCAGCCGATCAGGGTCGGGAAGGCGCCGGCGCCGCCGCCGATGACGATGTTCTGGGGCGTCTCGCGCTTGAGCCACATCGTGTAGACGACCGAGTAGTACACGTGGCCGGCGATGCCCATCAGGGCGGCGAGGGGGTTGGCGAAGTAGTTGAGGATCATCATGCCGGCGAAGCCGATCACGCCCGAAAAGATCAGGGCGTGGGTCGGGTCGACGCGCCCCTGCACGATCGGCCGGTCGGCGGTCCGGTCCATGATCGCGTCGATGTCCTGGTCCCAGACCATGTTGATGACCTGGGCGCTGGCGCAGATCAGAGTCGTGCCGACGACGGTCGCGACGACCAGTCCCAGCTCCGGGATGCCGCGGGCGGCGACGAGCATCGTACAAAAGCTCGTCAGGACCAGAAGCTGCAGGATGCCCGGTTTCGTCAGCTCGATGTAGTCGGCGACGAGCTGGCGGAGGGCGGCGACATCGAGGTTGGCCGCCCCGCCGGTCTCGGCTGTGTTGTCGGGAGTCTCGGCGCTCATCGATGTGGATCGTTCGGGTAGGGGAGCCAGAGGTGGCCGACGACGAGCGTCGCCACTCCGAAGATGACCGACGCCAGTCCCGTGTGCATCGCGGCGGTCGGGACCGGGACGTAGTACGCCACGTTGAACCAGCCGAGCCCGATCTGGGCGACGACCAGCACCGGGAGCGCCGTCGCCAGCGCCCGGATGCCCCGCGAGAGGGGCTCGGTCCGCCAGGCGGCGACGGCCAGCCAGGCGACGACCCCGGCGACCACAAAACCTGCGGCCCGATGGCCCATCTGCAACCACTGCAGGTAGCTCGCCGGCCACGCCCACTCGCCGTGGCAGCTCGGAAACTCGGGGCAGACCATCTGTGCGCCGCTCGAGGAGACCCAGCCGCCGAGCCAGATCTGCAGCGCGACGGCGACCAGGGCGAGCATCGCCCCGAGGCGAAATCGCCGCGACTCCGTCGAGGGCTCGGAAGCGGGCGCCTCGTGCGAGTCGTGTGTACGAGTGACGCGAAACGACTGCAAGGTCAAAAGGATCAGGGCGCCGAAAAACAGGTTGCCCGAAATCAGGTGCAGGGAGACGGTGATCGGCGCGAGTTTCATCCAGACGGTCAGGGCGCCGAGCAGGGCCTGCGGGATCAACAACGCGACGGCGGCGACCGACAGCCAGCGAATCGAGGGGTGGCGTTCGAGCTTCGCCCACGCGTAGCCGGCGATGCCGAAGACGGCCAGGCCGACCAGGCCGGCGAGGTAGCGGTGGCCGACCTCGAGGGCGATGCGGATGCCCTCGGGGGTGGGGCTGACGACTTCGTTCAGGGGCGTGACGCGGCCGTAGCAAAGCGGCCAGTCCGGGCAGGCCAGACCGGCGCCCTTCAGACGCACGACCGCCCCGAGGACGATGAGCGGGAAGGTGAGCGCCGCGGTGGCGGCGCATGTCCAGGCGTAGCGTTTCATATCGAGCGGATCGGAGTCGGGAAGGCAGGAGGCCCTCCCTACGGCGGAGATGGCAGGGGCAACGTGCCCGTCGTGGATCGTGGCTTCGTCATTCGCGTTGCGTCAACGCACGCTCCGCCAGCTTCATTCCTTCTTCGGGGGTGACCCGGGAGGCGGGCGGCGTGCGGTCGGGAACGTGTTCGAGCGTCGACTGGCCGCCGGACAGGTCCTTGTCCTTGCCCGGCTCGCCCTTGATCGCGGAGTTGTGCGCGGAGTGGGGCCACAGGCCGATCGTCAAAAAGATCGAGAAGATGAACGGGGCACAGGCGACCCCGATGATCGAGGGACGCTCGTCGATCAGGTGCATGTAATACCAGGCGACGAAAAAGGTCTTGGCGAGCGCCAGCATGACCAGGGAGGTGACGACGAACCACCGGGACATCATCGCCGCCAGCGAATCGGCCGTCGCCGTCGTCACCACTCCCCACACGTGCAGCATGTGTGGGTCGGGGACGAGGACCTCGACGACGGTCAACACCAAAAGCGCGACCCAGACCCACATGTAGGTCGAGTACAGAGTCGGCATTGCGATCGGGAGATTGTCCCAGTCGATGCCGAGCCAGTCGGACTGTTCGTGTGACATGTCAGGCTCCGTCAAAACAGCGGGTTGAACCGCAAAGGGCGCAAAGGGACGCGAAGCAGCAAACGGCGGGATGTTTCGCGTCCCGTGTGCTCAGATCAAGTAGACGAACGTGAAGACGAGAATCCAGATCAGGTCGACGAAGTGCCAGTACAGCCCGGCGATTTCGACCTGCGAAGCGTTCTCCTGGGTGATCTTGCCGCGCTGGAGGCCGAGCAGGATGATGATGTTGTAGATCACCCCGACGGCGACGTGGCAGCCGTGAAAGCCGGTCAGATTGAAGAACGTGGCCGCGAAATTCAGGTTCTCGTAGCCGTCTTTTTGTTTGACCATCTCGATCGCTCCCTCGAGGGTGAACGGATCGAGGCTCATCAGATAGCCCCACTTGTCCAATATCAGGTGGGTCCACTCGAAGCCCTGGACGCCGAGGAAAAACAGGCCGCCGCAGATGGTGGCGATCATCCAGGATTTGGCCTTTTTGATGTCGCCTTTCTGGGTTTCGTACAGGGCGTGGACCATCGAGACGGAGCTACAGATCAACACGAAGGTGTTGAAGGCCGTCAGCTGGATCCCGAGCGTCCCGAACGTCTGGTAGGGGTCGGGCCATCCGCTGCCGGGAGCCCAGCGCAGGCGGGCGTAGCCGGCCAGGAAGCCGGCGAAGGTCATGGCGTCCATGACCAGAAACGTCCACATCCCGATCTTGCCGTTTTCGACACCGAGCGACTCGGGCCCGGCCTCGACATTCGCAGCCATGAGTGGCTCCTTGCGAAAGTCCGCAGTAGGTCAGTTCGTGCGATCTCGGAGCGTCGCCGCCGCGCCGTTCATTCGGCAGGGCTGGGCGACGGTTCGTGCGTCTCGTCGTCGTGGCCGTGAGAGCGGTCGATCGGCTCCCAGACCGGCGGCTCCTCGAAGTTGTGGTGGTTCGGCGGCGAGGGGATGTGCCACTCGAGGTGAGTGCCGTCTCCCCAGGCGTTGCCCTCGGCGTCGTCGCCGTATTTGATGCTCATCACCAGATTGACCAGCGCGATAAACTGGGCGGAAAACAACACGAACGCCCCGAGGCTCGACAGGAGGTTCGCCATCTCGAACTGCGGGTCGTAGTCGAAGTACCGCCGGGGCATGCCCTTGACGCCCAGGTAGTGCTGGATGAAAAACGTCACGTTGATGAAAATCGTCGTAAACCAGAAGTGGACCTTCCCCCAGAACTCGTCGTACATCTTGCCGGTCATCTTCGGGTACCAGTAATAGATGCCGGCCCAGATGGTCATCACCGAGCCGGCGACCAGCACGTAGTGGATGTGGGCGACGACGTAGTAGGTGTCGTGCAGTTGGATGTCGACCGGCACGCTCGCCAGGACGACGCCCGAGAGGCCGCCGATGGTGAACATGGCGATGAAGCCGATCGCAAACAGCATCGGCGTTTTCAAAGAGAGACTCCCGTCCCACATCGTCGCCAGCCAGCTGAAAATTTTGATGCCGGTCGGCACCGCGATGAGCATCGTCAGGATCATGAAGACGACGCGGACGTTCAATGCGATGCCGGTGGTGAACATGTGGTGGGCCCAGACGACGAAGCCCAGGACCGCGATGGCGATCATCGACCAGGCCATCACGGGATACCCGAAGATCGGTTTGCGCGAGAAGGTCGGGATGACCTCGCTGATCAGCCCGAAGCCCGGCAGGATCATGATGTAGACGGCCGGGTGGGAGTAAAACCAGAACAGGTGCTGATACAGGATCGGGTCGCCGCCGCCCTGCGGGTCGAAAAAGTGGAAGGCGGCCGGGAAGCTACGCTGCAACTCGAGCATCATCAGGGCGCTGGTCAGCACCGGGGTCGAGGCGAGGATCAGAAACGAGGTGACGACGATCGACCAGGTAAACAGCGGCAGCTGGAACAGGGTCATGTTCTTGCACCGCATGTTGAAGAT
>CAZRLK010000099.1:0-18489 GCA_964600555.1 uncultured Bradymonadales bacterium
GCGGTGGCCGGTTTCAACCCCGACTCGATTTACACAACATTACGGACGCAACTTTGAGAGACGCCGGGAGGACGATGTCCCGGTGCCCGTCTTTATCAATGTCGAGAGGGACTGCATCGACTTGCAATTGCGGATCCCTCCGACCTCTGGCGGCGGCGGGACCGGTGGGTTGCACCGGCGAGAACAGGACGTGCTCGACGTGTGGGAAGAGTTTGACCTTCGTGGTGACGCTTTCCCGGTAGGGCAACTCGTCGCATTTCTTCGCCGGTTGGAGAACGACTTCGACTGCTGAAGCCGCTGACAACCCAACTGCTACTTTTTCTTCGGGCCTTGTTTTTGGAAGGCAAACACCATGCGCGAAATCCACGAACGTATTTTTGTCGGCAATATTGATGTCTGCACTAGATCGGACGACGAGCGGGCAGTCGTTCATGCCTGCAAACGACCCTGTCACAAGCGGGCCGTCGGATATGACGGTAATCCATCGCCTGCCGGCGAAGATTACCTATTCCGACGGGAGGCCGACGACCTGTACCTGAACATGGTCGACGCTCCCCAACCTAAGTACTTCGGAGACGAGTTGTTCGAACAGGCGATGCAGTTCATGTACCAGCACTGGGAGGCAGGTCGGGAGGTGCTGGTGCACTGCAAGAAGGGCCGTTCGAGGGCGCCATCCATCGGATTGTTGTTCTTGGCAGCCCGAATTGACCGACTGCCGACAGAGACGTTCGCTGCAGCAAGACGGGAGTTTGAGGAGCTGTACCCCAAGTACACCCCCAATTCCGGAATCGAGGCCAAGTTGCGAGAGAACTGGTCGCAGTTGCTGGAGATGTAGCGTCTAGCGAGAACCAGTTCGTCAAAATCGTCACTTCGCTGATCCTTAGAGCAACACCGGAATGTAGTTACGGACCGCGCCAGACGATGTCCTCGGTGTCGGCGTCGATGATGTCGACGCCGCCGTGGTCGAGGAGTTCGTCGGTGTTCATGTCGAAGATGGCTTCGGCGACGACGGGGAAGATCGGGCCGCGGAACTGCTCGAAGGCATCGAGCGTATCGTGGTCGATGGTGAGCGTCGTGCGGGCGGTCGAGCCCGGCGGCCCCGGAAGCTCGATGTCCATGGTCAGGGGACGAAATCGCCAGCTATCGGTCTCGCGGTGGCATTCAATCCGGAGGGTATCGTGGGAATGGACTCGCCGGTGTTTGGCGAGGAGCTGGAACACGGTTTCGCGGAGGGGGGCGTTGTAACGAAGCACGCAGGTTGATGGCCGCGTAGCGGATCCCACGCAAGCTGCGTGGTGGATTCCCCCGAATCCGCTCTCCCACTCCATCCTAATCTGAAAACTCGGCGGGGAAGGTAGGTGGCTGCCGGACTTGAAAGCGAAACATACCTTCGCAAATAGCGAAGTTTAACTTCAGCGCAAAAGATCGCGCATCTTTTCGGCCGCTTCGGGGAGTCGTCGTTCCGCCAGCGATTGGCAAACGTCGATCATCGACCGTGGGGGATTGTTTCGGATGGCAGCTTCATCTTCGAGGCACTTCAACACCGCTCGGGGCTCAGTCTCGAGAAGTTCACATACGAACGCGTCGGGGTGCACGGCACGGAGTTCGTGAGGTTGGAGACGTTCTTCGGGAAAATCAGTGAGGTTGAACGTGACAATGGAGTCGGCGTCGGCCTCGATGGCTGCTGCGAGAACGTGTCGATCGTCGTCGTCCGGTAAATCGAGTTGCTCGATTCGGGGCTGGAATCCCTCCACCAGACAGTCCGGAACCGTATTGCACATCAGCTCCCGCGTCCGCGATAGCTTTTCTGGATCGAGATCGAGCCGGTTTTCCAGGATATTGCCGAAACACTCGTCCAGTATCCGTTTGCTCCAGCGGGCGTGGACGAGCTCATGATGCCCGATCCACATCAGGAAACTTCGAATAGAGGCGGGGTAGAGAACGCACGCATCATAGATAACTGTCTCTGACACCGCTCCCCCCTTCAGTACTCGATGTCGAGGCGTTGGTCCTCTCGGGCGAGCGCTTCCATGCGATCGCGGCTCTGGCGTTTCTGCTCGCGTTTGTAGTTCAGCAGGTCGGCCAGTCGAATTCGCCGATGACTTCCGACTTTGTGGAAGGGGATTTCTCCGTCTTCCAGCAGATCGACAAGGTGGGGCCGCGAGACGTTCAACATTTCGGCGGCCTCGGTGGTCGTCAGCTCGCGGTCTTTCGGGACGACGTCTACTTCCCCGCCGTCCTCGAGGATGTCGAGGATCTCGTGTAGCGCTTCCAGAGCTCGTCGTGGCAGCTCCAGGACCGGATTTTCATTGCGGTGGAGTTGGAACGCCAGTTCGAGAGCATCTTCGGAATGCTCGCTGAGGATGTTCTCCAGCTCTTCTTTGGCTCTCTTGTTTCGCCGTTTTGCGTCTTCGATGTCTTCTGCGGCACTCATGCCAACCTCCGGTTCGGAAGCGCCTTGCTTGCGACAGTTTATGAAACAGGCGCATTAAATGAAATATTCGAAACGGAAATATTTGCTGATGATAAGAAACCGCAAAAGCAGGGATGCGCTTGCTACGGTGTGGCGGTGGGTCGTAGGATGCCGGGCAACTTGTCGCTTCCGAGTAGAGCGGTACGAGCCGGGGAACGATGTTTCCGTCCATTCTGGCGAGTGAAGTCCGGGAGGCGTTGGAGGCGTATCTGCGGACGACGTTCGGGCTGGCCGACGGGGAGATCGAAGGGGAACTGTTCGACTTTCTGGAGGGGGAGTCGGGGATGTTCGAGGGGCCGTACGTCGACGTGCGGCTGCCGTATCGCAAGGCCGGGGCGGGGGAGTCGGTGCCGCTCGGGATTCGGCCCGAGTTTACGCCCTACGAGCACCAGCTTCGGGCGTGGCGGCGGTTGTCGGACCGGGAGGGGCGCGAGCCCGAGCACACGCTGGTGACGACGGGGACGGGGTCGGGGAAGACGGAGTCGTTTTTGTATCCGATCCTCGATCACTGTTGGCGGCGTCGCGACGAGGCGGGCATCAAGGCGATCTTGATCTATCCGATGAACGCCCTCGCCGGGGACCAGTCCCAGCGGGTCGCCGAGGCGTTGTGGGAGGACGAGCGGCTCAACGGCGAGGTGCGGGCGGCGAAATACGTCGGGGGGAAGGGGGAGCACGCGCAGTCCAGACCGGAACACCTGCGGGACAAGCGCGCCGAGATCCGGGCAAACCCGCCCGACATCCTTCTGACGAACTACCGGATGCTCGACCTGCTTTTGATGCGGCCGAAGGACCGGGATCTGTGGCGGCACAACGGTCCGGAGACGCTCCGGTATCTGGTGCTCGACGAGCTTCACACCTACGACGGGGCGCAGGGGAGCGACGTGGCGTGCCTGATCCGTCGTCTCCGGGCACGGCTCGGGCAGCCGGCCGGTCGGGGCGGCGAAGGGCGCATCTGCTGTGTCGGGACGTCGGCGACCATCGGCGGGGGGAGCGAGGCGTCGAAGGAGGAACTGCGGGAGTTTGCGGAGAAGGTATTCGGGGCGGCCTTCGCCGCCGAGAGCGTCGTCGACGAGACGCGGCGGGCCATCGATGACGTGCTGGCCGACGAGCGGACCGATGCGTTTCCGTCGGTCGACGACCCGGGCCGGTTCGATCCCGCGGCATACGCCGACCTCGAGGAGTTTGCCGCCGCGCAGGTCGAGGCCTGGTTCGGCGATCGCGTCAACTGCGATCCGCTCGCGGTCGGCCGGGGGCTGCGGGAAAACCACGTGCTGAAGTACCTGCTCCAGGCCGCCGAGGGCGGTCCGTGGGCGTGGTCGGAGTTTCGGCGCCGGTTCGCCCGCATGGAGCCGGAGTTCGCGGACCTCGAGGAGTCGCTGCAGGACCGCGTGCTTCACTCGCTTCTGACGCTCGTCTCGTGGGCCCGGCGGTGGAGCGAGGAGAGCGGCGAGGAGGAGCCTTTTTTGCGGGTGCGGGTGCAATCGTGGCTCAAGGAGCTGCGTCGTCTGATCCGGAAATTCGACGACGAGCCGTGCTTCGAGTGGGAGGAGCAGGCCGACGACCAGGAGGCCCTCTGGCTGCCGATGGTCTACTGCCGCGAGTGTGGCGAGTCCGGGTTTGCGACGAAACTCGCCGAGGGCACGAGCCGCGTCTCGAAGAATCCACGGGAGATCGGTCGAGCCTACTTCGAGGAGAGTCGCTACGCCCGGTTCGTGCGCATCGGGCGGGCGTCGGGTGACAGGCTCCAGCAGTACCTGTGTACGCAGTGTCGCTACCTCGGGACGTCGAGTGACTGCGATCGATGCGAGGGGAGGGCACTGCCGGTGAACGTCTGGAACGGGTCGGGGGCCGAGAAGGTGACGCATTTCGCCGGAAAGTGTCCGGCGTGTCAGGCCGACGACGCGCTGACGATGCTGGGTTCGCGGGCGGCGAGCCTCTCGAGTGTGGCGATCTCGCAGATGTTCACGTCGACCTACAACGACGACAAGAAACTGCTGGCGTTTACGGACTCGGTGCAGGATGCGTCGCATCGGGCGGGGTTTTTCGGGGCGCGAACGTTTCGGTTCAACCTGCGGACGGGGATCCAGGAGGCGTTGAAGGGGTGGAATGGGGACGGCGAGTCGCCGCCTCCGACGCTCGAGGAGCTGGGGCGGGCGGTGCTCGGGCAGTGGCGCGACGAGCTCGACGAGGAGCGGTTGGTCGGGACGTTCTGGCCGCCGGATCTGGAGTGGCTCGAGGAGTATCGGGCCTTTGCGGAGAGCGACGGGGCGAGCCCGTCGGAGGAACTGCTCGACAACCTGGCGAGGCGGCTGTCGTGGGAAGTGACGATGGAGTACGGGCTCCGCTCGCGGGTCGGGCGGACGCTCGAGTTGACCGGGTGTTCGACGGCGGCGCCGGACGCTGAGTGGATGGCCGAGGCGGCCGACCTCCTGCACATGCAGCTCGTCGAAGAACAACTCGCTCTCGGCTCGGAGAGGACCTCGCGGGAGGAGGTACGCCATTTTCTCGAGGGGCTCGTCGACCGGGTGCGGACGCGGGGTGGGATCGTGCATCCGCTGCTGTTGGGGTACATCGGCTCGGAGGGCGCGAGGTACATGTTGTCGAAGCGCCAGAACCCGTTGATGTCGCCGTTCGGTCCCCGGTCGGTCCTGCCGCGGTTTCTGCACTCCCGGCGCGATGCGAAGACCTTCGACAGTTATTTGAGCGACCCGGAGACGGTGACCTGGTATCGGGACTGGGCGTCGCGGAGCATGCGGCTCGACCCGCACGACAGCGGCATCAACGACGTCTACCATGCCGCCGTACGAGCGCTCGAGGAAGCGGGGGTCTTTCGGTCGTTCGACGTCGGCCGCGACAACCGCCACGACACGGCCTACGGAGTGGTGCCGGCGGCGCTCAGGGTGAGTACGAAGACCGAGAGACTGGTATGTGACGACTGCCAGCGCAAGACGGTGGTGCCGACACGGGCGATGGAGCGTCGAGTCGGTTCGGCGTGTACGCGATATCGGTGTGACGGTCGGTTGCGGCGCGGGGAGATGGCGGAGTCGTCGTGGTACGCCCGGGTGTACGAGTCGGGCAAGTTGCAGCGGATACGATCGGCCGAGCACACGGGGCTTCTGGAGAAAGACGAACGGGAGGAGCTCGAAGAGCAGTTCAAGGAGGGGAGTGGGCCGGAGGCGCCGAACCTGGTGGTCTGTACGCCGACGCTCGAGATGGGGATCGACATCGGTGATCTCTCGACGTTGATGCTGTGTTCGGTCCCGCCGACGACGGCGAACTACCAGCAGCGCGTCGGCCGGGCGGGGCGGGAGAGCGGCAATGCCTTTTGTCTGACCGTGGCGGAGTCCCGGCCCCACGACCTGTATTTTTTCGAGCAGCCGATGAAGATGGCCGCCGGCGACGTCTCGGTGCCGGGATGTTTCCTCGATGCGGTCGACATGCTCGAACGCCAGCTTGCGGCGCGGTGTGTCGATGCCTGGACGGCGGAGGACGACGAGATCCGAAGCGTACCGCGGAACGTCCGGAATCTGTTGACGAGTAGCGGGCGCAAGACGTTTCCGGGGCGGTTCGTCCGGTGGTGTGAACGGCAGGAGGTCGGGTTCGTCGACGACTTTCTGGCGCATTTCGGCGAGCACGTGAGCGACGAGAGCCGCGACCAGCTCCGTCACTACTTCGAGTCGGGGCGTCTGACGGGGGCGTTCGAGGAGGCGTTCGACGAGATACGCGACGAGCGGGACCGTCTGCAGCGGGATTATCGGGGCCTCGAGGACGATCGGGACGACGCCGAACAGGCCGACATGACGCCGTCGGAGAGGGAGCAGGCGATCGAGGAGATCGAGCGGGCGATGAGCATCCTCCGGGGGCTGCTCGGCGAGTTGAACGACAAGAACCCGTTCAACGTGCTGACCGATGCGAGCATCCTGCCGAACTACGCGTTCCCGGAGCCGGGAGTGCGTCTGCAGGCGACGGTGCGCACCAAGATGGGCGGCGAGGAGGGGCAAAACCAGTACGTTACCGAGGAGTTCACGCGGCCGGCGGCGAGTGCGCTGACCGAGCTGGCGCCGTTCAACACGTTCTACGCGTTCGGCAAACAGTTCGAGATCACGGAACTCGACCTGGGGAACCGGGCGCGGCCGCTGACCGAGACGTGGCGGTTTTGTCGGGCCTGCGATTTCGTCGAGCCGGAGCACGAGGATGCCGATGCGCCGACGGGCAATTGTCCGAGGTGTGGCGACTCCCATTGGTCGGACGTCGGTCGTGTGCGGCGGGTCCTCCGATTTCGTCGGGCGCGGACCTTCGTCGACGCCTTCGACGCGGTGGCGCTGGACGACACCGAGGAGCGGCGCCGCCAGAATTACGTCACCCGGGCGCTCGTCGACGCGGGTCCGAAAAACTGGACGACGGCGCACGTGCTCGAGGAGATGCCCTTTGGCTTCGAGTTTTTGCGCAACGTCGAACTCAGGGAGCTGAATTTCGGGCCGGAGGGGCACTGGAACTCCACCATCGAGGTGGGCGGAAACACGGTTCCCGAACAGGGGTACGAGGTCTGCGACGACTGCGGGCGGGTGCGTCGGAAGTCGGGGCCGGCGACCGGGGAGCTCGAGCACGCTCCGTACTGTCGATACGAGACGAACGACCATCTCTCGGAGACAACCGAAGAGGTGTATTTGGCGCGGTCGATGAGGAGCGAAGCGCTGCGGTTGTTGCTGCCGGCGGGCGACGTCGAGGAGACGGAGACGACGGCCTCGTTCAAAGCTGCTCTCGAGCTGGGGCTTCGAGAGAAGTTCCAGGGCCATCCCCAACACCTGCGCGTGCTCCAGACCTCGGAGCCGGTGTCGGCCGGGGAGCATCATCGGCGCCACTTTCTGGTGGTCTACGATACGGTCCCCGGCGGGACGGGCTATCTGAAGGACTTCTCCGAAAAAGAGGGGTTTTTGAAGATCATTCGGCTGGCTCTCGACGCGATGCGGAGCTGTGGGTGCGACGACGGCTGCTACAAGTGCGTGTACGCCTACCAGCACCAGTGGGAGCTGGAGGCCATCTCGAAGCAGCGAGCGGTCGACCTCCTCGCCGACATCGTCGACAGGCGCGAGGAGTTCACCCAGCAGTCGACGCTCTCGAACGTCGAAGTGACGACGCAGGTCGAGAGTGAGCTGGAGCGGAAGTTCCTGGATGCGTTGGCGGCGGAGCTGGCCGACCAGGGCTGGGGGGAGGTGATGTGGCAGGGGAAGCTGTGTCACACCTTCGAGATGGGCGGGCGAAAGTGGCGGATCGAGCCGCAGGTCGAGATCGGTCCGGACGAGGGCGTGCCGGAGTTTACGCGGGCGGATTTCGTCCTCCGGTGTATCAGTGCACCGGGGAGTGTTCGGCCGGCCGCCGTGTATTGCGACGGGTTCGCCTACCACGTCCAGCCCGACCGGACGCAGGCGCGGCTCCACGACGACGTCCGGAAACGCAGCGCGATCATCGATTCGGAGGAGTTCGTCGTCTGGAACGTCACATGGGAGGACGTCGAGGCCTTTTCCGGCGAGTCGGATCCGGGGGCCGCAGACGGGCTCTTCGACGGCGGGCTGCCGGAGGTCGTCTACGAGCTTTTCGACAGAGCCGACGTGGTCGGGCTGCGGCCGCGCGTTCTGCAGGAAAACCCCGTGGCACAGCTTCTGCGATACCTGCGGAAGCCCGATATCGATCTGTGGCGCAGGGTCGCGCGATCGGCTCTGTTGGCGCTGGTGGCCGACGAGAAACCGCCCGCGAGCGCGGAGGCGATCTACGAGCTCGAGGAGCGGCTCGAGAGCGAGGCCGGCCGCATCGAGGTCGACGAGCTACCGAAGGCCGAGCAGTTGCCCGAGGTCTTCGGGAGCTATCGCTCGGGAAGATACATGGGGGCGTTGATTCTCTGTCCGGCCGAGAGTCTCCGACGCGAGGACCCCTCGGAGGCACTGGTGCGGACGGTAATGCGGCTGTTCGACGGCCACGACGCCCGCCGCGAGGTCTTCAAACCGAGCTGGACCGGGTTTCTGCACGCGATGAACGTGCTGCAGTTTGCGGGCCGGCTGCAGATGGTGACGAGCGAGGGGATCGAAAGGGAATCCGAGGCCGATGCACCAGAGAATCTGGCCGAGGAGTCGTCGGCCCTGGCCGACGGGAGCGCACCGGAGGTCGAACTCCCCGAGACATACGTCGTGGAGGCACAGGATTTCCCCGAGCTTCGGCCGTTGTTCGAGGCGATGGTCGTCGAAGATTGGCCGCGCCCGGCACTGGGAATCCCTGCCGACGGGTATCCAATCGACGTCGTCTGGGAGGAGACGGGGGTAGCCGTGCTCGCCGACGATCGCGAGGAGTGGAGGCGGGCGGCCGAGAACGAAGGATGGCGAGTCTTTGCGGCCGACGAGATTGCGGCAGTTCGCCGGGCGCTCGACGAGACGTGAATCCGTGTTTTGGACGTGAGAACTGCAAATGGCACAGGTTGCTCTGGCAAATACGTTTCTCGAGTCGTATTCGCAGCTCCCGAAGTCGATTCAGAAAAAGACCCGGCACTTGACCGAGAAGCTGCGGAGGGATCCGAGCCAGTCGGGGGTGGGCCTGGAGAAGCTCGAGAGCGCCTACGACGAGAAACTCTACAGTGCGCGCATCGACGAGACCTACCGGGCGATTCTGGTGCACCCGTCGCGCGAAGACCTGTTTTTGGTCGTCTGGGTGGACCACCACGACGAGGCGTACCGGTGGGCGGAACGACGCAAGTGCGAGGTGAACCCGACGACGGGATCGGTACAGGTATACGAACTCAGTGAAGAACAGGCCGAGTTTGCCGAAGAGGCGAAAAAGGACGGAGGGCAGGAGGAGCAGGAGTGGAACGAGCCGATCCCGGAGGGACGGCTGCTGGAGGGCGTGACCGAGCAGCAGTTGCGCCGGTGTGGCGTGCCGTATCAGTTGATTCCGTCGGTTCGTGCGCTGAAGTACGAGTACGACCTGGACGAGGTCGCCTCGTATCTGCCCGAGGAGGCGGCGGATGCGTTGTACATGTTGGCGGCGGGGAGTGAGGTCGACGAGGCAATCCGGGAGGCACGCGGGGAGGCGGCGCCGAGAGAGGACGAGGAGCCGGTCGACACCGACGATTTCGCATCTGCGCTCGAACACCCCGATTCGCAGCGGCGTTTCGCGCTGGTCGAAGACGACGAAGAACTCGCCGAGATGCTCAATGCGCCGCTGGAGCTGTGGCGGGTGTTTTTGCACCCGACTCAGCGCGAGATCGTCGAACGGAGCGTCGATGGGCCGGTGCGCGTGCTCGGTGGGCCGGGGACCGGCAAGACGGTCGTGTTGATGCACCGGGCGAGCTGGCTGGCACGGGAGGTCTTCGACGGGGAGTCGGATAGGCTGT
This sequence comes from uncultured Bradymonadales bacterium, assembly GCA_964600555.1. Lineage (GTDB taxonomy): Bacteria > Myxococcota_A > Bradymonadia > Bradymonadales > Bradymonadaceae > CAJXPB01. Next base: position 9,852 of record CAZRLK010000099.1, read on the forward strand.
TGGTGACGACATTTACGGCCAATCTGGCGGCCGACCTGCGGGATCAGTTGCGGCTCCTGTGTGGAGACGAATTCGAGCGCATCGAGGTCACGCATTTGCACCAGTGGGCGATGGACTTCATGCGCAAGCAGGGCGTGCAGTTCGAGGTGGCCAGTGGCGCGAGGCGCCGAGAGTTCTGGGAGGAGGTCTACGATCTCCACGGGGGTGAGTACGCGCTCCAGTTTTACCGGGACGAGTGGGAATACGTCGTCCAGGCACAGGATATCACGGAGCGGCGAGACTATCTGCGGGCCCGGCGGCGGGGCCGTGGGGAGCCTCTGCAGCGGAATCGACGTCGCGAGGTCTGGAAGGTGCTCGAGGCCTACCGCCAGCGACTCGACGAGGCCGGGAAAGTCGACTGGGGCGATGTGATTCGCGAGACGCGCCTGTATCTGGAGAACAATCCGGAGATTCTTCCGTACAAAGCGGTGCTGTCCGACGAGGTCCAGGATTTTCGTGCCGCCGATCTGAAGTTGCTTCGAGCGATGGTGCCCGAAGGAGAGAACGACCTGTTTTTGGTCGGCGACGGGCACCAACGTATCTACGGGCACAAGGCGACCTTCAAGAGCTGTGGGATCGACATTCAGGGCCGTCATCACGCGCACCGTCTCAAGCTCAACTATCGAACGACCGAACAGATTCGAGACTGGGCGGTCGCGCTTCTCGAGGAGCTCGAGGTCGACGATCTGGATGGGGGCGTCGACGACCTGGAGGGATATCGTTCGTTGCGCCGAGGCGACGATCCGGTCCTCCGGCATTTCGAGACGGCCGAAGAGGAGCTGGAGGCCATCGTCGACATCGTTCGGAGCTGGCAGGACAAAGGCTTCGCCGACGAAGAGATCTGTCTGGCCGTGCGGACCTCTCGGTTGATCGAAGACCGCTACCGGCCGCGACTGGAGGAGGCGGGTATCGAGACGGCGGTCATCGAGACGGAATCGGGGGAGGATCTGGGGCCGGGCGTCAGGTTTGCCACGATGCACCGAATGAAGGGACTGGAGTTCCCTGCGGTTCTACTGGCGAGCGTGCAGCGAGATGTCGTTCCGCTTCGTACGGCGGCGACCGAATACGACGAGAACTCCCGCGAAAACTGGGAGGCACAGGAGCGTTCACTCTTGTACGTGTCGGCCACCCGAGCACGCGACGAACTGGTCATCACCGGATCCGGGGAGCCGAGTCCCCTGTTGGAGCGGTAGAGAGCGCTTTCTCGGCTCTCATCGGCGGCGGTTGGTAGACGGCACATTTTCGTCGGGCTCGTGTTCGTGATGTTTCCACTGTTCTACTTTACGGGTTGGTACCCTCGAGGGGCTCGACGATGCCATTTTGTACGGTCGTACGCGAACTCCAGAGTCCGAAAAACGTCGGGATGATCGTCCGGAGTCACGTGGCGCTCGGGGGCGGGCGGCTGGTGTTTCTCGGCTACGATGCGCCCTGGGAGTTCAAAAAGGGGACGAAGGGCTTTTCGCGACGGCTCGAACGGGAGTGTGACTTCGAGACGTTCGCCGAGGATGCGGCCTTTTTCGAGTGGTGCGACCGGGAGGGGCTGTCGCCGGTGGCGCTGGAGATTGCCGAGGAGGCGACGCCCGCGCCGCAATGGGAGCCGACCGATCCGGTCGCGATCGTGGTCGGGCACGAAGGAGGCGGATTGCCGGAGGCGTTTCGGCGCCGCTGCGATAGGACGGTCGTGGTGCCCCAGTACGGACCGGTCGGGAGTCTGAATGTCGCCGTCGCCGCGTCGATGGGGATGTACGAGGCGATGCGGGGGGAGGAGCCGGGCGAGATTCGGGGCAGCAAGTATGAAGGAGAGGGCGGGGAGCCTTAGACCGCTGAGATCGGAGAATGGTGGGGCGGCATACTTTCGCCCACCCGCCCGACCTGTCCGATTCTATCGTGATACCCGGAAGTGGGCTCGGGGAAACAACCCACCGGCGACCTCGGGGTTCCCGTCGCCGTACGGCGGGTCGAGTCGGTAGGAGGAGGCGGCGACGACCTGGAGGACGAGCCCGAAGGAGACCTCCGGGGCGGCGGTGACGACGAGCTGTTTGCAGTTCGGGTGGTCTTCCGCGAGCTCGCGCAGCCGTTCGTGTAGCTCGGAGAGATCGTGTCCGGTCTGGGTTGTATCGGATTGCCGGGGGCCGACCACCTCGAAGCCCTGCTCGTCGATGCGGACTTCGACGGCGGGCTCGTCGGGGGAGGTCGGTGAAACGAGCAGGAAGTCGACGTCGTCCTCCCGGGTCGTGCCGCCGGAGCGTCGGTGCACGGCGTAGGCGACTCGAGTCGTCTCGCCGCTCTCTCCGAGAAGATGCGCCAGCCGATCCACTCGCCCCGCCGCGACCTCCGGGTGGACGGCCATCACCCGGGCCTCCACGGCTTCCCGGACCCTTCCACCGACGCTCGGCGGGTCCTCCGTCGCCACGGCGTCTCGCAACTCTTCGCCGGTCGCCGTCCCGGACTCGAGAGCACTCCGCCCGAACCGCCGTCCTCCGGCGTATACCCCACCCGGCGTCACGACCGGTTCCGACAGCGGCACGAGCGGCCCCTGGTCGGACCGGACGTGGTGGTGGGTCGACCGGGCGTGGGCGACGGGGACGGCCGCCAGTCGCATCTCCCGAATCTCGCGCTTCCACTCGCAACTCGTGGCATGTCCCAGTTCGCAGCCGCGCGCCAGGTGTGCGGCGGCGGTCCCCATCTCGAGGGTGCGGAGTCCGAAGAGCGCCGCATCGTGCCACCAGACCGCTTCGAGATGTTGCAGGTCGGCAGCGAGACGGCCCGTCACCTCGCAGTCTCGGCGGGCGTAACGGATGTCGGCGGCGATGGCGGAGGCGATCCGGTCGGTGGGGGCCCCCGCGGAGGTCGGACGGTAGCGCGGTCGGTCCCGAACACGTGAGGCGAGGCGTGCGTAACAGTCTGGAGGTTCCGGGGGATCGAGGAGTGTCCCCGTCATCTCCGGGAGCGTCGGTGGCCCGGCGTCGTCGGGCGGGCCGAGCCGGACGCGCAGAAGCCGGGCCGAGTCACTCGCGTGGGTCGAGACGCGCAGCCGGGCGAAATCGACGAGCGCCGTCGGCTGTGCCAGGTAGACGTGTAGTTGGCTGGCCGTCGGGAGCCCGGTCCAGTACCTCTCGAACGTCTCGTACTCCCCGCCGGTGGTTCGTCGCCAGTGACGCATCCACGCCGGACGCGAGGCGTGCTCGAGCGCCTCCGCCGGGTGCCAGCCGCCCTCCGCTCGAAGCACCGGCGTCTCGACGGCGGGCATCGGCAACTCCGGCCTCTCACCGGCAGCCTCCGCGACGGGTCGGCCACCGCCTCCTCCGACGAGACCGAAGCGGCCGGCGCGAGCGCCGGGGCCCCCCACGTCTTTCGGCCCGACGTCGACCTGGAGTCGGAGCCGAGCAGTCTGGCGATCGGGGGCACCCATTCGTGTGTGAGCTATCGCGACCACTCGACGCACTGCTGGCGGGGCTTCGAGGAGGGCTCCGATTTCATCGACCAGCGGGGGATCGCCTCCTGCTGGGCGGGCGGGGATCGGATGTGTCTGCTGTCTGCCTCCAATCGGTCCGTCGAGCAGGGGGAGCCGCTGTTCAGCCGGCACGGGGGCGGGCGTCTCTTTTGTTATGGCGGGGGGGTCGACGGCGAAGAGGAGTACTGCGGGCGCGAGTGTGACGGATACGGCCAGGTCGTCGGGGGCGACTTCAACTGTTTGCTCGGAACGGACGACCTCTGGGATACCAACTGCAACGGTCTCGGCACCGACTACGGTGTCTGGGAGGGACCGGGCGATCACGACATCGCGGCGGAGCTCGCCAGCTTCGTGACGGTGGAGACCACCCGGGACCCGCGACAGATCAACCTCACCGACGTGGGCCCGCGACACGCCTGCATCGTGTTCGGCAACAAACGGCGGGGCATGCACTCGGGCAGCGCGAATCTGTATTGCTGGGGCGCGAACGGCTACGGGCAGATCCGGCGGCCGTCATTCGCCGTCGAAGACTTCGCGGTCGGCGGCTGGCACACGTGTGCGATCCGAAAGTCGACCGGCCAACTCGCCTGCTGGGGGGCCGGTGAGGACCCGTCGCGCCAGGAGGGGCCCCACGACTGGGACCAGTCGGTGGCGCCGAAGGGCCGCTATGCGGTGGTGGCCGCGGGGCAGGGCTACAGCTGTGCGATCCGTCGCGGCGACCGGCGCGTCCGCTGCTGGGGCCGCGACGACCACGGACAGGCGAGCCCGCCGGACGAGAAATTCCAGATCATCGCCGCGGCGACGCTCTCGGCGACCGCCCGGGCGCCGGGATGGACCTGTGGCGTCACCGTCGACGAGGAGGTCCTCTGCTGGGGGGCTCGGCCGGGCACCGACGGGGGCGACGAGCCTCCGGTCGACGTGCGAGCGAGCACCGAGGCTGCCGACGCTCGTCGGGTGGCCCTCACCAACAGCTCCTCGTGTGCGCTCGATGCCGAGGGCGAGGTCCATTGCTGGGGCAACCCGAGCGCCGGGAGACGGCTCGTGCCCGACGGGCCGTTTCGCTCGATCGCGGCCGACAGCGAAGTCGTCTGCGGCGTGCGCCCCGGCGGCGGGGTCGAGTGCTGGGGGCAGAACATTCTGGAAGACCGGTTGGGGCTCGTGCGCAGAAACCTTCGGACGACGCCCCCCGCCGGGCGCTACCGAACCGTCGCCCCGGGATACGACGGCGGCTGCGGGATGGGAGTCGACGGGGAAGCGACCTGTTGGGGGGACGAGCGGTTGCCGGAGGAGTTGACCGGCGAGCCGGTCCGGCAGATCGCCGGCTGGAACGGCCGATACTGCGGCATCCGCCGCGACCGAAGCGTCGTCTGTTGGACGAGAAACACCGCCGCCCCCGAGGGAACCTTCGTCCGGATCGACCTCGGCCGACGCTGGGGATGCGGCATCCGCCATCCCGACGGCGATCTTACCTGCTGGAGACTCGCGCCCCCCGATTCTGGCGGCGTCGACGAGAAGACGGACGAACCCCCGACGCTCCTGGAGCGACCGCCCGCGGGCCCCTTCGACGAACTCGCTGTCGGCCGCCGCCACGTCTGTGCAAGTCGCGAGGAGAGTGGCCGCGTCGAGTGCTGGAGCGAGCAGATCGACGAGGAGGAGCGCGTCGACCGCGCCACGCCGCCGCAGGGACGCTTCCGGACCCTCGCCGCCGGCCGCGACCATACCTGCGGCGTCCGCCGCGACGGCGACGTCGTCTGCTGGGGGATCGGCTCGGAGCCCGATCGCAACGAGGGCGAGACCGACTACAACCAGTCCTGGTCGCGGCTGCCGAGGGTGCACGCTCATCCCGGGGAGTGACTCTTTCGGACCATTCCCGATTCCGGCCGTATCGCCCGCCGGTCGAATAGGCGAGCTCCGACAGGCAAGGATTGCACTCGATTCGTACTGGTCGCCCCGTCTCGCCTCCCTCATCATGGACCGCCGAGAGTGGCCATCGCCTTGAGAATGAGACGTCCCATGACGTTTGGCGAGAGAAACGGACTCGGGATTCGTGTTCTGGTGTCGGGGGTGCTCGTCGGTATGCTGGTCGCGATCGGGGGGTGCGAGAGCCGGTCGGCCTCGCCCGGGTCGCAGGAGACGGGCGAGCAACGGGAGGGGGGCGGCGACTCGCTGACGACCGACGGGGAGGTGGAGGGCGCCGCGCCCGATACGGCGCAAGGCGCGGCCGAAGCCCGGCGCGACGCGGATCCTCCCGACGAGCTCGACGCCTCGGAGCGCGAGGCGACGGGGGAGGTCGGGGGCACGGGCGGGCCCCTCTGGCCCTTCGAGATCTTCCGCCGGGAGCCGGCCGACGGGGCCGGTGACCACGAGGTCGGCCGGCTCGAGCTCGCGCATCTCGGTCTGCCCGAGGACTTCGAGCCCCGAGAGCTCTTCGGGGAGTTGAGGCGGGGCGAGCGAGCGGAGGTCGAGTACTCGGCCGAGCGGATGCCGGAGGAGTTTCGAGACCTGCAGGCACTCGACGTCCTGACGCCGGAGGGGATCGAGCGCGTCGCGATCGAGAAGATCGTCACGACCACCTACGGCCCCTGGTACCGGCGGTTCTTTTATCTGCAAACGGTTCCGACCGACCTGCTGGAGCGTCGAGTCCCCCACCACCAACCAGGAGACTTTTCGGGCCGCTGGACGTTCGCGGCCCCGGCCGGCGAGCTTCCCGACTCGGCGAGCTATCGATTGCCCGAGGTCAGCGTCCCGAACGTGTCGCGCGAGAAGCTCCTCGACCTCCTGCTCTCTCCCCACGAGTGGAACACAGAGGAGGGCGACGTGCTCCGGAGACTGCGCGAACTGCGAGACCGATCACCGGACGCCGGAGGTCGGTGGAGGCTCGGCGACGACGAGACCTTCGAGAGAGAGGTGTTTCGTACGCTCCGTGGCCGGTTTCTCCCGCCCCACGACAGGTTGTTGTTCGGGGCCGACATCGACATCGACCACGCGGGGCCGCAACCGGTCTCCGCCGTCTTCTTGCTGGGAGAACAGGGCGGGGTGACCGCGCCGATCCATCCGCCGGCATTCGAGGCCCAATCCAGTGACATGCGGCCGATCGCGGTAGCCGACCCGGATGGCGACGGGGTCGAGGGCCTCCTGTACGAGTACTCGCGGCGATTCCACGACCGTATCCACTGGCTGACCTTCGAGCACGGGCGGCCGGAGGTGCGGACGGTCTACGAGTTGGACCGCGGCCATTCCGGCGCCTCTCCCCGGTCCGACTCCCTGCAGCGAGACGCGGCGAGGGGCTCCCGGCGTCGAGACCGACCGTCGGGTGCCGGGGGAGGGGACGCGGGCTCGGAGAGCGAAGAGTCGGGGCGGGGCGGGGCGAAGAGAGACGAGGGGCGTCGGCCGGTCTGGCCGGCGAAGGTCGAGCGCGACGGTCGGGTCCGGATCGATCTCGGCCGGTTCGACTGGCCGGAGTGGTTCGAGAAGGGACGCCTGTTCGGACCGCTCGCCGAGGGGGAGCCGGCGGAGGCCGTCTACCGACCCGAGGCGATGCCGCCCGGATTTCGCGACCTGCACGCCGTCGACGTGGTGACCGGCGACGGCCCCATCCGGCTCGGCCTCGAACGGTTCGTGACGGGGGCGTTGGGCCACGACTACGACCGCTATTCGGAGGTCGAAACGGAGGCCGCCGAGCAGTTGAACGGCGGGAGCTACAACTGGACCTTCGCCGTCCCGGCGGGACGCGCCCCGACGCCCTCCGGCGCCGGTCGGACGACGCATGCGAGAGCGCCGAAGATCGTGCGGTCGACGCTCCTGGAGGCACTGCTCGCGCCCCACGAGGGCGAGTCGACCGACAGCAAGGTGCTCGAGAAGCTCCGGACGATTCCCGACGGCTCCCCGGATGCCGGCGACCGCTGGGAGTTCTCCGACGGCTCCTTCGACGCCGACGACTTCCAGGCAACCGACGGGAACTTCTCGGCGCCCCACGCCGGGCTCGTCTACGTCTCCTCGACGGCGGATTTCGGGATCATCACCAACGCTCATCGCGCCCGGTATCCGCCGGCCCACGCGATGTTCCTGGTCGACGAACACGGCGACGTGACCGCGACGCTGCACGGATCGGAGTTCGAGCACAACATCCCGAGAGTCGCCATCACCGAGATGGCCGACCCCGACGGCGACGGCGTCGAAGAGGTCTTGTATGCGCTGCACTCCCTACACGGCCACTCGGTGTACCGGCTCGATTTCGAGGGCAGCGAGCCGGTGGTCGACCTCGTCTTCCGCGAGGTGGTCGAGTGAGACGAGGGCCCGTCTCACTGCTCGAAGCAGATCAACGTGTACTCGTTGAGGCAGTCGTCGGTCGAGGTCTCCGTCCAGGCTCCGTCGACCAGGGAGTTGCTGCCGGCTCCGATCTGGCCGTTGGTCACCGGCGATTCGTCGCTCCAGTTGCCGCAGTCGAACCCGGCGGCGCGCCCGTTCGGATTGGTGCCCGTCCAGCTACTGGTCGTCACGCGATTGCCGTCGGCATCGACGCTGACGGCGACGCGGGGGCCTTCGACGATCAGGGTGTTTTTGCTGTCGGTCACCTTCGTGCATCGATCGACGAGATACCAGGGGCCGACCTCGTCGAGGCGGTCGATCGCGTCGGTCTGATCGTCCGACAGCCAGGCTTTCCACGTTCCGCCGAGGCCGGCGGCGTCGGCGTGCGTCTGACACAGGGCATCCCCGCCGGCCAGACCCGAAGACTCGCCCGCCGCCTCGTCGAGGTTGCCGGCGTATCCGCGGTTCGTCGTGAAGACGCGCCTGGCGTCGGGCACGCAGTTGCACGCCTGGCAGTCTCCCCCGCAGTCGACGCCGGTCTCGTCGCCGTTTTGGAGCCCGTCGTCGCACGTCGGGCAGGGGGTCTCGCATGAGCCGCCGCAGTCGACGCCGGTCTCGTCGCCGTTCTGGATGCCGTCGTCGCAGGTCGGGCACGGCTCGCAGGAGCCGCCGCAGTCGACGCCGGTCTCGTCGCCATTTTGCTCGCCATCCGAGCAGGTCGGACACGGCTCACAGGGACCGCCGCAGTCGACGCCGGTGTCGTCGCCGTTTTGGTCGCCGTCCTCGCAGGTCGGTTCGGCGTCACACGCCTCGCAGGAGCCGCCGCAGTCGACGCCG
>CAZRLK010000100.1:0-18351 GCA_964600555.1 uncultured Bradymonadales bacterium
AGATGAAAGACGGGGCGATCGTCTGCAACATCGGCCACTTCGACACCGAAATCGACATGGCCGGCCTCAATGAAATGCGGGAAAACGGCGAGGTCGAAAAGACCGAGATCAAACCGCAGGTCCACGAGTGGACCTTCCAGGAGAGCGGCAACAGCATCATCGTGCTGGCGGAGGGGCGGCTGGTGAACCTGGGATGTGCGACGGGTCACCCGAGTTTCGTGATGAGTTCGTCGTTCACCAACCAGGTGCTCGCCCAGATGGAGCTGTACAACAACGAGGGCGACTACGACCTCGACGTGTACATGCTGCCGAAAGAACTCGACGAGGAGGTCGCCGAGCTGCACCTCGACCACCTGGGCGTCAATCTCACCGAACTGACCGACGAGCAGGCCGAGTACCTGGGCATCGACCAGGATGGCCCGTACAAGCCGGACTACTACCGATACTGACAAACTGCGGGAGAGCAGGGATGCTCTCCCCACAGGGCCACCACCGGAGAGCAGGAATGCTCTCCCCACAGGGCCACCACCGGAGAGCAGGGATGCTCTCCCCACGGGGCCACCACCGGAGAGCAGGAATGCTCTTCCCACGGGGCCGCGACAAAAAAGGCGCGACCGGGACGGTCCCGGTCGCGCCTTTCTTTTTTGACCTCACGGAGTGAAACGACCCCGGCCGGTCAGAACCGAAATCCGCCCCCGAAGATGAACTCGAAGCCGCTCCGGGCAAAGCTGTTGTCCCAGACGAACCTCTGATTCCACTCCTCGGCCTCGAGGGTCACCCGCGAGAAGCCCCACTCGGTGCGGTATCGAAGTTCACCGAAACCGAAAAATCCGCCGGACTGCTTGCCGAAGATGCGCGCGCCGAACAGCGGCGTAAACACGAAGGTCGTGATGCTTTCGTTCAGGCGCACGCCTCCCGAGCGGGCACCGAAAAAGTAGGTGTTCGGCCCGAGGCTCGCACCGGTAAAGGCGTCGATCTGCGCCCCGACCGCCTCGCCGAGGGCGTCGAAATGCACCAGGGCGCGCCCCTGCGGAGCGAGGTTCCAGGCCGTGACGGAAAAATCACCGCCGGTCGCGGCGTTGACGACCCCGCACAGCAGACAGTAGCCGACTCCGAGCGTCCCGCCGACGCTGAGCGTCACACCGTCGCCCAGGGGCACCAGACTGACGTCGACCCCCGGCTCCAGAGTGACATACAGCAGGCCGCCGAGCCCGATCGCACCGGTCGCATCGACCCGTCCCGGCCGAAAACTCGAGATTCCGGGCTTCTCGGAGCTTTCCTCGGGGTCGGCCTCGTCGCCTTCGGCGTCGGACCCGGAGTCGGTCTGTCCCGAGGCTTCCGCGCCCTCCTCGAGTTCCGCCTCCGCCGATTCCTCCCCGCCGGCCTCTTCGGCGGGCGAGCTCGAGATGCCCCCGAGACCAACTGCTCCGAACAGGGCCACACACGTCAACCATCTTCCATTGAGCTGCGGCATCTCTCGCCTCCATTCAATCTGTCCACTGCCTACCACTCCGTTGGACACACCGGCTCGCCATCATACCGCAACCCCCGGGAAGAAGATACCCCGGCTAGCCGTGTTCGACGAGCATCTCTCGGGCCGTCTCGCGGGCCTTGCCCTTGGCGGTCTGCCCGGAGAGCATCCGGGCGACTTCCTCGACGCGCTCGTCGTCCGCAAGCGACATCACAAGCGTGCGGGTCCTGCCGTCTTCTTCGGTCTTTTCGACGTGGTAGTGGTGATCGGCGCGGGAGGCGATCTGGGGCAGATGCGTGATACACAGAATCTGATGGGTCTCGGCGGTGCGTCGGATCTTTTCGCCGACCGCATCCGCCGTGGTGCCGCCGATGCCGGCGTCGACCTCGTCGAACACGTAGGTTTCAACCTCGTCGCGCTCGACGAGGACCGACTTGATGGCGAGCATGATCCGCGACAACTCGCCGCCACTGGCGATTTTGGCGAGAGGCTGGGGGCGCTCACCGACGTTCGGCGCGATCAGCAATTCCACTTCGTCGAAGCCCCGAGAGCTGAGGGTCAGGGTCTCGAGCAACGATTGCTGGCCGGAGGAGGGGGCCTGGTCTTCGTGCTGGATGTGTCCGTCCAGTTCGCTCTCCGGATCGGGCAGTTCGGGCGGGTCGAATTCGACCTCGAAGGTCGTCTTCTCCATGTTCAGGTCCCCCAGCTCCCGTTCGACCTCGCGTTCGAGCCGCTCGGCGGCTTCGCGGCGGCGTTCGCTCAACTCGCGGCCGATTCGAAACGCCTCGCGCTCGGCCTCGGCGAGTCCCGCGCGCAACTGCTCGGTGCGCGACTCGGCGTTTTGCAGGCGGTCGACTTCTTCGCGCATCTCGTCGGCCCGCTCGACGAGCTGCTCGATCGTCTCGACGTCGTGTTTGCGCATCAGTCGGTTGAGCAGGTCGATCCGCTCGACGACCGCATCGAGCCGCTCGGGGTCGACCTCGATGTCGCGCACGTAATCCTGCAGTTGCAGGGCGAGCTCTTCGGCCTCGATTTTCGCCGCCTCGAGCCGCTCGACCAGCTCGTCGAGTCCGCCGTCGTGGCGGGCGGCGTCGCGCAGATGATCGAGGGCGACCGAGAGTTTCTCGATCGCCGAATCGTTCCCCTCGTAACATTCCTCGAGGGCTCGACGCGACGATTCCCCGATCGATTCGGCGTGCTTGAGTCGGTCGAACTCCTCGTCGAGCTCGTCGTCTTCGCCCGGCTCCGGGGCGGCCTCTTCGATTTCGGAGAGCTGGTATTCGAGAAAATCGATCCGGTTGAGCCGATCGCGCAGATCGTCCTGCAGTTGCTCGAGTTCGTCGCGCACCTGGCGGACCCGCTGGTAGGCGGCGGCCATCTTCTCGCGCCGGTCGCCCAGTTCGGCGAAGCGGTCGAGGACGTCGACGTGGCGCTCGGAGTCGAGCAGACTGTAGTGTTCGTGCTGGCCGCTGATGTCGACCAACCCCCGGGTGATCTCGCGCAGGGCGCTGACCGTCGAGAGGCTCCCGTTGACGAAGACCTTGTTGCGCCCGTTGCGCCGGACCCGCCGTCGGACGATCAGCTCGCCGCCGGTCTCGATCCCGCGCGATTCCAGCACCTCGTTGATCCGGCCGAGCCGCTCCTCGCCCGGCTGAAAGCCCCCCTCGACGGTCGCCTCCTTTTCGCCGGTCCGGATGACGTCGGTCGAGGCGCGGCCGCCGAGGATCAGATTCAGGGCGTCGATGATAATCGATTTGCCCGCGCCGGTCTCCCCGGTGAACACGGTGTACCCGTCGCGAAACGGGATCTCGAGTTCCTCGATGATCGCAAAGTTGCGAATGACCAGATGAGTGAGCATGGCCACCGTCGAAGGGGGTCGAGGGACGGTCGCATGGGCGCCCGCGGTCGGCACGTCGCCGGAGGGCGATTGTGTGCCACATCTGGGCCGGCGCCGCAACCGTCGCGACGGGACACAAACGCGACTCTTCAGTTTTTGGCGGCGAGGAAATAAAATACAGGTGAGACGACTTCGATCCAATGGACGATCAGTTGCGACGCGTGCACGGACGGTCGCCATGAGCCCCGACAGCTTCGGTGCCAGTTCGTCGAACGTCATCGACTCCGAGCAGTGGCTCCGCGATCGGATCGAGGAGACGATCGCCGGCGCCGATCCCCTCCAGGCGCTCGGCTACGTCACCCGGCTTCTGGAGGCGACCGACGAGACCGACACGAAGCTGTATTGCTACCGGGTGCTCGGGCTTTTGACCTTCCGGGCGGGCAACATCGGCCGGGCGAGGGAGGCGTTCCAGGAGGCGCGCGAGCTGTCACCGGAGTCGCCCGGTGTCGCCTACGCTCTGGCGCACTGTGCGGCGGCCCGCGCCCGGTGGTGGCGCGCGCTGCTGCGATCGCTGGAGGCGTTTCACCTGGCGGACGACCTGGTCGACGAGGCCGAATTCATCCGCGTCGCCGCCCTGGCGATGCGCGAGATCGGCAATCCGAACCGGGCGTTGTCGATGTTGCTCGGGGCCCTCGACCGGGCGCCGCGCAACCCCTGGATCCTCGAGACGATCGGCCATTTTTACGAATCCGAGAAGATGTGGCTCGAGGCGATCGGGGCGCGCGACGAGTTGATCGACGTCCTCTCGGACGGCATCACGCCCGGCTCGGAGCGGCGGCCGGAGACGCTCGAGACGCCCCAGTTTTACCGGGTCTTCCAGGCGTTCGCCATCAAGTACGAAATCGAGCCGGAGGCGATCGAACAGAGGCGTGCCGAGATCACCCGCCGGCTGCGCGACGAGATCGGACCGGCCTCCGAACCCCCCTCCGAGCAATCCCGCGACGCACCGCTGGCCCCTCTGCAGTTGCCGCGCGGCCTGTCGACGCTGGTCGAACAGCTCGCCGCCCACGACCGCAACTACCGGCTGCTGAAATCGGCCCAGAGCCTGTGGGCGAAGGCGCGCCACGACCGCTTCGATCTGGAACTGACGCCGAACACGCTGGCGGCCGCCGTGCAGTGGACCGTCGAGCGGCGCCATTGGCGGATCCCGACCCCGATCCACGTCCTCTCCCAGATCTATCAGGTCGTCCCCGAGACGATCCGGGCGGCCGCCCGGCTGGTCGTCGGGCGCTTCGGCGTCGCCTTCGTCTCGCTCGAGGAGACTGCCCCGAAACTCCCGCCCGGCGAGTGGTCGAAGCTCGAGAAACTCCAGCAGGCGATCCTGTACGGCGTCCCCCTCGAGGAGGTGCGCCCGAGCATGCCGATGCTGGGAGAATGACCGCCGGACTCACGCCGACCCCTCGTCGCCCGACTCGTCGTCGTCGTGGACCAGCGGCGGACTCTCGTCGAGCGCGAGGGCGCCGATGAGCTGTTTCGTCTCGGTGTACAACATCATCACGACCGACACGACCATCCCGCCCAGTATCGCCGCCGCCGCCAGCACGCCGTAGTAGACAAACCGGTACCACTCCAGGGGGATCACTTCCGATTCTTCCATCGGAATCATGATGAACAGCAACAACAGGAGCGCTCCGACGAACGCGAGCGAATCGACGAACGCGATCCGGCGAATCCGCCGGTAATGCAGGGCCTTGAAGTCCGTCTCCGAGGTGCGACTGAGGCTCAGAAGCGTGACCATCAGCGCCAGAATTGAAGCGGTGCCGGTCATCACCGCCGAGCACAGAAACCGCGTGGTCGGAAGCATCGTGCGCAGCAGATCGAGGGCCTGAAGCTGGCTGATGTAGCCGACGATCAGCACACTCCCGATCCCGATCACGGCGGTGGCGGCTCCCCCGGCGGCGACGCGCAGTTTGTATTTCGTGTAGTGATCCATGCCGCGGCCGATGCGACGGGGCCATCCGCGTCTGACGGGAGCGACCTCGGCTCCGGCCACCGATCCGGAGGCGATCGCCGGGGCCGCAATCCTTGAAAGTCTTCAGGGGCCAATCACATTGGCACTATCCCCGAGGGGGTCGGGGTGCAGTAAAGACGCAGTCTCCACCGTCAATTCGAACGACGACCCCAGAGGATTCAAGGAGACGTGCCATGCAGAGAAAACCCGAAGAAGAGAAGTCGGAACGCTCGTCGACCTCGGAGAAAGTCCGCCAGACGGCCAAGGACGTCACCGAGAGCGTCAAGTCGGCCTTCTCGTCGAACGTCGAGAATCTCGAGCAGTTGTACTGGGAGGAGATCTGCCAGACCTACGATTTCGAAAACCGCATCGTCGAGGCGCTGTCGACGATGGCCGAATCGGCCTCGCGCTCGGAAGTCAAACAGGCGTTCGAACACCACCGCGACGAGACGCAGGAGCAGATCAATCGAATTGAAAAGGTGTTTCGGGCGCACGACCGCGACCCGGAACGCGCCTCCGACGAGGGCATCAAGGGCCTCGTCGACGAGGGAACGCAGATCATGAACAGCACCGAGGAGGGCCCCGTCCGCGATGCGGCCCTGATCGCCGCCGCCCAGGCGGTCGAACACTACGAGATCGCCCGCTACGGGACGCTCCGCACCTACGCCGAGCAGCTGAATTTCGACGAAGATGCCAACTACTTCGAGTCGACGCTCGAAGAGGAGAAAAACACCGACAAAAAGCTGACCGACCTCGCCGAAAGCTCGGTCAACCCGCAGGCCGGCGGGCGATGACCCTGTTCGATAAAACCTGAACGTGAACGAGCCCCGGGGAGGGCAGGAATGTCCTCCCCGCAGGGGGTCTCAACGAATGCTCCGGGAGAGCGAGCGGCTCAGTCGGCCGGCTCGAACTCGAGAGCGAGCGAGTTGATGCAGTACCGAAGCCCCGTCGGGTCGGGGCCGTCTTCGAAGACGTGGCCGAGGTGCGCCCCGCATCTCGAGCAGACGACCTCGGTGCGCTCGCGGGCGAGCTTGTGGTCGGGCCGCTCCAGCAGCGCCTCCTCGTCGTGCGGCTCCCAAAAGCTCGGCCAACCGGTGCCCGACTTGAATTTGGCCTCGGAGTCGAACAGCGCGGCCCCACAGCAGACACACCGATACACCCCCTCGCCGGTGTGCTCGTACAGTTCACCGCTGCCGGCCGGCTCCGTCCCTCCCTGGCGGGTCACCTCGTATTCGGCCGACGACAGCTCGCTTTTCCATTCCTCGTCGGATTTCGTAACCGGGAAGTCTTTCATCATCTCGACTCGTCTCGTTTCACACGGGTGGGGAAAAACGTGTACGCAGGTCCCCCGCAACGAACTGGAGGATTCCGCTCTCTGCCAGGCTCAGCTCTCGGGGCCGATGTCCTCCCAGACGTCGTCGCCGTTTTCATCCTCCTGGCTGTCGGAGCCGTCCGATCCGGAGGTGGCCTCCGAAGTCCGGGGGCCATCCCCGTCCCGTGAGGCGTCGGCGACCGGGCCGATGTCCTCGATGTCCTGCGGCGAGGAGGTCCGGGTACCGGGGCCGATGTCCTCGATGTCGGGATCGGCGTCGTCGTCGGGCCGATCGACCCCCCGGCGCATCTGCTCGAGTTCCTCCTCGTCGGGCAGCGTCTCGCCGACGAGCTGGCGGTAGACGTACCGCGAACCCATCGAGGCGCCCATCCCCGCCGCCAGCGCCGCCGGCCCCATCGAACCGGTAACCATGAAGACCGCCAGCGTGCCCGCCGTTCCCGACGAGGAGGTGACGAATCCACAGCCCGCCTCCGCCCCGACGTGTTTGGCGGCCTGGTCGGTGCCGATCGCCCCTTCGCGCACGTACCGGGCGGCCTGTACGCCCCCGACCGCCCCGTCGACGACGGCTCCCGCCGCCCCCGCTTTGCCGCAGATTTTGAGCAGCTCCCGGACGAAACTCGCCGAGGCCGCCGCCCGGGCCGCCTCCCCGACGACTCGCGCCTGGTTGCCGCTTCGGATCTTGCTGACGAGATCGTGTGGCACGCTCATGAGGGTCTCTCCGGTGAGGGGGACACTTCAACCTCAACATAGCCAACGAAAAGGGGGGTGGCAAACCTTCCGAGCAAATCACTCGCCCGAGCCGACCCGCCAGCGCCGAGCCGCCCGGATCGCCGTTTATCGTCGCCCGATTATGAGTTATCCACGGACCCCGTCCACTGAGCCCCTCGCAGTCTCGGATCCCGCGATGTTCGTCTTCCACGAAGTCCGCCCCACCGAAATCGACGAGCTCGAACGGCTCGCCGCCGAACTCGATACGCTGAATCTGCCCGACGATCGCGAACAACTCGACCAGATCATCGCCAAAAGCCGGGCGAGCTTCGGCGGCGAGTACGACAACCTCAAAGAGCGCGAATACGTATTCGTGTTGCGCGATCTGGCGACCGGCAAACTGGTCGGCACCTCGATGATCATCGCCCAGCACGGCACCTACGAACGCCCCGCCGTGTATTTCAACGTCCGCGAGGAACAAAAATACTCCGAGACACTCGACAAGTTTTTCAGCCACGAAGTCCTGCAGCTCGAATTCGACTACCATGGCCCGACCGAAATCGGCGGATTGATCCTGCACCCCGACTACCGCGGCCACGACCTCAAGCTCGGCAAGCTGCTCAGCTACGTGCGGTTTTTGTATATCGGCATGCACCGCGAGTGGTTTCGCGACCGGATCGTCGCCGACCTGTTGCCGCCGCTGCGCGAGGACGGCGGCAGCGATCTGTGGGACGTCCTCGGCCGCAACTTCACCGATCTGCCGTACCGGGAGGCCGACCGCATCAGCCGCCAGAACGTCGAGTTCGTCCGGAGCCTCTTTCCGGCGACCCCGATCTATACGGCGCTCCTGCCGCGAAAGGCCCGTCAGAAGATCGGCGTCGTCGGCGACCAGACCAAACCCGCCGCCCGGATGCTCAAGGCGGTCGGTTTCACCTACGACGAACGCATCGACCCGTTCGACGGCGGCCCGACGTTCGCCGTCCAGACCGACTTTTGCACGCCGGTCCAGCGCACGCGCCCGGTCACCTTCGCCGGACGGCTCGAGGAGGACGAGCAGGCCGAGGGCCACGCCCTGTTCGGCTACGACTACGACTCCCACAAGGTGCGCTTTCGAGCGGTCTTCGGGGAATACACCCACACCCCGTCGGGTGTTTTTGTGCGCAGCCCCGGCTTGAACAAGCTGCGGATCACCGAGGGCGAGAAGTTCGGTTTTTTGCCGCTGAGTGGCCCGGGCATCGAGCAGTTGTACGCGCCGGACGTCTCGCAGTCACCGTGACGGCGGAGGGCGGACTTGCATGTGCGCCCGAAACGACTAACAACAACGCAACATGAGCCGGGCACCGACGGCCCGCTCCTCAGCGACCGACGAGAGGCTCGATGGCGAACGTGACGACAACCGGATACGATCTCGCCGTCGTCGGTGCCACCGGCGTCGTCGGCCGCGAGATGCTCGAGCTCCTGGAGGAGCGCGACTTTCCGGTCGCCTCGATCCGGGCGATGGCCTCGGCCCGATCGGCCGGCGATCGTCTCCCGTTCGCCGGCGAGGCGGTCGAGGTCGAGCACCTGGCCGAGGCGTCGTTCGAGGGGGTCGATCTGGCGCTGTTTTCGGCCGGCTCGTCGGTCAGCGAAGCACACGCCCCGCGGGCGGTCGAGGCGGGAGCGGTGGTCGTCGACAACACCAGCGCCTTTCGGATGGACGAGGAGATCCCGCTGGTCGTCCCCGAGGTCAACGGCGGGGCGCTCGAGCAGTTCGCCTCCCCCGGGATCGTCGCCAACCCGAATTGCTCGACGATCCAGATGGTCGTCGCCCTCGCGCCGCTGCAGCGACGGGCCGGCCTCGAGCGCCTCGTCGTCAGCACCTACCAGTCCGCCTCGGGGGCCGGCCAGGGCGGCATCGACGAGCTGCTCGAGGAGCTTCACAACTGGGCCGACGCCGACGGCGAGGACTGGGAGGCGGCCGGCGAGGTCTTCGCCCACCCGCTGGCGTTTGAAGCCCTGCCGCAGATCGGCAGTTTCGACGACAGCGGCTTCACGAGCGAAGAGCTGAAGATGGTCCACGAGACCCGCAAGATCCTGGGGCGCCCGCACCTCGAGATCGCCCCGCACTGTGTGCGCGTACCGACCCTCCGGAGCCACTCCGAGTCGCTGAGCGTCGACCTCGGGGAGGCGCTGGAGGTCGACGAGATCCGCGAGGCGTGGGAGGGAGCCGAGGGCATCCGCCTGTACGACGCCCCCGACCGGCAGCGCTACCCGCTCGGCCGCCTCGCCGAACGCACCGACGCCACCTGGGTCGGCCGGCTTCGCCGCGACCTCGACCGCCCGGAGACGGTCCACTTCTGGGTCGTCGCCGACAATCTGCGCAAGGGAGCCGCGCTCAACTCGATCCAGATCGCCGAACGCCTCGCCGAACGGGAGGCCCTTTGAGCGCTCCCCGTCGTCTTCGAGTCTGCACGCCCCCGACGAGACGCCGCCGATGAATATCCTCTCAGCACCGATACTTCCCATGGATCTCGACGAACGGACCGATTCGCTGACTCTGGCGAGCCTGCTTGTCGGGATCGTCGCACTCGTGCTCCTCGTCGACGCCTCTCCGGCAGCCGCCCAGTACACCCCGGAGGAGAGCAACCGATTCACCACGACCATCTCGATTCAGGGCGGAGGTGACCGGCTCACCCCCGAAAACAGCAACACCGGCTATATCGGCGTCGAGGAGTGCCGGGAGCTGAGCGACGACGACGAATTTGTGACCTTCCGCTGGCAGTTGGTGCCGAATCAGACCCGAAGCTACACCCAGATCGAATACGAGCAGATCCGCATCACCGAATTCTCCAGGGAAGAGGGCCGGCCGAGTGGATGCACCCACGAAGATCCCTCCGGCTGTTCGCGGCTCAACGAACCGACCGACCAGAACCAGGCGACCGCCGACGTGCAGCTCGAGCCGAACCCCGGGGCGGTCTTTCAGCCGACCAGCTTCGAGATCACCGCGGATGTGCGGTTCAACACCCTGCTGGCCTACGACGACGGCCAGGAAGAGACCTGCGCGTTCGTCGACTCCGGGGGCGGGAGTTCGCAGGATGCCGGAATGGCCGGCGACCCGGGAGACGCCGGGCTTGCAGACGCCGGCAACGGCTCCGGGGAAGGGACCGTCTCGGGAGACGACCACTTTTACGTCTCGCGCCTTTTTCTGATCGGGGAGCGAGGGAGTGTGACGGGAGACCCGGACGAAGAGCTGATCGATGCGCCCCTGCTTTTGGACCGGACGCGCCCGCCGGCCCCCTCGAATCTCCGGGGCGCAGCGACCGAAAACATCCTCAAGGTCCGCTTCGCCCCGCCCTCCGACGAGGAGGTCGACGGCTACCACGTCTTTTATGCAAACGAGTCGATCGGCCAGAACACCACCCCCGAACAGCTCGAGGAACTCGGCAACGACGAACGCGCCCCGCTTCGGGCGACCTCCGAGCAGGACAACGGCGAGGTGACCGGCGAGGTGACCGGCATCGACCAGTCGGTCGACGACCAACTGAACTTCGCGGTCGTCTCGCAGGATCGCGCCGACAATTTCAGTGAACTGACCCGGGCCGACGAGTCGGTCACCGTCCAGGAATCGATCGACTTCTGGGAGAAATACCGCGATTCCGGCGGCAGCGAGCCGGGCGGGTGCGCCTGCCGGCAGACCGACCGCGCGCCGCTCGGGTTGCTGGTGCTCGTCGCCGGCTTCGCCGGCCTGCTCGTTGCGAGACGCCACCTGGAGCCCACCTGACCGGCGTCGTCTCGCTCGCAGGCTGCCATCCACGTATTCAGCGAAAAGAGGATCATGACTGACATCGCCACAGAGTCGCCTTTCCGGAGCCGAACCCGCGGCGCACCGGCGTATCTGATCGCCGGCCTCCTCGGAACGCTCGCGCTGGTCGGCTTCACGACGAATGCCGCCGCCGATTCGCCGACGACCGGAAACTTCAACCTCAAATTCGGCCCGTACTACCCGTCGATCGACGAGGAGTTCGACGGCAACACCTCGCCGTTCGAAGCTTCGTTCGGGTCGAACGCCCGGGTGCTCGGCCAGATCAGCGGCGAGTATTACCTCTGGCAGGGCCACGGCAAGTTCGGCGTCGGCGCGCAGGCGGGCTACACGAATTTCACCGGCACCTCCGAGATCCAGGGAGGCGGCGGCGGGGACGGCTCGGACGGCGGCGACGGCGGTGGATCGAGCGACGAAGGCGTGACGATCGAGGAGGAGACGAAATTCCGGGTCTTTCCGCTCGGCGACATCGCCACCTACCGCTGGGATCACCCGGTCGAGGAGTGGAACATCCCGCTGGCGGCCAAAGTCGAGGGAGGATTCGACTACTACATCTGGCGGGTCAAAGACGGCGGCGGCGACATCTCGCGGGCCGACGGCACGAAAGCCGCCGGCGGCGTCCCCGGCTTCCACCTGGCGGGCCGGCTGGAATTCCTGCTCAACATCATCGACCCCGAGACCGCCGCCTCGTTCGACATGAACTGGGGCATCAACCGCACCTATCTGTTCGCCGAATACAACTACAGCAACATCCGCGGATTCGGCGGCGATCACTTTCGTCTCGGCGACTCGACCTGGAAGGCCGGCCTCGCCTTCGAGTTTTGATCCGACCGGCTGGCGAGGGCCTCCCGTGAGTTCGTCGCTGTTTCGACTCCACGTCGCCTACGAGGGGGCGCCGTATCGGGGCTGGCAGATCCAGCCCGACGAGCCGACCGTCGAGGGGGCTTTGACCGAGGCGGCGGCCGAAATCCTCGATTGCCGACCCGCCGACATCGACCTACAGGGAGCCAGTCGAACCGACGCCGGCGTCCACGCCACCGGCCAGGTCGCCCACCTGCACTGCGATCGCTCGCGGGGCTGCTGGGAGCTGGTCCGGGGCCTCAACGCGCTGACCGACGAGACGATCTGCGTCAACCGCGTCGAGCCCGCCCCCGACGGGTTCCACGCTCGCTACTCCGCCCGCGGCAAAATCTACACCTACCGAATCTGGAATCACACCTTCGACCACCCGTTCGACCGGCATCGCCACTGGCGACTGAACTGGAACCTGGATGCCGAGCGCATGCGCCGGGCCGCCGCCCGCATGGAGGGGACGCACGATTTCACCGCCTTTCGCGCCTCAGACGGCCGCTGCCCGACGACGGTGCGGACGATGCGCCGCGTCGAGGTCGACCGCCGGGGGACCGACTGGCAAATCACCGTCGAGGGGGACGCCTTCCTCAAATACATGGTCCGGGTGATGGTCGGCACCCTGGTCGAGATCGCCGGAGGCATCCACCCGCCGACGCTGGTCGACGAGCTGTTCGAGGCCGGAGACCGCGAGCTGGCGGGCCGGACGGCGCCGGGCAAGGGGCTGACGCTGCGGCGGGTGCACTACCCGGACTTTCCCTGGCAGCAACCCCCGCCTTCGATCGGCGGTCCTCCCGTCGTCGACGGGGAGGCGAGCGACTAGCCCCTCATTGCGGCTTTTTGTTCGCGACGCCGTACCGCTTCCGGATCGGCTGCATCCGCATCTCGGGCTGGTGTTCGGTGAACCACTCGTCGAGAAACTCCCGGACGATCGAGTCCTTTTTCTCCTCGACGATTTCGTGGCGAAAGGCCTGTCGGTTCGCCTCGAAGGCCTCTCGGTCGGGCCGGTCGCGCTCGATTTGCGTCAGGGCGACCAAACGCCCCCGCGAGAGGACCGGCTCGTCGACGACCGGCGGCGAGGCCTCGTCGAGCGCAAAGGCCGCCTCGACGACGGATTCGGCCAGGCCCAGGCCCGGGATGCGTTCACCGCCGGCGCGCGAGATCTCGGAGGTTTCGAGCGTCAGACCGAGCCGATCGATCTTCTGGTCGAGCCGCTCGAGCGCCTCCTCGTCGAGTTCCCCCGACGGCTGGCGTTCCACCCCGCGCATCGCCTCCAGCACCGGCTCGAGTTGCTTTTCGACCGAGTCGACCGGCGACTCCTGGAGCATCTCCGAGGCAAGCTCGCGCTTCAATCCCCGATCGAGCTCCGGCTCGCCTCCCTCGCGCCAGCCCTCCACCCTCCAGGCGTACGCCCCCCGCGGCCCGGAGGTCTGATAGCCCGTCTCGCCCCGGTCCGCCCCGAACGCCTGCTCGTTTTCCCTGCGCACGAGATGCGCCTTCGACTCGTAGGCGAGATCGAGCTCGGAGGCGATCTCCTCGACCGAGCCCCCTTCCTGCAGACGCCCGGCCGCCTCGCGCAGCGTCTCCTCGTCGACCTCCCCGCCTCGCTTCGGCTTCACGATCGCAAGCTCGACGAGTTTCGGGCGCCGATACCGCTCGGGATGCTCCCCGAGATACGCCTCGAACTCCGAGGTCGGCGTCTCGTCGACAAAGGCGTCGATTTTGTCGGGCGTCGGCGTGTTCTCGAGGCTGACATATCCGAGACGCATCGTATCGTGGCGGCGTCGGTACATCTCCCACAGATCGTCGCCGTCCAGTCCCGCCAGGAGTTTCTCGCGCAGCGCCCGACGCAGCAGCCGCACGCGAGCCACCTCCCGAAGGTCCTCGCGGCCGAGCCCGTCCGGCAAACCGAGCTCCGCCTCCTGCGCGGCGTCCGCCTGCGGCAAAAACCGGCCGAGTTTCTCGTGTGCGCGGACGAATTCGTCGACCTCGTTCTCGTCGACCTCGATCCCGCGCCGGGCCGCCTCACGGCGGATAACGGCGTTTTCGAGCAGCGAGCGAACCGTGCGCGACTGCAGCCTCGGGTGAGCTTTGCGCCGGGCCGGAAGCTGCGCCGGCATCGCCCCGTCGGCCGGGGCGAAAAGCCGGGTGCGCTGCAAAAACCGCTCGTAGTCGCCCATCGTCACCTCCAGATCTCCCGCCTCCGCGATGCGCTGCGCCTCCCCGCCGCCGTCTCCGCCGGACGCCTCCGCCTCGCCGCCGGAGGAGGTCTCCTCCGGCGCATCGCAGCCGACTGCTCCGCCGACCAGCACCACCAACAGCATCCACCCTCCGGCTCGACCGACGATCGGGGACAGTTTCCTCCGCAGACACCTTGCCAGCATCACTCGCCTCTGTTAACAGATTGCGCTTCCCTATCTCGGATTCGGCCGGCCGGCCGGGACGACCCTTTTCGTACTCCGGCCCCCGACCGACTCCGCTCGACAATGAAATCGTCCCGACGCCGTCCCGGCTCGCCGGGCCGGTCGTCTCGGTAGCGAACTACGAGGAGAGACACAATGGCGAAACAAAGCCCCCTTCAGCGCGTCCGCGCCGAACACGGCTCCAAACAGGAGCTGGTCGACAAAGTCCTCGAGGTCTACGACCCCGACGAGGACGAAGACCCGCTCGATTTCGAGGAACGCATCGAGACGGCCAGCAACAAAAAGCTTTTGCGCCTCTGGGAGTCCCACCAGACCGTCCAGGAGCAGTTCGGCTCCAGGCAGGGCCTGGTCGACAAGATCACGACGGCGAAATTCCCCGGCGGCAATCCCGACTACGCCGACGAGATCTCCGAGTACACGCTTCCCCGTTTGCTGGGCCTCGCCCGCAAGCACGACCTTCTGTAAGCTCCCCGGCGCCCCTCGGGCCCGGGCGCCGGACGCGTCGCTTCCAACAGACGTGCCGCACCGGAATATTTCCCCCGTGCGGGCCGTTTGCGCCGATCGCATGGTGAGATCTGGTGGCGCACCGCACGAGAGGCGACGGCGGCCCGGACCCGACTTGCTTGTAACTTCGGGCCGTCCCCAATAATAATAACGGAGATTCTTTCGGTCCCTCGGGCCCCTGTACAAGGCGCGCTCCGGGGCACCGACCAGACCGTCAGACGACAACAAGGACGTGGCCCGAGCGGCCTGGGAACAGCGCATTTTACACACCCGCAGGGAAATCTATGGCGAGCTCGGAAGAGATAGAGTTCGACGTCGGTGACAAGGCCGTCTACCCCGCCCAGGGCGTGGCTGAAATCGTCGGGATCGATTCGAAAGAAATCATGGACACCAGCCAGACCTTCTACGTGCTGCGGGTCCTCGATTCCGATAAAAAGATCATGATTCCGGTCGACAACGTCGACGAGGTCGGTCTACGCCGCATCATCAACGACCGCGAGGTCGAGGAAGTCTACGACATCATGCGCGAGCGGGACGTCGACCTCAACACTCAGACCTGGAATCGACGCTACCGGGCGTACGTCGAGAAAATTCAGACCGGTTCCGCTTTCGAGATCGCCGAGGTCCTGCGGGATCTGCATCTTTTGGAGTTCGAAAAGTCGCTGAGCTTCGGCGAGCGCAAGATGCTCGACACCGCCGAACGGCTGCTCGTCCAGGAGCTGTCGATCGCGAAGGCGGTGCCCGAAGACGAGATCCTCGAGGAGATCGAACACATCTTCGCCGGGTGACCTTTCTCGTCTACTCCAATCTCTTTATCGCGGCTTCGGCCGCGATTCTCACCTACGCTTCGTACTGTCTGCTCGGGGCGATCCCCCGGTTCTCACCGGTCTTGCCCCTGATCTTTTTTGCGACCCTCCTCGTCTACACCCTCGATCGCCTGACGAGTACCACCCGGGAGGACGCCGTCGAGGCGAGTGAACGTCACCGATGGGTGCACCGGCATCCTCGACTGCTGGTCGCACTCGGCGGAGCCGGGGCGGTCGGCCTCGGCGTGGCACTGTGGTTCGTTCCGCCGATGGTCGTCTGGGCGCTCGTGCCGTTGGGCGCCGTCTCGCTCGGCTACTGCCTGCCGATCCTCCGGGGGCGCTCCGGCCCCTACCGCCTCAAGGAGATCCCGGGCCTCAAGATCTTCGCCATTACCGCCGTCTGGACCGGCGCCACAGCCTTGCTGCCGGCCGTCGACCTGTTCGACGACCCCTTCCGCCCGGAGGTCGCCCTCCTGTGCCTCGAACGCGCCCTGTTCGTCTTCGCGATCACGCTGCCGTTCGACATCCGGGACGTTGCGCGCGACCGGGCCGCCGGCATCCGGACGATCCCCCATATGATCGGCGTCACCGGGACCCGGCGACTCTCCCTGGTGGTGCTGGCCGGATTCGCTGTCTGCATCCTCTGGCACTACGGGACGGCCCCGGAGGGCTTCGCCGCACCGCTGCTGGTTTCGGCCGCCATCACGGCGGGGCTGCTGGCCGGCGGCGAGGAGACCTCCCGCGAGATGTATTACGTCGGCCACCTCGACGGAATGATGGCGCTTCAGGGAGCACTGGTGGCCCTCTGGACCCTGCTCACCTGAACGGGGATTTGCTCGACGTCGCAAATTCGACCAACATAAGGGTAGAAACCTCGACCCACTCGAGACAATTCGACGCGTGATCCCGTCGCCACATCCGACGGGCGGGATGAACCTCTCGGTACTCGCTTCGCTCATCGCGGCCGCCTCTCTGATCGGCTGCAGCGGCGACGCCCCCCCGAGCACGCCCGCTGCGTCCCCCTCGGACACGTCCCGGAGCGTTGCGCGCGACGGCGGCCGTCAGGACGACGCCTCGCCGGAGATGCGGCCGCCGCGCGATACTACCGCCCCGAACGACACCGCCGGCTCCGACACCTCCCGACATCTCGACGTCTCGGCGAGCGACACGGCCGACGACGCCCCCGCCTTCTCGGATGCCGGCTGCCCGGAGGGCGGCTGCCCCCGCGACTGCACGCCGCTCACCTGCGCCGGCGTCCGGGCCGGCTGCGGCAAACTCGCCAACGGCTGCGACCAGATCGTCTCGTGCGGCACCTGCTCCAGCGGAACATGCGTCAAAAATCAGTGCGTCCCGGACTCCTGTACCGACGGGGCGCTCAACGGCAAGGAATCCGACACGGACTGCGGCGGACCGACCTGCGCGCCGTGCGACCCGGGCGAGGCCTGCAACTCCTACAGCGACTGCAACTCGCGCGTCTGCGAGCAAGGGACCTGCGCCGCCCCCTCCTGCGCCGACACCGTCCGAAACGGCGAGGAGACCGACGTCGACTGCGGCGGCCCCGAGTGTCCCGGCTGCGCCCCGGGTGAGCAGTGTCGCGTCGATGGCGACTGCCGCTCGCGGCATTGTGACGAGGGTCGCTGCCAACCACCGACCTGCTCGGATGGACGCCAAAACGGCGCAGAGACCGGCGTCGACTGCGGGGGCGACTGCGAGCCGTGCCATACCTATGAGTGGGAGGCCGGCGCCTGGTCGACCTGCCGGCGGGCAACCTGCCAGAAGCGCCGAGAGGTACGCTGTGTGCGCGACGACGAGGAAGTGGTCGACGGGTCGAACTGTGACGCCGCCTCGCGCCCCGAGACCTCGCAGAGCTGCACGCTGACGACCTCGCCGAGTGCCACCGGCACCTGGACCCAGACCGCCGGCCACGAGAATGCCGGCATCGAACGACTCGACGGCGACCAGGACGAACTGTCGATCGTCTCCTGCGAGGGCGGAAATCGCGCCACCCTGTCCCTCCAGCATGCCGAGATCGCCGGCTCCTGGTCGCGAAGCTGCTCGTATTCGACCAGCTCGACGATCGAGGAACTGAACGGCACCGGCCAGACACTCGAGGTCCGGACCCACGCCGGGACGACCGCGCAGCTGCAGTTGACCGATGCCACGATCTCCGGCCGCTGGACCAGCAGCTGCGCAAACGACGTCTGTAGCCGCATCACCCGGATCGAGGGGTCGGGGACGCAGATCGAAGTGGTCGACTCGCACGGTCGGACGACCCGTTTGTCCCTCTCTGGCGTACAGGTCTGCCCGTAAGCGTGTCCGACGATCCAAGGGTTGGCCGTCACCGGCGGTGAGACCTCCCTGCCCGGGGCCTCTCCAGACTCGCTTCCGGCTCGAGCACTCGAGACCTCCCTGCACGGCACATCTGCACGAGGTGGGGCAGTCCGACGCTCGCGGGCGTGATCTCCCCCGACAGTTTCCGGTCTCGAGCCGGCGAGTGGTATTCGCGAGGCAACGATCGGCGGGCGTGCGTCGGTAACGTACAGTGGCGGGGTGGCGCGTGGCGTCCATGGGGTAGATCGTCGGCGGGGACGCCGCCAGTTGGCAACCGTT
>CAZRLK010000101.1:0-4052 GCA_964600555.1 uncultured Bradymonadales bacterium
CGGTCGGGGCGGAGCCTCAGGGCTCCCGGAGGGTGTTAGATGGGGTTCCTGTATCTGCAGATCGCCCGTACACTCCCCTCCTCCCGTCGCCCCCCGGCAGCGACCCTCCCCCCATCCCGTCCTCCGCGCTCTCGCCCGCCGGAATCGTCTCGTCCGCCAACGCGAGTTTACCCACCCCCCACCGCCTGCTACGATACGCCAGCAGTCGAATCACGAAGGGACGAGCTACTCGACGAGCCCGGAGCCCCCGGCTCGTCCGACGCTGCGGCCCCGCCGAGCCGGGCGCGGGAACGACACTTCCGAACCGGCGCTCGAGCACCGTCCCTGGAACGACCCCCAGCCGGGAGCGAAGACGATGCACCGGATCGGCGACAAGCTCGACATGTATCAATTCGGCACGGGCGCGAGGGCGTACTGTCTCGACCGCCTCGACGAGATCCTCGACGAGATCGACAACCCCCGGCTCGCCGAGGCGGTCGCCGACGCCCTGCAGATCAACGACGAGGCCGTGGACCTCGAATACGAGTGGGACAAACAAAAGGAGATCAGCACGGAGGCCCGGCAGGGCTCGGTGGCGACCGACAACCAGATCGACAGGCTCCTGTCGGCGATCTACACGGTCCTCGATCACAACGCCGAGCTTCTCGACGAGGGCCGCCACCGCCGCCTCGCCCGCGAGATCCGCGACGAGCTGTTTCCCTCCGGCGTCTACCCGATCACCTCCCAGCGCTTCACCCGCCAGCAGATGTACGTCGAAAAGATCCTCGCCCGCCTGCAGGCCGACTATGCGACCCACCTCGACGTGCTCGGCCTCGAGGCGATGGTCGCCAAACTCGAGCAGCTCAACGAGACGTTCGCCGATCAGTTGAGGTTGACCGACCCGGACCGGGTCGAATTCGACGAGGTGCGCGCCGCCCGGGATCGGGCTCGCGAGGCATTCCACCGGGTCGTGTTCATCATCATGGGCGATTACGTCGACGACCCGGAGACGCGCGAGACGCTGCTCGAGCCGATCGAGTACCAGAACCAGCGCATCGCCCGCTATAAAAAAAGGCACGGCCGCTCGCCGGACGTCGATCGCGCCCCCGGCGAGCCGACCGAGCCGTAAACCGAGGGAAGGCTCCCGGGAGGCCCCCGGGGCGCCGTCCCCTCTCGGTCCGACGTTTTTCGACCGGTGCGCAGATCGGTCAGCCGGACTGGATTTCGATCTTGCGCGTCTGGGCCTCCTCGACTTTCGGCAGACGCACCTCGAGCACCCCGTTGTCGAAGTGCGCGCTGATGTTCGACCGGTCGATGGTCTTGCCGAGTTCGAATTCCCGCAGAAAGTGGCCTTGTCGGTACTCGCTGTAGACCGGCTCCCACTGCTCGCCCAGCTCGCCGGTCGCGGCCATGATCGTCAGCCGACTGTCCTGCAGGTTGATCTCGAAGTCGTCCGGGTCGCAGCCCGGGACGTCGGCCATCAGCGTGATCGCCTCGTCGGTCTCGTGGATGTCGACCGGGGGCCGGAAATACCGTCCTTCGCGCGTCCCCTCGGCCGACTGAAGCTCGTCCTTTTTGCGCACTTCCATCTCTCCCTGGTCAGCCATGGTGGTACCTCCCGTATGGCTTAGAGCCGGTTTCAAGACACTCGAACGGGGCTACGACCTCGTCTGGCACGGCAATCGCGGCGTCGCCGAAACTCGACGATGCTTTATGCTGCGGTGCAGTGCTGCGACATCGCCTGCGCATCGGCTCCTGGCGCTTGCACGCACCAGACACGCTCTCGCTCCTCGCCGAGGTTCTGAAACCGACTCTTGCAGTCTCGACGAACGCTCGCGGGTCGAGCGGGCGGATTACTCGACATCGATCTGGCGGGGTTGGTTTTCCTCGGCGCGCGGGGCGTACACATCGAGGACGCCGAGATTCAGCCGCGCGGTCACGCCGTCGGGATCGATGCGCCGGGGCAGCGTGACGGTTCGGCGAAACTTGCCGCCCTCCCGCTCGCGGCGATGCCAGTTCGCCCCCTCTTCGGGCGGGGCGATGTTGCGTCCGCCACGGATCGTCACCTCGTCGCCTTCGACCTCGATTTCGAGGTCCTCCTCGTCGACGCCCGGCAGTTCGGCGCGCAGCCGAAACGCCTCGCCGTCGTCGTAGATGTTGACGGCGGGAAACGCCCCGGCGCGCCGTCGCGGACTCCAGGACGGACCTCGCGAGGTTCGGCGTCCGCTCGTCCCGGCCGCCGCGTCGCGAAAGAAGTTGCGCAGCTCGTTGCGGAACCAGTCGCGGGGATTGTCGAAAGGTGTCAGCATGACGACCTCCTCGTGATGACAGCAGGTTACGACTCCACACCTCGGCCCACCGCCCGGGCGTCGGCCCGTCCAGGCACCGACGCATCCATCGGAGAGGCGGGCCCTCCAACTGACTGAAAAACGTGGGGCATCCCCGACCCGTCGCGCCGGGGCCCCTCCTCAACTCAATGCGGCAATCTAAACAGAATTTTTGAAAGTCAAGGCACGGTTGGCGGGGATGTTGGGAGGCGAGCCGACCTCTTCTGGCGTCGGAGCCGGGAGGGTGTTTACGAACGTCCCTGCGGGGGCTAGAACTGGGAGGTCGTCAATGCAGTGCAACCCGAGGAGATCGATCCGATGAACGTCGTCGAACTGATCCGACA
The DNA here is from genome assembly GCA_964600555.1 of uncultured Bradymonadales bacterium. Lineage (GTDB taxonomy): Bacteria > Myxococcota_A > Bradymonadia > Bradymonadales > Bradymonadaceae > CAJXPB01. The sequence continues at coordinate 2,651 of CAZRLK010000101.1, forward strand.
GAAGCGCGACGGCGGGCAGCTCGAGGGGCCCGCCATCCGGGAGTTGATCGCCCGCTACACGGCCGGCGAGGTGCCGGACTATCAGATGAGCGCCTTTTTGATGGCGGTGTACTTTCAGTCGATGACCGGCGACGAGCTGGGGGCGTGGACGGAGGCGATGTTGCACTCCGGCGAGGTGCTCGAGATGGACGAGATGCCGGGGGCGGTCGTCGACAAGCACTCGACGGGCGGGGTCGGCGACAAGGTCTCTCTGGTGCTGGCGCCGCTGGCGGCGGCGGCGGGGCTGAGGATTCCGATGATCTCGGGGCGGGGCCTCGGTCACACCGGCGGCACGCTCGACAAGCTCGAGAGCATCCCGGGCTTTACGGTCGACCAGACGGTCGAGGAGTTTCGCCGGCTGGTTCGCGAGCTCGGCTGCGGGTTGATCGGGCAGACCGACGAGATCGCGCCGGCCGACCGGGAGCTTTATGCGCTGCGCGACGTCACGGGGACGGTCGAGTGCATCCCGCTGATCGCCAGTTCGATCATGAGCAAGAAGCTGGCCGAGGGGCTCGACGGGCTGGTGCTGGACGTCAAGGTCGGCTCCGGGGCGTTCATGAAGACCGAGTCGCGGGCCCGGGAGCTCGGCGAGACGATGATCGAGATCGGCGCCTCGGTGGGGACGCCGGTGCGGGCGGTGATGACGGACATGGATCAGCCGCTCGGGCTGGCGGTCGGCAACGCCGTCGAGGCGGCCGAGGCGATCGACGCGCTGCGGGGCGGGGGACCGGAGGATCTCGTCGAGGTGACGGTCCGGCTGGTGCTCGAGATGCTCGATGTCGGCGGGGAGGTCGACGAGCGGCAGGCGGCCCGCGAGCGGCTGCACGAGATGCTCGAGGACGGGACGGCGCTCGAGAAGTTCCGCGAGATCGTCGAGGCGCAGGGGGGCGATCCGGCGGTCTGCGATGCGCCGCGCGAGGTGTTGCCGGCGGCCGATCACGTCGAGCCGTTCGAGGCGCCCGGGGGCGGGGTCGTCGAGCGGATGAACGCCGAGCAGGTCGGCATGGCGTCGCTGGCGCTCGGGGCGGGGCGGGAGACGAAAGAGGACGTCATCGACCCGGCGGTCGGGCTGGTGTTTCGCAAAAAGCGCGGGGAGCGGGTCGAGGCGGGCGAGCCGATTGTCGACATCCACTGCAGCGAGACGACCGAGGCCGACGAGATCGAGGAGTGTCGGGAGCGGCTGGGGGAGGCGATCGAGATCGGCGAGGGGGCGGTAGACGACAAGCCACTGATCTATGAGACACTGAAATAGCTGCCCAGACTAGGATGGTCTGGCCACGGAACTTCCCAGACCGGGATGGTCTGGCGAGACGAATTTCCCCGAACCAGGAGACTCGAGATGGATCTCGACGGACAGACCGCC
>CAZRLK010000101.1:4152-18290 GCA_964600555.1 uncultured Bradymonadales bacterium
AGACGAATTTCCCCGAACCAGGAGACTCGAGATGGATCTCGACGGACAGACCGCCATCATCACCGGCTCGACGCGCGGCATCGGCAAGGCGCTCGCCCTGGAGCTGGCCAGCCACGGCGTCAACATCACCGTCACCGGCAAGACGACCGAGCCGAAAGAGGACATGAAGGGGACGATCTACAAGACCGCCGAGGAGGTCGAAGAGCTCGGCGCCGAGGCGCTCCCCCTGAAGCTCGACGTCCGCGACGACGACAACGCCAAATCGGTCGTCGACGAGACGATCGACGAGTGGGGCAAGATCGACATCCTCATCAACAACGCCGGCGCCATCCAGATGACCTCGGTCGAGGAGACGCCGCCGAAACGCTACGACCTTTTGATGGACGTCAACGCCCGCGGCTCGTACGTGATGGCGCACTATGCGCTGCCGCACATGAAGGAGCGCGACTACGGGCACATCCTGATGGCCTCGCCGCCGATCGCGACGAACAAGACGCCGGGCAAGACCGCCTACGGGCTCTCGAAGCTCGGGATGACCTTCATCGCCCAGTCGCTCGCTGAAGAGGTCGACCGCGACAACATCGGCGTCAACGCCTTCTGGCCGGTGACCGCCATCGAGACCCGGGCGACGCGGTATTTCAACATGGGGACCGAGGAGATGTGGCGCACGCCCCAGATTTTGTGCGACACGGTCCGCGAGATCGTCCGGAAGGAGCCCGGCAGCTTCTCGGGCAACGCGGTGCTCGACGAGCCGTTTTTGCGCGATCACGGCGTCGACGATTTCGAGCAGTACAACGTCGTCGAGGGCTCCGAGCCGCCGCCGTTGAGCGCGCAGTTGTTTTTCATCGACTATCCGGCGGACGAGGAGTGACCTCGCTGTCCGCCCCGCCCTCCTGTGCCGCCCCTTCGTCCTCGTCGTCCCAGGTGAGGACGTAGGGGCGCGCTTTTTTCGCGTCCGATGCGTCGACGAATCCCTTGTCGACGAGCCGTCCCATGATCTCGTCGATGCGCTCGGGCCACCAGCCCGACTCGGGCGTCTCGCCGCGGGCCATGAACCGGTCGCCGTACCAGGGAGCGGGCTTGATGACCGCCAGAAAGACCGCCTCGAGGGGAGTCAGATCGGCGGCCGGTTTGTCGAAGTAGTGGCGGGCGGCGGGGCCGATGCCGTACAGATCCTCGCCGAACTCGATGCAGTTGAGGTACAGCTCGAGCACGCGGTCCTTGCGGACGACGCCCTGGATGCGCCAGGCAACGAGCGCCTCGCGGACCTTCCTGGCGAGGGTTTTGCGGCGAGTCAAAAAGAGGTTTTTGACCAGTTGCTGGGTGATCGTCGAGCCGCCGTACACGAACCGCTCCTCCTCGAAGTTCATCCGGAGCGCCTTTTCGATCAGGCCGACATTCCAGGCGCCGTCGCGATAGAAGTTGACCTCCTCGCTCAGGTAGGCCGCGCCGCCGACATACGGGGGCATCTGCTCGAGCGGGACGTACGAAGCGAGGCCGGGGCCGACCTCGACCTCGGCCCCGTCGCTGACCCCCTCGGTGACGCGTTTGGCGAAGGTTTTTTTCAGCCAGAAGACGTCGTCGGGGCGGGCGGGATTCCAGGTGCTCGGCACGGAGGCGAGCGGGCGCGGCTCGTCGAGGGGGTGTTTCGGCGTCGGAGGGGCGGCGTGGCGGCGAGAGGGCTCGGCGTCGCCGTCGGCGTCGTCTCGGTCCGGCTGGCGAAACTCGAGGTCGGGCCAGGCCTCCCGGTCGGCGTTGAGCGCCGTGACGGCGCACTCGCCGGGAAAGCCCTCGAGGTCGAGCGTCAGCTCGGAGGGCCGGCGGAGCGGCACCTCGAGCCCGAGCGACGGTTCCGCCTCGCCGGCGAGCGCGACCTGGCGGTACGGTCCGAGCAGCACGTCGGGAAGCGACCCGACAGCCTCCTGGCAGTCGAAGCGCTCGAAGTCGGCCTCGAACGAGAACACCGGGTCGATCGGCCAGTCGACGAGCGCGCCTCCCAGCCGGGCCCGAAGGTCCGCGTACCGAAAGCGGCCCTCTCGGAGGCGCAGGCGGTTGATCGCCGGGCGCCATTCGCCGGAGAGCCGCACCGAGGTGTCGATCTCGCGCAGCGGGGCGTCGGCGAGGCCGTCGGCCTCGATCCAGCCGTCTCGCCAGTCGACGCGCAGCCGGCCCGCGGTCCGCTCGCCGAGGGTGCCGGGGAGGCCGAGGCGCATCAGCGTCGCCGCCACCTCGAGCCGGCCGCCGAGCTCGCCGCGCACGCCCCGGTTCGGCAGCGACCGGCCCTCGCGAACGATCGGGATCTGCTCGAGGTCGAGACCGTCGATCCAGAGACCGGCGCGGTCGGGCCACAGCGAGCCGGCCTCCCAGCCGAGCGTCCCCTCGATGCGCCCGTCGGCGAGGTTCCCTGCGACGGCGAGGCGGCGCCCGCGCTTTTCGAGGCGAAGCGATTCGGTCGGGGCCAGGGTCTGCGTCCGGTCGCCGGCGGAGTGGCGCAGGCGCAGGGCGATCTGACGCAGGTCGACCTCGACCGACTCGACGAAGGTCTGAAAAAGCTCCGGGGCCAGCCGCGCGACGTCCATCCCGCCGGTCTCCGCCGGAGAGCCGCCGCCGTCGGGCTCGCTGCCGGGGGAGAGGAGGGTCGCGACCCGCGTGTCGACGATGGTGCGCAGCTCGCGGGCGCCGACCGAGAGGTGGGGAGCGACCTCGGGCCCCCGCGCGGCGACGAGCGAGACCCGGGGCGCGGCCATCTCGACGAGCGGCTCGTCGTCGCCGAGGCGGAGGGTCGGTGCTTCGAGCGTCGTCTCGGCCCAGGGCGTCGGCGCAAGCGAGACCTCGAACGACAGCCCCTCGAGCCCGACGCGGAGCGGACCGCCGGCGAGGCGGGCAGGCGAGTCGGACGTTCCGACGGCGAGGCGCCCTTTCGCCGAGGTCACCGCCGCATCGAGCTCCCCGTCGAGCTTCCAGGCCACCGGGGCGTTCGCCTCGGCGCCGACTCGCAGCTCGCCACGGCCGGCCAGCCCGCGGCCGCCGCGGGCCACCACCAGATCGCCGCGCCACTCGGTGAGTCGACGCCCGTCTCGCACGAGGTCGACCGACGCTCCCTCGAGGCGCACGACCGAGATCCGTCGGAGCAGCGCCCTCGCCCGCTCGATCGCCCCGGCCCCCGGCTCCTCGCGGCCGCCTTGCGCACTTCCCGGCGACTCACCCGAAGGCGAAAGATCCAGCGCGCCGCGGAGTCCCACCACCCGCACCGCGTCGAGATAGATCTCTCCCGTCAAAAGCCGCGCCACCCCGAGGTCGGCCTCCAGGCGCCGCATCTCGAAGTCGCGGCCGCCCGGACTCCGTAGCCGCACCTCGTCGAGGGTGACGCGGTCGGTCCAGCTCCAGTGCAGCTCTCGCCACTCGAGGTCGACCCGTCGCTCGGCGAGCCGGTCCCGCAACACGTCCGCGACCAGGGATTCGACGCCGGGCGGGACCGCCAGCGCGGCGACCAGCAGTACGCCCCCGACCAGACACCATGTGGACCACTTCGACACGCGGCGTGCCTCCGTCACGACTCGGCTCGACCCCCGAAACTATCACACCCGCCCCTCGAAGCCACACGGCGACCGACCCCCCGGCGCCCGCAGGTCCCGACGCCCGACCGCCGGCAGTCGATGTTGATTGAGATCTCCACCTCACGTATAGCTTGCACGGTGTATTCGCATCGCAATCAGGCCCGCAACCACAGGGTGGACGCATGGCTTTCATTCCGAACGTCGTCGAAGAAACGCCTCAGGGAGCACGCGGCTGGGACATCTTCAGTCGGCTTCTCAAAGACCGGATCATCTTTCTCGGCATGCCGGTCAACGACCAGATCTCGAACAGCATCATCGCCCAGCTCCTGTTCCTCGAGAGCGAGGACCCGGAAAAGGAGATCAGCCTGTACATCAACACCCCGGGCGGGGCGGTCACCTCGGGGATGGCGATCTACGATACGATGCAGTACATCCGGCCGGACATCTCGACGATCTGCATGGGGCAGGCCTCGTCGATGGGGGCGGTGTTGCTGGCGGCGGGGACGGCGGACAAGCGCTTCGCGCTGCCGAACTCGCGGATTCTGATCCACCAGCCGATGGTCCAGGGCGGGATCGGCGGGCAGGCGACCGACATCGACATCCAGGCCGACGAGATCCTCCGGATGCGCGAGCGGATCAACGACATTCTCGTCGAGCACACCGGCCAGAGCAAAGAGCGCATCAAGCAGGATACCGACCGCGACTACTTCATGAGCGCCGGCGAGGCCAAAGAGTACGGCCTGATCGACGAGGTCATCTCGGGCAAGGAAGGGGCGTTTCCCGGCTCGGAGGAACAAGAGGACTGACCGTCAATCGCGCTCGAGGACCATCGACAGGCCGAGTCCGCCGGCGGCGCACAGCGTCAGCAGGCCGAGATGCTCGTCGCGGCGCTCCATCTCGCCGGCCAGTTGCGTGATCATCCGGGCGCCGGTCGCACCGAACGGGTGGCCGATCGGGATCGACCCGCCGTTGACGTTGAAGATCTCCATGTCGACCTCGCCGATCGCGCCGTCGAGGCCCAGCTCGCGGCACAGCTCGTCGGACTGCCAGACCTCGAGGTTGGCGAGGATCTGGGCGGCGAACGCCTCGTGCATCTCGATCAGATCCATGTCCTCGAGGGTCAGTCCGGCGCGCGCCAGTGCCTTGGGCGTCGCGAAGGTCGGCCCCATCAGCATCGGCATCTCGAACAAGTCGACGCCGGTCGTCGCCCAGGAGCGGATGTAGGCCTTCGGCTCGTAGCCGAGCTCGCGGGCGGTACTCTCGCGCATCAGCATCACCGCCGAGGCGCCGTCGGTCAGTGGCGATGCGTTGGCGGCGGTGATGGTGCCGTGCTCGCTGTCGAAGGCCGGCGACAGCCCCTCCATCTGCTCGGCCGAGGTGTCGGGGCGGATCAGCGTGTCGCGCTCGACGACCCGGTCGTGCTCCTCGCCGACGGTCACCGGCACGACCTCGGGAAAGCGGCCCTCCTCGAAGGCCTCGGCGGCGCGGTGATGGGTCAGCTCGGCGTATTCGTCCTGTTCGTGCCGGCTGATCCCGTATTGTTTGGCCATCTTTTCGGCCGAATCGCCCATCCGCTCACCGGTCGTCGGCTCGGCGATGGCGGGGATGTCGGGCAGCAGGTCCTTCGGCTCGACCTCCGAGAAGGCCTCGAGCATCTCGAGCGGGGATTTCGCCGACGAGGCCTCGTTGAGCGCCTGGGTGAGCGGGAGGCTGACGCGGGCCTGCGAGGCACTGGTCGACTCGACGCCGCCGGCGATGGCGACGTCGGCGCCGCGCATCAACAGATCGCCGGCGGCATTGACGGCGGCGAGTGCGCTCGAGGCGCAGTACATCTGGACGGTGTAGGCGGGAATCGTCCGGGGAAGCGGCGTGCGCAGGACGATCTCGCGGGCGACGTTCGGGCCGTTCATCGGCGCCGAGACGCACCCCATCACGAGATCGTCGATCAACTCCGGGTCGATCTCGGTGCGCTCGACCAGTTCCCGGACGGCGACGCGTCCGAGATCCGCCTCGTTCCAGTCCTTGAAGACCGTCCAGGCCTTGGCGAACGGAGTGCGCGCCCCGTCGACGATGGCGATGCGCTCCTCGCCGCCCAGGGGAGTCTGCGTGTCGGGCTTGTCGGGGGTTGTCGAAGCCATAGCTGAGGTCGGCGTTCAGGGGTCAGAATTCAGAGGGCTGAGGTCGGCGAGCGAGATTCCGGGGCCGATCAGTAGAAGGTCTCGTCGTTGCGGGCCTTTTGCTCGAGGATCTCGGCGGGGCGCAGCCGGTCGCCGAACTCCTCGGCGAGCCCGTGCATCTTGTCGACGACGGTCCCGAGGCCGAGCTGGTCGGCGTAGCGGAGGACGCCGCCGCGGAAGGGGGGAAAGCCGAGCCCGAAGATCACGCCGATATCGACGTCGCGCGGCTCGCGGGCGATCCCCTCCTGGAGGCAAAAGGCGCACTCGTTGAGCATCGCCAGCCAGCAGCGCTCGCGGACGAGCTCCGGGTCGATCGGCTTGCGGTCGTGGCCGCCGGGCAGGACCTCGTAGACCGACTCGTCGACGCCCTGCGCCTCGTCGCCGTCGTAGTGATAAAAGCCCCATTCGTTTTTGCGCCCCTTGCGGCCCTGCTCGGCGAGGGCGTTCATCGTCGTCGGCGCGTGCCACCGATCCGAGAAGGCCTCCTGGAGGGTCCCGGCGGCCTTGACGGCGACATCGAAGCCGACCTCGTCGACGAGTTTCATCGGGCCGACCGGAAAGCCGAAATCGGTCATCGCCTCGTCGATCGCCTCGACGCTCGCCCCCTCCTGCAGCACCCAGCCCGCCTCGTTGATGTACGCGCCGATCACCCGGCTGGTGAAAAAGCCGGGGCCGTCGTCGACGACGATGCAGGTTTTGCCCAGCCGGTTGCCGACCGCCAGCGCGGTCTTGAGGGCCCGGTCGCCGGTCTCGTCGGTCCGGATGATCTCGAGGAGGGGCATTTTGTGGACGGGACTGAAAAAGTGCATCCCGAGGACGTTTTCGGGCCGGTCGGCCTCGGCGGCGATCTCGGAGATCGGGATCGTCGAGGTGTTCGAGGCGAAGACCTGCTCGTCGTGGCCGTGCCGTTCGACCTCGGCGAGCATCTGTCGTTTCAGCCCGAGGTCCTCGAAGACCGCCTCGATCACGAGATCGCAGCCGTGAAAGCCGGTGAACTCGGTCGTCCCGGAGATGTTGCCGAAGCGGACGTCGGCCTGCGGGGCGGTCAGCTTGTGTTTGTCGACGAGGTCGTCGAACAGCTCCTCGCAGTAGTTCAGTCCCCAGCCGAGCCCCTCCCTGTCCTTGTCTTTGATCCGGACGGCGTAGTCCTTGTAGGCGGCCACCTGGGCGATGCCCGCCCCCATCAGCCCGGCGCCGAGGACCCCGAGCTTTTCGACCTCGTACGGCTCGGCTCCCTCGGCGACGCCGGGATTGTTTTCGAGCTCGGTCTTGGCGAAAAACAAATTGATCAGGTTCCCGGCGACGTCGGTCTGGACGAGCTCGACGAACGCCTCGGTCTCCGCCTCGATGCCCGCCTCGAAGCCCTCGCGGAAGCCGGTCTCGATGACGTCGATCGCGCGAAAGGGGGCGGGGTAGTCGTCGCCGGCCTGTTTGCGAGTGGTGTCGCGGGCGGTGTCGAAGATGAGCTTGCGTGCGGGGGTCTTGGCGGCGAGTTTGACGGCGGTGGCGGTGGGATCTTCGAACAGGCGTTTGAGCGACTCGAGCGGGGGGCGCTCGCGGGTCGGCGAGGTGCCCTCGCGGTTGAGTCGGCGCGCCAGGTCGGCGGCGACGTCGAGCAGGATGCCGGGGTGGACGACATCGTCGACCAGCCCCTCTTTTTCGGCGCGTCCGGCGTCGAGCTCCTTGCCGGTCAGGATCATCTGCATGGCGAGCTGCGGGTCGATCAGGCGCGGCAGCCGCTGGGTGCCGCCGAGGCCGGGGATGACGCCGAGCTGGATTTCGGGGAATCCGAAACTGGTCGCCTCGGAGTCGGTCGCGACGCGGCCGTCGCAAGCGAGCGCCACCTCGAGCCCGCCGCCCAGGCACGTCCCGTCGACGGCGGCGACGACCGGCACGTCGAGCTGCTCGAAGCGCTCCATCTGGCGGTGGCCGTCGTCGATCAGCTCGCGGAGGCCCGCCGGGTCGTCGCGCAGGTTTTTCAGCTCGTCGATGTCGAAGCCGGCAATGAAATTGTCGGGTTTACCGCTGTGCAGGACGACGCCCTCGAGGCCCGGTTCGTGTTGGAGCCCATCGAGGATCTCGTCGAACCGATCGGTCATCGCCGGCGACAGGGTGTTGACCTTCTCGTCGGCGAGGTCGATGCAGACGTACGCGATGCCTTCCTCGATCCGGAGGGTCGCGAGCGGATTGTCCCGTCTCTCCACCATGGTGCTCCTCGTCGGGTTCAGTCTGTCGTTGGCGGCCTCATGATGGGAATTGCGGCCGGAAATACAAGTTCAGTGAATGAGTAGGTGAGTGAGTGAGCAAAAACCCAAAAAACGACAGAAAGTCTGGGTGTTGCTGTTTCGGGGGAAGGGGGGCTGGTCATCGTACCGTGTTCGGGGTGGATATCGCCGCGGAGGACCCGGCTGAAGACCATGCACCCGGGTGCTCTACAGGAGGTGACCGGACTTGCGGCGTTTGGTCTCCAGGTAGTGGACGTTGTGGGGGTTTGGGAGGACTTTGATGGGAATCCTCCGGTCGACCTCGATCCCCTCGTCGAGCAGGCCCTGGACCTTTCTGGGGTTGTTGGTCATCAACTCGATCGAGGTCGGACCCAGAATCTGGAGCATCCGGGCGGCGATCGAGTAGTCGCGCAGGTCGTCGTCGAAGCCGAGGTGGTGGTTGGCCTCGACGGTATCGAATCCCTCGTCCTGGAGGCTGTAGGCTTTGATCTTGTCGGCGAGGCCGATGCCGCGGCCCTCCTGGCGCATGTACAGAAGAATGCCGCGCTCGACGTCGCCGAGCACCTCGAGCGCCCGGTCGAGCTGTTCGCCGCAGTCGCATTTGAGACTGCCGAAGACGTCGCCGGTGACGCATTCGCTGTGGATGCGCGTCACTACCGCGTCGGCCCCCTCGACCTCGCCTTTGACGACGGCGACGTGATCCTTGGCGTCGCGGTTGTTGAGGTAGGCGACGACGCGAAAGTCGCCGTAGCTGGTCGGCAATTCGGCGTCGGCGTATTTTTCGACCACCAGTTCGTCGGTCTCCGGCAGCTCGGCACGCTCGCCGGCGCGCCCGTCGGTAATCTGGGACAGAGTACTCTGCATGACCTCTCTCCAAATGTCGGCTCGATCGATGGAATCGACGGGGACGTCGTCCCACCCGCCGTCGCGATGTCGGCGGGATGTTCGGACGTCACCCGGACAACATAACTGTTCGACCCGTCGCGTCAACGCACCTGCGAGGGGCGGATCCAGAACCGGTCAAAAAATGTCGGACCGAGCAGCGGCGAGCCGATTTGTGCGAAGGCGACGTCGCCAAACGGAGGTGATGCCGGAGGCATTATCGAGGCCTGGCGACGATGAGATCGCGCAACATCGGCCGTCATCTGCGATGCGGAGACTTTCTGACCGGTTCTCAGGCGAGACGAACGGACCGTCGCTCACACGGCGAGTCGTGTGGAGCAACAAACATCGGGGGGAGGCCATTTCGAACCGGGCGCCCCCGTGGGTGGGGCGCCCGGGGTGGGTGGCCGGCCCGGTACGGCGGCGGCGCGCTACACGGCAGCGGCCGGCATTCCCTCGGCGATCCGACGCGTCTGCTCGTCGGCGGAGGGATGGAAGTTCTCGGCCGCCGAAATCGTCGCCTTGAGCCCGTCGACCAGGACCGGAACCATGTCCGATTCGTGGCCGCGGAGGGCCTGGAAGTAGTGGTGGCGATCCATCGCGTGGATGGTCGCCGGAGGATAGTCGTTGCGCCACAGCATGAAGTTCATCAGAAGCCGGCCGACGATCCCGGTGCGCTCGTCGAAGGGAAACACCCGCATGAACTGCCAGTGGGCGACCGCAGCGCGGCGGACCGGGTGGTAGTTTCGGAACTCCCCCTGGCAGTCGTCGATGAATTTGTGGAAGTGATACGAGATACTCGAGGAGTCGACGATCTCGAGGTTGTAGACGCCGGGAGAGGTGTCGCGCTGGCGGTAGCGGCCGGCGGCTTCCTCGTCGTCGTCGCAGAGATCGCAGTGCAACTGGCGGATCCAGTCGACGCTCAGTTCACGCCCCTCGCGTGCCTGCTCGCGCACCGAATAAAAGGAGGCGCGAAGGCGCCGCAGCGACTTCTGGATCTGTTCGTCGCAGTAATTGCGGCACGGCTTGCCGTCGAGTGCCCGTTCGATCTCGTCGGTCGACAGGGGCACCCCCTCGAGCGCGTGATCGTGGTACAGAAGGCACAGAACGAGGCGGTCGAAAAACGCCTCCCGGCCCTCGTCTTTCAGCGCGTCGTACGGGCTCCGTGCGTGATCGACTTCCAGATACGTCAGGTTCATGGTCACCCTCCTCGTGTCGGTTCCGGAGGCCGTCATTGTTCCCCAACAACCCAGAGCGCTCCCGAAAACCGATCGGCGGAGGGCCGCCGTCTGACACCAACCATCATAGCGAACCGGCGAGACCGGCGCAAATGGCGACGTCGAGACGGAGGGCGGGCCGGCTCGGCGCGGACGACGAATTCTTTGCCAACCATCCCACGACGACCTAACATGAGCGCGGACATACTTTCCTTTCAACCCGTGGATCCATCTCGATTCGACACGCGACGACCAGCTCCGAGGCGCAGACTCCCAATCGTACGCCGGGCCCCTTTTGGACGAGGGCCTGGGGGCTGGCGTTGCTCCTTGCGATGGTCCCCGCCCATGCGGCGGCACAATCCGAGTCGGGGGACGATGCGGAGCCGAATCAATCCCGGATGTCGTCCGAGCGCCCGGGCGATACGGCGGACGAGTCGTCCGGAGAGCCCGCCGGGGAGGAGAGCCCGGAGAGCGACTCGGCCGACTCCCCCGATTCGGCGCAGACGCCGACCGAATACTGCGACGAGTTTCTCGAATCCTACGCGCGAAGTTCCGCCCGCAAATTGTATCGAGCGCTCAACGGGCAGGGCTTCGAGCTGGAGAAAGTCCAGTTGCAGGACTGGATCGACGTCGACGTCCGGACCCCTTCCGGCGAGGTCGAGACGGTGGAATTCGGGGTCTACCGGGAGAAAGGGGGACGGGCGGCCGGCCTCGCCGACTCCGAGCGGGAGTACCAGCGCACGCTGATCGTCGCCTCGACGGGCGTCGGGCCGGTGGTCGTCAGCCAGAAATGGCCCGCCTTCGACGAACTCGGCTCCAGGAGCGAATGCCGTCCGATCTCGTCGCGGATCGAGTACCCGCAGGTTGCCACCGACTCGATCGACATCAAACCGTTCAAATTCTGGGGGTTGCGCGTGATCTGGCGGCTGCCGAAGGCGTTCGCCGAGGGTGACCACGACCGGGAGAACCTCTACGAGACGATGGTCGAGGTGATGAGCTCCGAGGAGGACGACGACGAGTGAGTCGGCCGCCCCGGCCACCCGTCACTCGCCGGCGTTTTTCAGCCGACGTTTGATCGCCGTGATCGCGCTCGCCACCCGGCGACACCCTTCGTAATAGACACGTGCGACCCGCTCGACGCTTTGCTGGTGGGGCTCGAGCTTCTCCAGCCCCCGGGGCGCGACCTCGGCGGGAAGATGCTCGTCGTCGTGGGGCTGGTCGTCGGGGGGGTCTGAACTCATATCGGCGTGCCGTTGCCTCTGGCGATCGTGTTGTTAAGGTACGGGCGATTCGACGCGCGAGATTCGCACCTACGAAGTTATGTCACCCCGCGGCGCAGGGTGCAACCGAAGGAGTCGCACACGATGAGCCACTCGGAGTCGCAATCGGTGACGCCCCTGCAGACCGAGACCCTCGAAGCGAGCATCGACGAGCAGGTCTGTACGATCACGCTCGATCGCCCGGAGGCGATGAACGCCCTCGACGGCGAGATGATCGACTACCTCTGGCACGCGTTCCGTGCGATGCGCCACGACCACTCGGTGCGGGCGGTGGTGGTGCGGGGAGCAGGGGATCGGGCGTTTTGTGCCGGCGCGGACCTCGAGGAGCGCCAGTCGATGACGCGAGAGGAGACGCTCGAGCGCATCGACGACTACCGGGGGTGTTTCGGGGCCATCGCGAGTCTGCCGAAGCCGGTCGTCTGTGCGATCGACGGGTACGCCTTCGGCGGAGGTCTCGAGCTGGCCCTGGCCTGCGACCTCCGGGTCGTCGACGCGGAGACGAAGGTGGGATTGACGGAGACCAGCCTCGGGATCATCCCCGGCGCGGGAGGGACCCAGCGGCTGCCGCGCGTGGTCGGAGCGGCGAAGGCGAAGGAGCTGATCTTTTCGGCCGCCCAAATCTCGGGAACAGAGGCCGAGCGCATCGGCCTCGCAAGTTACGCCGTCTCCTCCGGGAAGGTCGTCGAGCGGGCGCACGAGCTGGCGGCGGCGACGACCTCCTCGGCGCCGATCGCCGTCGGTCAGGCCAAGCGTGCGATCGAAGCGGGCATGCAGACCGACCTTCAGACGGGGCTCGAGATCGAGGCACAGGCCTACCGGGGGACCCTCTCGACCGAGGACCGCGAGGAGGGATTGGCGGCGTTTCGGGAGGATCGGGAGCCGAAATTCGAGGGGAGATAGACTGGGGATACGCGTGGATACTGCGGGGATACTCGGGGATACGGCGGCGTGGATACTGCGGGGAGGACGCGGAGGGACGGGGGAGGAGAGGCGAGTGTTAAGACAGGATCGCGAGTGAAAGATCGACTGGACGAGGTCTGGAGAGGAGTCGACGATGAGTGACGAGATCGGTGAGAAAAACCAGGAGTTGCGCGACCGGCGCGAGGAGATCGAGCAGGGGGGCAAACAGAAATATCACGAGCGCAACGAAGAGCGCGGCAAACTGTTCGTGCGGGAGCGGCTCGACCTGCTTTTGGACGACGGATTGCGGATCGAGGACGGCGCCTGGGCGAACGTCGAGGCCGACGACCGGCTGCCGGCCGACGGGGTGGTGACGGGGATCGGCGAGATCGACGGGCGCCGGGTGGCGGTGATGGGCAACGACTCGACGGTCAAAGCAGGCTCCTGGGGCTGGCGGACCGTCGAAAAGATCATCCGCATCCAGGAGAAGGCCGAGCGGCTGAAGGTCCCGCTGATCTATCTCGTCGACTCGGCCGGAGCGCGCATCACCGACCAGCTCGAGATGTTTCCGGGCCGCCGCGGGGCCGGCAAGATCTTTTACAACCAGGTGCGGCTGTCGGGCTTCGTCCCCCAGATCTGTCTTCTGTTCGGCCCGTCGGCAGCGGGCGGGGCCTACATTCCGGCCTTTTGCGACGTGGTGACGATGGTCGACGGCAACGCCTCGATGTATCTCGGCTCGCCGCGGATGGCCGAAATGGTCATCGGCGAGGAGGTGACCCTCGAGGAGATGGGTGGGGCGGAGATGCACTGCTCGGTGTCGGGCTGCGGAGACGTCCTGGTCGACTCCGAGCAGGAGGCGATCGAGTGGTGTCGCAACTACATGTCGTTTTTCCCGGGCAACTGCCACGAGGAGCCGCCCGAGCGCGAACCCGCCGACCCCGGCGAGACGGACAAGGACCTCGACGATTTGATCCCGGTCAACCAGAACCGGGCCTTCGACATGAAGCGGGTCATCCGCAACGTCGTCGACGACTCGGAGTTTCTCGAGATCAAAGAGGAGTTCGCCTCGGAGCTGATCACCGGACTCGCCCGGCTCGACGGCCAGCCGGTCGGCATCGTCGCCAGCCAGCCGATGAAACGCGGCGGCGTGCTGTTCGTCGACTCGGCGGACAAGGGCGCCCGGTTCATCTCGCTGTGCGACGCGTTCGGCATCCCGCTGGTGTTTCTGGCCGACGTCCCCGGCTTCATGATCGGGACGAAGGTCGAGCGCCAGGGCATCATCCGCCACGGCGCCAAGATGATCTCGGCGGTCAGCGAGGCGACGGTCCCCAAGATTTCGGTCATCTGCCGGAAGGCCTACGGGGCGGGGCTGTACGCGATGTGCGGGCCGGGCTTCGAGCCGGATGCGACGCTGGCGCTACCGGAGGCGATGATCGCGGTGATGGGGCCGGAGGCGGCGGTCAACGCCGTGTACGCCCGGAAGATCGAGGAGCTTCCGCCCGAGGAGCGCCCCGAGTACGTCAAGCAAAAACGCGACGATTACGAAGAGGACATCGACATCTATCGGCTCGCCAGCGAGCTGATCGTCGACGAGATGATCACCCGCTGGGACATCCGCGAGGAGTTGATCGAGCGGCTCGAGATCTACGAGTCGAAAGACCAGGATTGGCCGGACAAGAAGCACGGCGTCACGCCCGTGTAATACCGGGGACTGCTCGGGGACTGCTCGGGGACTGCTCGGGGACTGCTCGGGGAAAGCTCGGGGAAAGCTCGGGGACTGCTCGGGGACTGCTCGGGGAAAGCTCGGGGAAAGCTCGGGGAAAGCTCGGGGACTGCTCGGGGACTGCTCGGGGACTGCTCGCAACCACTCGGGACGTTGTGTCGTTGTGAGAAGTTTTTG
>CAZRLK010000102.1:0-18162 GCA_964600555.1 uncultured Bradymonadales bacterium
TCCGCCAGATGCTCGCGCAGACGTACGCCGGCCTCGGCCGCGTCGACGAGGCGATCGACCTGATTCGCGGCTACCTCGAGAGTGTGCCCGCCCCCCGGCGCGCCGACGCCCTGCAGGAGGTCGGCACCCGTCTGCATCTGGTCGGTCGAGACGAGGCCTTCGAGAATCTCCTCCGCAACCTCGCCCACGACGGCGACTACGCGACCGCCGCCACCGACCTGTACGTCGAGTTGCTCGCCGGCCGCGGACACCTCGCCGACGCCCTGGGCCGGGTCGATCGCCTGCGCGAGGATCTCGCGGTCGGCACGAGCGGCGAGGGAGCCGGCGACGGCGGCCTGGAGGACGAAGAGACGGTCGAACGGATGATCGCCGCACTGCAGGGGCTGGCATCGGCGGGCTACCGCCACGAGGCCCTCGACGCGTTCGACCAGTTGCCCGGCGATCTTCGCGACCGCCCCGAGGTCCGCAAATTCGGCTTTCACCTGGCCTCGGTGGCGGGCGGTCGGCGCCTCGAACGATCGACCGAGGCGGCCGCCGAGCAGCTCGAGACACTCGACGCCGAGACCGCCCGTCAGCGCCGCCTCCACTACGCGCACACCTTGACCGCCAACGGCCGATTCGACGCGGCCTCCGAGATGATCCAGCCCGCCGTCAACTCCACCGATCATCGAACCATGGAGGTGGGCCTGCGCTTCGAGATGCGCAACGCCTACGCCCGCGGCCAGTCCCAGCGCATCGACGCGATCGCCGAGCGCCTGACCGGCGCGATGTCCGACCAGCTCCGCGCCGAGAGGCACCTCGCCAACACCCTCGAGACCCTCGCCCTCGACGAGGCGAGCCTGAAGCGGCGCCGGAAGGTCGCCGAGCGCGCCACCACCGCCGACCACGTCAACGAGGCGCTGCAGACCGCCCGGGCCGCCGGCGACGCCGAGACCCTCGGCTCGCTGGTCGAGACGTACCTCCGGGTCGCCGAACAACCCCTCGAGGACCTGCGTCCGGTCCTCGAGCGGGCCGTCGCCCGCCAGGAACCCGCGGTCGTCGACGCCCTCGCGGCGCCGTACCGCCGCACCCGATCTGGGAAACTCGAGGTCCGACTGCAGCGCGCCCGTCTCGCCTTTCGGGTCGGGGACGTCGAGCGGGGACGCGATCTGCTGACCGACTACCTCGACCGGGTCGACTACGGACCGGCGGCCGTCCAGCGCGTCCTGGCCTTTCTCGACAGCAACGATCTGTGGGGCGAGCAGGTCGATCTGGTGTTGCCGAAGGTCGACGACCAGGCCCTGACCGCCCGTTCGCTGCAGCATCTCGGCATCGCCTTCGCGCAGATCGGACGGTCCGAGCGCGCCCGGACCGATCTCGACCGCGCGGGCGAGGCCGCCCCCGACGCCGCCGAGATGGCCGCGAGCCTGGCCGACACCCTCGTGCAGGCCGAACAGCCCGCCCTGGCCCGCCGCTACGCCGATCGCGCCGTCGACGCCGCACCGACCCGCCCCGCCGGCCGCCTGTTCCGGGGCCTCGCCCGCCTGGCCGACGGCGACGTCGAGTCCGCCCGGGCCGACCTCGAGGCGGGCCTCGACGGTGGCGTCAACCGACTGCGGGGCCTGTATCGCGCCGGCACGATCGCGCTGCGGGCCGGCCACCCCGAGCTGGCCGGCGAATACCTCCTCGAACTCGCCGAGACTCCGAGCGCCTCCGAATTCGACGTGTTGATGCCGATGCGCCTGGCCCTCGACGCCTACCGGCAGACCGATGCCGAAGGCGAGGCGATTCCATTCGTCGAACGCCACTTTCCGGCCCTGGCGGCCGGCGAGCACGTGACCAGACACACCCTCTCGTTGCCGCTCTCCGGCCTGTACGAAGGGGCCGGGCTCGAAGAACGTGCCTACTCGATTTACGGCGAGGCGATCGAACGCCACCTGGTCCGCCACCCGGCCGACCGACGCACGACGCAGTTTATGAACAACCTCGCCTACACCTACTCGACGACCGACCGCGATCTCGAGCGCGGCTTCGACCTGGTGCGCCGCGCGATGGCCGGAGTCCAACAGCGGACGCCGAGCTACATCGACACGCTCGGCTGGCTGCAGTACCGCCGCGGCGAGTTGAGCCGGGCCGAGCGAAACGTCCGCCGCTCGCTTCGCACCGCCACCGGCCGCGGCAGCGACCTCGGCGAGTTGTACGAGCACCTGGCCCACCTGCGCGAGCGGCGGGGGGCGTCGGGGGAGGCGTACTGGATTCGGCGCTTCGCCGCCTCGCTCGACTGACCCTCCCGGCTCTCCTCGGCGGCCACCGCCCCGCCCTCTCGGACGAGAACGCGACGGAGTAGGATTAGAAACTCGCGCGGTTTTGTGCCATACGCATGCCGTCCACCGAGGATTGGCCACGCGAGGTGACAGTTGCCCTGGGATCGACGTTTTTTCAAAGGACGCGAAGTCTGGATCGAGACCGACGCCGACGGCGAGCCGCTGGTCGAGGAGGGTCGCGTCTTCATGAAGTACCGAGACGCACCCGACGCCAAGATCTATCAGCCCCGCGAGGAGAACGTCTCCGAGAGCCCCGAGAACGACCGGGCCCGGTGGATCGAGCGGCTCGAAGCACGCGAGGAAGAACTAAACGAGCGCGAAAATGCGTTGGACGTACGTGAGCAAAAGCTCGAGCAGCGCGAACGAGCGCTCGAGCAGTGGGAAGAGCAACTCAAACAACACGCGGTCCTCGAAGGCTCCTCGCCGGGATCGGAGTCGGAGCCGGGCGGGGCTCCGGATTTCGTCGACCAGCTCGATCCTCCGGAGGCCGGCATCGTCGAATTTCACACCGACGGCGCCTGCTCGGGCAACCCCGGCCCGTGTGGATTCGGGGTCGTCATGCGCCGCGGCGAGGAGTATGCGGAGTGGCGCGAGTATCTCGGAAAGGGAACCAACAACATCGCCGAGCTTCGCGCGATCGAATCGGCCCTCGAGTCGGTCGACGACCGCTCCGCGACGGTCCGGATCCACTCCGACAGCCGCTACGCGATCGGCGTGTTGACCAAAGACTGGAACGTCAACGCCAATCGCTCGCTGGTCGAGCGCATCCGCGAGCGGCTCGTCGACTTCGAGGACGTCGAGATCGAAAAGATCGAGGGGCACGCCGGTCACCCGCTCAACGAACGCGCCGACCGACTCGCCCGCCAAGCGATTCCCGACAATCCCTGATTTCGCCACTGGACGTAAGCCTGGAGACGCCGACATGAGCCCGAACCTCGACGAACTCAACGAATTGATCCGGGAGCGCAGCGCCTTCGTCGATCGGATCCGCTCCGAGATCGACCGAGTCGTCGTCGGTCAAGAGCAGATGATCGACCGGCTGTTGACCGGCCTGCTGACCGGCGGCCACGTTCTGCTCGAAGGCGTCCCCGGTCTCGCCAAAACCCTGACGGTCAATTCGCTCGCCGACGCCCTCGATCTGGAGTTTCAGCGCATCCAGTTCACCCCGGATTTGTTGCCGGCCGATCTGATCGGGACGATGATCTTCAATCAGAAATCCGGAGAGTTCGTCCCGCGCAAGGGCCCGGTCTTTACGAACGTTCTGCTCGCCGACGAGATCAACCGGGCGCCGGCGAAGGTCCAGTCGGCGCTGCTGGAGGCGATGCAGGAGCGGCAGGTGACGATCGGCGACGAAACCTACCGGCTGCCCGAGCCGTTTCTGGTCCTCGCCACCCAGAACCCGATCGAACAGGAGGGGACCTATCCGCTGCCCGAGGCCCAGGTCGACCGGTTCACGCTGATGACGCGCGTGACCTATCCCTCCAAAGAAGAAGAGCGCGAGATCATGGACCGGATCACCCGCCAGACCGAACCGATCGAGCTGGAGGCGGTCGCCACTCCCGACGACGTCCGCCAGGCCCAGCAGACCGTCCGCGAGGTGTACATCGACGAAAAGCTCCGCGATTACATCGTCGATCTCGTCTTCGCGACGCGCTTCCCCGAGGAGCACGGCCTCGAGGACCTCGCCGATTTTATCGAGTACGGCGCGAGTCCGCGGGCCTCGATTTATCTGAACCTGACCGCCCGCTGCCACGCGTTCGTCCAGCACCGCGGGTACGTCACGCCCGAGGACATCAAGGCGGTCGCCCGCGACGTGCTCCGCCACCGCGTCATCCTCACCTACCTCGCTGAAGCCGAACAACTCACCCCGGAGGACGTCGTCGACCGCATTTTGGAGACGATCGAAGTCCCGTGAGCAGACACCGGCGTTGGTCCTGTCCCGACACCCCCGCATGCCATGCTCCGCAAAGAACTTCTACAGGCGGTCAAACACCTCGAGATCGTCGCCCGCCGGGCCGTCGACGACAGCCTGGCCGGCCAGTACGAGAGCGTCTTCAAAGGGCGCGGCATGGACTTTACCGGCGTGCGCGAATACCAGCCCGGCGACGACGTCCGCGTCATCGACTGGAACGTCTCGGCGCGCATGAACGAGCTGTTCGTCAAACAGTTCGTCGAGGAGCGCGAGTTGACCGTCTTTTTGCTCGTCGACGTCTCCGGCAGTCAGACCTTCGGCACCCAGAAGCGACGCAAACGCGAGACGGCCGCCGAGCTGGCCGCCCTGCTCGCTTTCGCCGCCGTCGAAAACAACGACCGCGTCGGGTTGATGATGTTCACCGACGGCATCGAATCTCTGATCCCTCCGCAAAAGGGCCGCAAACACGTCCTGCGCGTCATCTCCGAAATCCTCGATTTCGAGCCGGAACGCCGCGGCACCGACCTGTCCGGCGCCCTCGAACGGCTCGTCCAGGTCAGCGACAGCCGCTCGGTCGTCTTCGTGCTCAGTGACTTTCTCGAACCCGACTTCGAGGAGAGTCTCAATCTCGTCCATCAGCGCCACGAAATCGTGCCGCTCGTCCTCAGCGATCCGCTCGAAAAGGAACTCCCCGAGATGGGCATGGTCCTGTACGAAGATCCGGAGACCGGTGAGATCGTCGAAGCCGACACCATGAGCCGCGACGTCCGCGAGCATTATCGCCGCACCCGCGAGCAGAAACGTCGAGCCCGGGAGACCATCTTTCGCAAACACGGAATCGAATCGCTCGAAATATCGACGGCCCGGAACCACATTGAACCGTTGATCGAGTATTTCCAGCGCCGCGCCAAACGCGTCTGACGGGTGCCATGCAAGAGTCGAATGGACATGCCAGCTTCGGCCCCCTGGCCGCCGGGTTCGCCCTCGTCGCCCTCGCGGCGACGACGCCGAGCATCGCGGCGGGCGCCGACGATGCCGGCGCCGGCGGGGATGGCGGAGCCGAGCGGAGTGGCTCACCGGTCGACGTGCGGCTCGATCAGAAACTCGAGGCGCCGGAGGAGGTCGCCATCGGCGCCCCGATGGAGCTGGACCTCGAGGTCGACCATCCGACCGGCGCGGAGGCCCGGCTCGAACCGGACCTCGAGCGCTCCCGCTGGCAGCTCGTCGAGACGCGTCGCTCGGAGCCGAGCGGCGACGCGCGGACGACGACTCGCATCACGGCCGTCTTCCAGGTCGTCCGCCCCGGAGACACGACGCTCGCACCTCAAACCGTTCGGGTGAGTGCCGAGGAGGACCGGGAGACGATTCGGACGAATCCGGAGACGGTGCGCGTCGTCTCGGCGATCGACAAACCCGAGGAAGCGAGCTTTCGGGGGCCCCGCCCGCCGCAGCCGGTCTGGCAGCGCGACTGGACGCTGGCCTGGATCGGCGGCGGGCTGCTCGCCGTCGCCGCCGTCGCCCTCGGGGTGCTCGGATTCCTCCGGCGACGACGCAGCGACGAGGCCGAGGCCGAACTCGACCGCCCCCCGGAAGAGGTCGCCCGCGAGCGCCTCAACGAGCTGGCCGAGGCGGGGCATCTCGAGCACGGCGAAGTGATGGTCTTTTATGTGCGGCTCTCGGAGATCCTCCGCCGGTATCTCGGCCGCCGCTACGGATTTCCCGGCACGGAGTTGACCAGCGCCGAGATTCTCGAGCGACTCGAGGCTTCGGCCGCACTCGACGCCCCCCAGGTCGAGCAGATCGCCGAGTGGCTGCGCGACACCGATCTCGTCAAATTCAGTGGCCTCGTCCCATCGAGAGACAAAGCCGAACGCCAGCTCGAACGCGCCGCCGCGCTGGTCGACGAGACCGCCCCGGACCGCAGCGACGAGGAGGCCGACCCCGACCGACCGGAGCCGGCCGTGCCCGCGGATGACGAGCGGGAGGAGGCGGGAGGCGATCAGCCCCCCGAGGAAGACGGGAGCCGCTTCGCACCCGGAAGCGACGCCGACGGATCCGAGGACGACGACGAGCAGCCCGACGCCGCCGATCGCGAGGTACCCGACGATCAGCGGCCCAATCCCGCCGATCGCGAGGCGCCCGACGGCGAGGCCCCGGCCGACCGTGCCGGAGAGCGCACGGCGCAGGCGGACGAGGAGAAAGGCGACGATGCGAAACCGACCGAACAGGAGTAATCGACGCCGATGGAGCTGACCTTCGCCCATCCCTGGCTGCTGGTGGGGCTCGTGGCCGTCCCGATTCTGGCCATCCTGCGCTTTTTGCCGTCGCTGCGCCGCCGGCGCCGCGGGACGTTCGTCCTCTCGACGGCCGGCGTGCTGCAGTCGAACGGGCGGGGTCTGCGCCACTACCTCCGTCCGCTGGCCGACGTGGTGGTCCTGGTCGCGATCTGTCTGTTGATCATCGCCCTCGCCCGCCCCCAGACGATGGCCGGCGAGCAGCTCGAAGTTGAAGGCATCGACATCTTTCTCGCCCTCGACATGTCCGGATCGATGCGCGCGGTCGACCTGTCCGAAGAGGAGCTCGAACAAAAGCTCCGGGCGAACGAGCAGCCGACCAACCGCTTCGACGAGGCGGTCGCGACGCTCGAGGACTTCATCGAAACCCGCGAGCACGACCGCATCGGCATGGCGGTCTTCGCCAAAGAGGCGTTTTTGCAGTTTCCGCTGACGCTCGACTACCGGACGATCCTGAACATGCTCGACCGGCTCGAACTCGGCGACATCGAGCCGGGCGGGACCGTCATCGGCAACGCTCTCGGCCGCGCCGTCGCCGGCCTCGAGGAGAGCACGGCCGAGACGAAGATCGTCATCCTGATCACCGACGGGGACCGGCGCGGCGGCAACATCTCCCCGGCCGACGCCGCCCAACTCGCCAAAGACCACGGCATCAAGGTCTTCCCGATTTTGGTCGGCAAGGAGGGGCCGACGATGGTGCCAGTCAAAGTGCGGAGCGTCTTCGGGGGCGGCAACCGCACCAAGTTTCGCCGCCAGGAGTTTCCGGTCGACCCGGAGCTGCTGGGTTCGATCGCCGAGACGACCGGCGGCGAGTTCTACCGCGCCGCCGACGGCGAGAAACTCAAGTCGCGGCTCCACGCGATCCTCGACAAGTTCGAGCGCACGAAACTCACCGACACCTCGCGGGTCGACCGGACGGAGCGGTTCGTGCCGTTCGTCCTCTGGGCGATCGGCTTGATCGTCCTGCAGTTCATCGCTCGCTACACCGTCTTGCGCACCTTCCCGTAACCCGGTTGAATCGGCCATGCACTTTGCCCAGCCCGACAACCTGTACTGGCTGCTCGTGTTGGTCCCGATGGCGGGGGCGGCGGTGTGGTACGGCTTCTGGCAGCGGCGGGTGCGCGACGAAATCGGCGATGCGGGACTGGTCGAACAGATGGCCGGCAGTCGCTCGACGACGCTCAGGCTGACGCGTATCGGCCTGATGTTGCTCGGCGTCGCCCTGCTGTGCATCGCCGCCGCCCAGCCTCAGTGGGGGCGCGTGCAGACGAACGTCGAGCAGGAGGGCATCGACGTCGTCTTCGCCCTCGATCTGTCGAAAAGCATGCTCGCCCGGGACGTCCCCCCGACGCGCCTGCAGGCCGCCTCCGACGAAATCGAGGCGATCCTCGACCGCCTCTCCGGCGACCGCGCCGGGATGGTCGTCTTCACGACCGCCAGTTTCGTCCAGTCCCCGCTGACGACCGACTACGGGGCGCTTCGGTTTTATCTCGACAAGCTGGACCCTCAGCAGATGTCGGTCGGCGGCACGGCCGTCGGGGGCGCCCTGCGGGATTCGGTCGAGTTGCTGACCGGGGAGTCGCTCGGCGAGACCGACGACAGCTCGGCGATCAAAAACGCCCGGATGGACCGCGCCGAAAACCAGTTGGTCGTGCTGATGACCGACGGCGAAGACCACCAGACCGACCCGGTCGCCGCCGCCGGGACCGCCCGCGAGCGCGGCGTCCACATCGTGACGATCGGCGTCGGCACCGAGGACGGGGCCAAGATTCCGGTGCTCGACTCCGACGGCGAGGTGCGCGGCTACAAACGCGACGACGGTGGCGAACCGGTGCGCACCTCGCTTCGGGGCTCACAGCTCCGGGAGGTCGCCGAGGCCGGCGGCGGGATCTACATGGCCTACGAGGGCGACGGATCGGCTGCCGACCGCGTGCTGAAGTTCATCGATCAGCTCCAGACCTCGCGCTTCGATCAGGACATGGCGACCGAATACCACGACCGGTTTTTGTGGTTTCTCGCGCCGGGGCTGCTCGCCCTGATCGGCTCGCTGGTACTCGGCGAGAGGCGCCGGGGACGGTTCGGCTGGAGCCGGCGAGCCGCCGACGTCTCCGTGCTCTTGCTCGTCGCCGCCGCGGCCGTGGCGAACGGTGGCTGCGAGGAGGCCTTCCGCTCGCAGCCCCACGCCGTCGAACGGGGCCACTCGGCGATCGACGACGGCGACTATGAGGCCGCCCTCGAGGCGTTCGACCGGGCCGAATCCGAGCTGACTCCCCCGCCGCCGGTACTGTTTTACAACCGCGGACTCGCCGAGCTCGGCACCGACGCCCCCGAGAAGGCGCGCTCGTCGTTCGCCCGGGCCCTCGAGAGCCCCGACGCCTCGGTCCGCGTCGACGCCCACCTCAACGTCGGCCTGTCGTTCGCCCACAACGAAGAATGGAAATCGGCCCTCGAGGAGTTCGAAAGTGCCTTCCGGCTCGCCCAGGAGCATCCCGATGCCATCGACGAGAAGGCCCTCGCGATGCTCCGCCACAACACCGAACTGGCCTACTTCAAACTCTACCCGCCCTGCCGCATCCAGGAGGACGACCACGAGGACAACGACCAGCCGGAATCGGCGACGCGTCTCGACAAACCGACCGCCGAGGCTCTCACCCTGTGCGGCCTCGACGACGACTGGTTCGTCGTCGACGCGTCGCCCGGCGCCCGCGTCGAAATTGAGGCGACCTTCGAGCGACTCGGCGAACACCGCGACCCCGCCCACACGTTTTTGCCGAACCGTGACGATCTCAAACTCGAGGTGTACGGGGCGGCCGGCGAGGCTCGGATCGCCGCCGACCACGGCGAGGCGGACGCCGACGGCGATCCGCCGAAAAAGGGCCCGGTCACCCGAGACATCGAGGCGTTCGAAGTCGACGAGTCGATGCCGCTCGGCGATTCCTCCCGGCTGCTCGTCCGCGTCGCCGCCGCCGACAAACTCGAGTTTTCCTACGACCTGAACATCGACGTCCAACCCCCCTGCCGCGCCCTCGAGGACGACGCCGAAGAAAACGACTCGCCCGAGCAGGCCGCCAGCATCGACGACGGCGCCCACCGGATGCAACTGTGCCCGGGCGACCCCGACTGGTTCCAGATCGACGCCGAGATGGGCGATTCGGTCTTCGTCGACGTGCGCCCCATGCAGCGCAAGGGCCCGAAGGGAGGAGGAAAGCAGGGGCGAGGCGCGCCGAGAAAACAATCGAACGCCGGCCCGAAACTCGATCCCGACAAGCTCAGCCTCGAGATGATCGACGCCGACAGCGGCGAGTCGGTCGACGACGCCCGGCGGGAGGGCCCGTATCTGACCGCCGGCGTGCACACCGTCGACTCCGACCACAGCTTCAAGGTCGGGCTCACCACCGCCGACGCCGACAACCGCGGTCCGTACCGATTGCGGGTGTACGTCTATCCCCCGTGCGTCGTCGGCGACGACCGGTTCGAAGAGAACGACGAACTCGACGAGCGGACGAAGCTTCCGAAAAAGAAGCGGCACCACCGCTATCTGAGGCTCTGCCCCGACGATCCCGACTTCTACGCCGCGCGGCCCTCCGCCCCGCGGCAATCCCCCGGCAGGGCCGGTCGCGCTCCCGGTGGGGCGGGGGCCTCGGGGGGCTCGCAGGACGACGAGCAAAAATCGCTCGAGCTCGGCCTCCAGCGCGTCGCCCCGGAGGAGTCGAAGGACGGCGAGATCGCAATCGAGGCGCTCGATCCCGACACCAGCGAGGTGGTCACCTCCGGCCGACCCCCGGGGAACCGCGGCGGTTCCGGCGGCGACGATTCCGCCCAGCAGGAGACCTCCGAGACATCGCGGTTCGACCGAATTTTGCAGGTCGACGAGACGCAAAAAGACGAGATTCCCGTGCGTGTGAGCGGCGATCCGACCTTCTATCATCTGGCGGAGCTGCCGGAAGGACAAAACAACTCGAGTCGCCGCCAGAATCAGAACCAAAACCAGGACGGCCAGAAGCAAAACCAGGACCAGGATCGCCGCGACCGGGAATCGAACGACGAGCGGAAGCAGTCCGACCGAAAACAACAGCAGCAGGAAGACGAACGGGAGGACAACCGCGAGGCATCGAGTGGCGAGCGGGAGGAGACCGAGTCGAAACAAAAGTCCGTCTCCCAGAAGCGCATGGAGGACATCCTCGAAGCGCTGGAGGATTCGGACACGAACTTCCAGATGCGCAACGCACTGGAAGACGAGGAGCGCGAGCGTAACATCGAAAAAGACTGGTGACCGACCCGAAGACCGGTGATGAGACGTCTACTCCTGACCATCCTGGGGGGTGTCCTGATCGCGGCCTCTCCACGAGTCGCCTCGGCGGCGGAGGCGTCGGTCGACGCCTCGGTCGACTCGAGCGTCGTCAACGTCGGCGATACCGTCCGCCTGGAGGTCCGTGCGTCGATCGACGCCAATACCTCGATCCGCGTCGTCTCCGAACCGGACCTCGGATCCGCCTTCCAAATCGTCGGCACGAGCCGCCGGCCCCAGATCGCCATCCGCAACGGCAACGCCCACCGGTCGCTGACGCTGACCTACCGAATCCAGGCGCGCAAAGCCGGCGAATACGAACTTGCGCCGGGGGCCTTCGAGATCGGCAACGAACGCCACGAGCCGGACCCGGTCGATCTGCGCGTCGTCGAGTCGGGGGCCGACGACGAACGCGACGACGACGCTGCGTCGAACCGGGCCCGCACCGAGGACGGGAACGTGATGCTGACCTCCTCGATCGAGCCGGCGCGCGACCCGTATCTCGGCGAACAGGTCACCCTGACATACTCGCTGCTGCACAATCCCCACCGTGCGAGCGTCGAGCCGAGTCCCCCCGACGAGCCGAGCCTGGAGCACTTCTGGATCGAGGAGTTGAGCCGGAAACTGGCCGGCAACACTCGCATGAGGCGCATCGACGGCCGGCCGATGAAGGAGACGATCCTGCGCGCCTACGCCCTCTTCCCGCTCGAGGACGGACGAGTGACAATCGAGCCGATGGGCGTCTCGGTCAAAGCAGGGGGCCTGTTCGGGCGAGGCAAAACGGCGGATCTACGCACGGAGCCGATCGAACTCGACGTCCAGCCGCTGCCCGACGGCGCCCCGTCGACCTTCTACGAGGGCAATATCGGAAGCTGGGATTTCCGCCTGACCGTCGAGGAGCGAACGACGTCGGTCGGCGATGCGATCACCGTCGAAATGGTCGCCTCGGGGACGGGCAACGCCCGGCGACTCGAACTCCCGGCGCTCGAAGAGCACCTGGAGGGCATCCACGTCGCCAACCGCAGCGAAGATGTCGACAAGGAGATCGACGGCACGCGGGTCTCGGGCCGCAAGACGGTCACCTACACGCTGGTCCCGACGCGAGAGGGCGATCTCGAAATCCCTCCGGTCTCGTTCGCCTACTTCGATCCCGACCAGGAGATCTACCAGACGATCGAGAGCACCCGGCGGTTCGTCAAAGTCGGCCCCGGAACCTTGCCCGACGGTCTCGACGACGAGCAATCCCGGGAGACGACCTCCGAGGGTGACGAGACGGACGAGGAGACCAATCCGAGAGACGAACTTCTCGGCGAACTCGTTCCGATCCGCGACGCAGATGCAGCGGTCGACACCGACCCGCTCTCGCCGCTGGTCTGGGGACTCGGCGCCAGTCTGCCGCTGATCGGCATCGTCGCCCTGCTCTTGTCCGGCCCGCTCCGGCGCCGCGTTGCGCACCTGACGAGCGAGCACTCGCGCCTCCGCAGCTTCCGGCGGGCCCGCGAGCGCCTCGACGTGGCAGACCCGCGGGCGGCCGACGAGGTCTCGGACGCGATCCACGACGCCCTCCAGATCGCCCTGGTCGACGGCCTCGAGTTGCCGGCCGGCGCTCTCTCGGCGGACGATCTGCCGCGCCGTCTCGAGCGCCTCGACTGTCCCGACGACCTCCGCGAGGAGGTGACCGCCATCGCCCGATGGTGTGAGAGCTCCCGGTACGCCCCGCGCTCCTCCGGCGAGCCACTCGACGCCGCCGACTGGCTCGCCAAAACGCGCACGGCTCTCGAGGAACTCGAGGAGCTGGTGCGGAGCGAACGACTCCACCCCCTGTACGAAACCTCGCTGGTCGTCCTGACGGTGATCTCGCTGCTCGCCATCCCCGGCGTCGCCTTCGGCGCCGAGGACCCCTCGCTCGCCGAGAAGTACGACGCAGCTCTCGAACTTCACGCCGCCGAAGACTACGAGCGTGCCGCCACCGAATGGCAGAGCCTGGTCGACGGTTTTCCCGATCGCGCCGCCGTCTGGCACAACTACGCGGTAAGCCTCGCTCGGCTCGACCGGCTCGGCGACGCCCGACTCGCCATCGAACGGGCTGCCCGACGGGCGCCGAACCACGAGCGCATCGAGGCCAATCTGGCGCGTATCCGGCGTCTCGTCGCCCTCGACCGCCTCGAGCGAGCGCCGGGCTTTGAGCGAGCCCCCAAACTCGAATCCGATCTCGAATGGTGGAAACTCGCTGCCTCGACCTCGCTCCCCCCTCTCGGTCTCGCCACCCTCGCCGGGCTGTGGCTGCTCGCGCTCGGTCTCGCCGTCCGAACGTTCGGCTCGCGCACGCTCACTCGCTCCCTGGGCACACTCCTCGCTGCCGCCGGCCTGCTCGGACTCGTCACGACCGCAGGCCTCTGGATCGGCCGGGCGCGCACGCTCCAGACCGTCGAACCGGCCGTCGTCGTCGAGTCGACTCCCGCCCGGGAAGCCCCGAGCGAACACGCTTCGATGCGAAGTCTCTCTCCCCCGTTGACGCCTGGCACGATGGTTCGGGTGTATCGATGGCGGGAGGGGTGGGTGCAGGTGGGCGCCCTGGACGGCGAACGCATCTGGCTGCCGGAGCGGGCGCTCACACGCATCGACCCGACGAGGTGAGGTCGCTCGGGAGCAATCGACGTATCTCGAACCGAGCGGGGACGAGCCGCCGAGCGGGGACGAGCCGCCGAGCGACCTGGTGGCCCGACCTTTGGCGAGCGACTGTCACTCTTCCCGGCTCGTCTCCTCCTGCTGCATCGCCGACAGGCCCTGCATCATGCGCGGCAGATCCAGGCCCAGCGTCTCCTTGATCTGCTCGCTCCCGCTCGCTGCCTTCATCGGCAACGAGCCCTGCTGGTCGATGTCGTGGACCTCGGAGTCGATGACGGTGACCTTCTCGATGTCGATGTCCTGAATCGTCGACATCATCGCATCCATCACCGCATCGAACTTCTGGATCAAAAACAGCGGCCGCGCCGCCTCCCCCGCTTCGTTCCACGTCTCCATCAGGTCGCGGAGCGCCTCGACATTCGCCTTGCCGTCCTCGACGACCTTCGCGGCCTTCGCCTTCGCCTCCGCCTCCAGCTCTGCCTTCCCCGCCTGGGCCGGCTGGATGACGTCGGCCGCCAGCTTGCGTTTGACCTGCTCGAGACGTGCCTGCTGAACGTCGAGGTTCGCCCGGGCCTTGGCGACCGCCGCCCCGATCTTGGAGCGCTCTTCGGCGACCATCGCCTCGGCCTTCGTCTGTGCATCGGTAATCCGCCGCTCGGCATCCGCCCGGGCGATCTCTTTTTGTGCCTCGACCTTCGCCTGCGCCTTGCGAAGCTGGTTTTCGGCATCCTGAATGCTCGCTTCGGCCCGGTTCTCCGCCTCGGCAATCCGGCTCTTTTTGATCAGCTCGGCGGACTGCTTGCGGCCGATGGCGTCGAGATATCCCTGATCGTCGGTCACGCTCTGGACGCGCAGACTATCGACCTCCAGCCCGAGGTTACTCAGATCGTCGCCCGCCTCCTCGGCGAGCTGCGTGGCGAACGCTTCCCGGTCGTAGTTGACCTGCTCCGGCGTCAGCGCCGCGACGACCCCGCGAAGATTCCCCTCGAGCGTCTCTTTGGCAATCCGCGAGACGTGCTCGCGTCCCTGCCCCAAAAACCGCTCGATGGCATTGTTGAGTAGTTCACTGCTGCTCGAGGCAATCTTGACGTTCGCCACCCCCTTGACCTGCAGGGGAATCCCTCCCTCCGAGTAGGCGTTCGTGACGTTGAGCTGGATGACCATGTTCCGCAAATCGAGCCGGTCAATGTCGTGGATCAGGGGCATCCGAAGCGCCCGACCCGAGTGGATGACCCGGTTGCCGAGCCCACTTCGCACCAGCACCTCGTTCGGCTCGCACAACACGATCATCTTGGTGTAGCCCAGATACACCAGAAGTCCCGCAAGCAACCCGATTCCAACGACCAACAATCCCGCAATCGACATCGTCATGCCTCTGTGAAATTCGAGGGATTTCGTCTCTCAAACTTCCTGTTTCGACCGAACCGCCCGACGCTACTCGCCCGAACCACCTGCTTCAACCGACTCGCGCTCTCCGGTCTCGGCGACCTGCTGTTCGGCCAATTGCTCGAGCAGCTGGGCGCCTTCTTCGCCGAGCTGGTCGCGCACCGCCTCCTCGAGCTGCCCCCGGGCTTCGGCATCGAACCCATCGCCATGCTCGCCGGTCAACGCCCCGCCGATATCCAGCCCCACCGTCTCGCCCATCTCGTCGAACAGATTGCCGACGATCTTCGGGAACGACGTGACGTAATTCGGCAGCGCTTCGCCCTTGCCACTGTCGATCAGGGCCGCTTTGCGGATCTGAACCTGCTTGGCCGCCTCGGCGACCCGGTCCATGATGCTCTCCAGGCGCTGGATGATGAACACGTCCATCGCCGCATCGCCGGCGTCGTGCCAGACCTCGGCCATCATCCCCAGCACCCGCGCCATCGCCCGGCCCTGCTCGGCGATCTCCGCCGCCTCCCCCTGGGCTTTCAGTTCCTGGGCGACCTTTTCGGCTTCGGCCGGAATGACGACGTCGGCCTGCAGACGGATCTTTTCGAGCTCGGTCCGCACCTGCTGCAATTCCTGTTCGGCCTGCGCCCTCGCTTCCAGCGCCCTCGCTTCGGCCCGCTCCTCTTCGGATTTGGCCTTGCGGTCGAGATCGGCCTTCAGCTCGCGCAGTTCGTTTTGTGCCTTCTGAATCTGCGCCTGCGCCTTGCGCCGGGCGACCTCTCCGCGCCCCCGGGCCTCGGCTTCGGCCTCCTCGGAGGCTTTCCGAGCATTCGACTCGGCGACCTCGGCGACTTTCAAAATCTCGGCGATGCGTTTGCGCCCGATCGAATCCAGGTAGTCTCGATCGTCGGAGACATTCTGGATTTTCAGCGTGTCGATCGACAACCCGAGCTTCTTGAAGTCTGGCTTCACCTCGGTGGCGATGCTGTCGGCGAGCCGCTGGCGGTCCCGGTTGACCTCCTCGGGCGTCATCTCGGAGACGACACTCCGGACGTTCCCCTCGAGCGTCTCCTTGGCCACCCGCCGGATCTCGTCACGATGCTGCCCGAGAAACCGCTCGATGGCGTTGCGGCGGATCGTCGGATCGCTGGTGACCTTGACGTTGGCGATCGCATGAACGTTGAGCGGAATCCCGCCCTTCGAATACGCCCCTTCGATGCGGATGTGCACCGACATGACCGTCAAGTCGAGCCGTCCGACTTCTTCGAGGCCCGGCAGTCTCAAATGCCAGCCCTGGTGGACGACCCGATAGTTGTCCCCACCCCCGGAGCTTCGCCCGGAAAAGACCAACAGCTCCTGAGGACCGCCGACGTACAGGATTCCCTGCAACGCCATCATCATCAACACGATCCCGCCGAGCACCACCAATCCGACAATCACAACCGAATTCATTGTCTCAACTCGTCGCGTGTTCGGTTTGTTGTTTGCGTTCGCGCTCCAATTGCTCGTCGAACTCTCGTTGCTCGTCGGTCTCGAGAACGGTCCCCTCCCCGCCCCCTTCTCCGGCCAACTGCTCGGCGACCAGATCCGCACTGACCACCCGGGCGCGCTCTCCGTCCAGCCCGATCACAAAACACTCGTCCCCGCGCTCTAGCGCCCGTTCCCCCTCGACCAGATCCGCCCGCATGTCGATCAGCCGACCCTCGAGGTGGAGCCGAATCTCGCCGGTCGTCTCCTCACGCACCGGTACGCGCACCTCCGCACTCGCCCCCAGATAATCCCGCTCGGTCAAGCCTCCGTCCGCCCCC
This sequence comes from uncultured Bradymonadales bacterium, assembly GCA_964600555.1. Lineage (GTDB taxonomy): Bacteria > Myxococcota_A > Bradymonadia > Bradymonadales > Bradymonadaceae > CAJXPB01. Next base: position 16,608 of record CAZRLK010000102.1, read on the forward strand.
CGATCGGCCGTATGGATCAGATAGGCCATCGCCACCCCCGTCGCCAGCCCCATCGCCGTCGACAGGCCCAGCACCACCAGCTGACTTTCCAACACTCCAAGCCCTTCGAACAACGTCCCGGTCAGCCCGAAAAAGGCCGCCGAAAACGTCCAGAACTTCAGACTCGTCAACGGGTTGAATCTGCGCTGTGTCGAGACCTCGTAGTCCATCTGGCCGCCGGTCGAGTCGACCTCGGCTTCGAGATCCGCCCCGTCGAGATCGAACTCGAATGGCAGCTCCCCGAAATCGAGTTCGCCGCCCCCCGCGTCGAGATCGCCGACGCCGACGTCCGCTCCCAGGTCCCCTCCAATATCGGCGTCCAGATCACCGCCCAGCTCCGCGTCGGCGTCGGTCTCCCCGACTCCCGACATCAACGAGAGTACGACCAATCCTCCCCCGACGATCAGGCAAAATAAGTACACGTCGAACAACATGCTCTCTCCGAGAGTCGAGATCCCGGGCCCCACAACCTCTCGATCGCGACCGCAATGGCGTTCGGAGCCCCATTTTTACGGCCTCCCTTCCGAACAATCAACCTGCGATCCCCACCCCGGCGCCACTCTCGATGCGGCCTCGACTCCGAGAGATAAAATCACTTGATTCCCGCGCGCGGTTGCGACACTATAAGGATGTATCGTGCGGGCGGCTTCCGAGTCGACTGGCCGCTCCCTCTTTTCGATCTCGAGGCTGGCTCATGTGGAGCGCCATTCATAACACCTATCGCTACGCGCTGGTAGCGATGGCGTTCACGATGACCTTCTTTTTGACCCCCCGCGCCTGGGTCGAAGGGACCGAAGCCCCGACTCACGAGCAGGTGCCGGTCGACGCCCTCGAAGATCCCGAAAGCTGCCTGTGGTGTGACGAGCCCCGGAGTACCTCCTCGGAGTGCGGCAGCGACGACGACGATCAGCTGTGGCTCAACCCCGATCAGGTTGCCGACCCGGATTGCGACGACGACTCCTCTCCCTCCTCCGGGCCCAACGCCTGACTCCCGCCCTTTTGTTCCCGGCCGGCCTTCGACGCCGGCCACGGACCTGCTTTCAACTCTCCAGTCGCGTCTGTTCGATGGTAGTTGCACGTGCCCGATTGGCCTGCTATCCGGGCCGGTGTCCGTACTGCCTCCACGTCCTTGCACTCCAGACCATTTGACCTATTTTCCGACGCCGTGCTCACCAGCTTGTTTCTTGTCTTCGATGGTGAGCACCTTCTTTCGACTAACACCGATGGAACCTGTCTATGAGTAACGAACAATCCATTCCCGCCCCTCCCGACGGCGATTATCTACGCTACATTCCGCTCGGCGGCCTCGACGAGGTCGGCGCCAACTGTGCACTCGTCGAGTGCAACGGGTCGATGCTGATGGTCGACTGCGGCTACACCTTTCCCGAATCGGAGAGTTTCGGAGTCGACTACATCCTGCCCGACTGGTCGTATGTCCTCGAACACATCGACCTGCTCGACGGGGTCGCCGCCATGGTCGGCGAGTCGACCAACGACGACGACGAGGGGTATTCTC
>CAZRLK010000103.1:0-18128 GCA_964600555.1 uncultured Bradymonadales bacterium
TTCGAAGAATCGGCGACGACGACCCAGAAATTGCTCATGACCAAAGCCTCCTCGCATCGAGGGGAAAGAGGGCGGAGCAAGCACTCGAAACATGCCCAGATTCCGCCGCATGTAAAGGGCGAACCGAGGCGCCTCCGTCGGCCGCATCTCGCCGCCGGGCCAGGCGCTTTCACTCGACCAACCTCGTCGCCCAGCCGAGTCCCCGGCCGGCGTGGGGACCGGCCGGGGGCGAAAATTTTGCCGCTCCGGGCGGAGACCTCGAAATTCGTGCGCCCCGCGGCCCTGCCCCTCTGGACTCGAGCGGCCGGGTGCGAACGGCTCGCTTCCCACCCTCTCTCCGCTCGCTCCCCTCGATGACGCCCGCCTTCCGTCCCCCTGGACTCCCGCCAAACCGCCGCCGACTCGCCGGCTGGCATACGCGTTGCTTGAACAGTCCAGTGCCAAACCGCGCCGTATTCATGCTGTAGGCGGTCGTAACGATGTAGGGCTGGCGACTATGTCGCGCTATCGGACTCGCACGTACAACAGCACCACGGAGAGACAACTCATGACCGACGGTTCCGTCAAATGGTTCAACGACGCCAAAGGATTCGGATTCATCCTCTGCGAAGAGATCGAGGATGACATCTTCGTTCATTACAGTGAGATACAACAGGAGGGGTTCAAATCGCTGGAGCCCGGCGAGAAGGTCTGCTTCGAGCTTTGCCGAAGCCCCAAGGGATATCGCGCCCGCAACGTCATCCCCTCCGAGCAGATGGAGGAGACACAGGCAGCCGAGTGATCGACGCCGACGGCGGGTCGGCCGGCTCCCCCGGCCGAGCGCCGACGCACGCGGGCGGACGGGTTTTCCGTCCGCCCTTTTTATTTTTCCGGGTGTGGGGCGCCGGGTGGGGCCTCTCGGTGCGGCCGCCCCGGGTGACCCTCCGTTACGGATACCGCCGGAAGGTCTCGCCGAACGCCACGACGGCGACCAGGACCGCCAGCAGCGCCAGCCAGATCAACACGGCCCACCGAAAGGCCTGCTCGGCGCGCTTCGACTCCCAGGCGGTTCGCGGCCTGATGCGCTGGGCAAAAAACGTCACCACCCCCGCCAGGTTCACGCACACGATGTTCGCCACCGACAGATAGGCCGCACCGACCGCCAGATTGGCGTGTCCGCCCCCGAGCAACATTCCGCACACGACGACCGGCGGCAGCAGCGCGACGGCGACCATGACTCCAACCACCGGACCGGCCTGTCCGGTCGTAAACGACAACGCGCCCGCCGCCCCGGCACTGCACGCGAGGATGATCTCGAGGATACCCGCCCGCGTCCGAAGTGCGATCTGTTCGGCGGTCGGATCGACGGGCAGCAGCGCCCCCATCGCCACGGCGCCCAAAAACGCGATCACCAGCCCGGCGAGGTTGACACGCAGCGCCCGCTTCGCCAGCGCCGAGTCGGCCAGAGTCGTCGCCAGCGACATCGCCATGTTCGGTTTGAGCAGCGGAGCGATGATCATCGCTGCAATCACGATCGTCACGTCGTTGCGCGTGATGCCGACGACCGCCACGAGCGTCGACAGCAGGGTCATCGCCGCGTAGGTCCCGTCGACCTGCATGCCGGTTGTGACGTCGTCGCGCAACTCCTCGACGCTGATCGGCGGGGCCTTGCGATTCTCCTCGTCGGCCTCCTGCTCGGCATCGGTCGCGTCTGCCGCCGGCTCCTCGTCGTCTTCCTCTTCGTCGCTCTCCAGACGCGGGACTGTCGCCTCGACCGGCAAGATGACGAGCCGAAAGTCCGGCTGATCGCCGAACCGCTCCTCGAGGTGGGCGACGAGCGCCTCGCTCTGATCGATGGTCACCAGAATCTCGACTCGGGTCCTCCCCTGGTCGTCGCCGGTCCACAGCCGCACGAACTCGGCCTCGTCGAGCATCTCGAGCAACTCGTCGTGCGCGACCTCGGGCAACTGGAGTTTGATGATGCGAAGCATGCTCGCTCGGCTGGCTCGAGGAGCGAAGGACGACGACAAAAAAAGGGCCCCTCTCGGGGCCCGAAGTTCCATCTCGTACACCCCGCCCGGGTGCCGGTGCGTTCCGGGTCACTCGCGACGCCTGCTGCGGGTGCAGCCGACGACGAGAAAGGCCAGAAGCAGGCTTCCGGCGAGGTCGACGGGCCGAGTCGAACCGGTCGTCGAGGCCGAACAGGCGTTTCCGGCGCTGCTGCCTTCGCCCTCCTCGGAGCCGACCACGACGACGGTCTCGTCGTCGGCTCCTCCGGTGTCGCTCGTCGTCCCGTCGTCGGACTCCGAGTCGTCCTCCGAGGTATCGTCGTCGCCCTCCTGGCCGCCGTCTCCGTAGGGCGTCTCGTCGCAGGCGTCCCCTTCGCCGTCGTCGTCGCTGTCGACCTGGTCGGGATTCGGCGCCTGCGGACAGTTGTCGTCGACGTCGGGCACGCCGTCTCCGTCGGAGTCGTCGTCGTCACAGGCGTCCCCTTCGCCGTCGTCATCGAGGTCACTCTGGTCGGGGTTCGGCGTCGCCGGGCAGTTGTCCTCGCTGTCGTCCACCCCGTCGCCGTCCTTGTCGTCCGAGCACAGATCGCCGCGGCCATCGTCGTCGGTGTCGACCTGCCCGGCGTTTTCGGTCTCGGGACAGTTGTCCTCTTCGTTGGGGACTCCGTCCCCGTCGATATCGTCGTCGCAGGCATCGCCGTCGCCGTCGCCGTCGGTATCGGTCTGGTCGGGATTGGAGACGTCCGGACAGTTGTCGGCGACATCGTCGACGTCGTCGCCGTCGCTGTCGGTCCCGCCGCCGGCCCACGACGGCGCCGAATAGCCGCCGGTCGCGGCGGCACTCGTCGCCTTGTCGCGGATCCAGTCTCGCCACTCGTACACGCCGGTATACAGCGAGGACTCACAGTCGCCGACCCCACGCGAGAGGGCGCCGAGTACCCGACCCTGCGAATCAAAGGCCCCACCCCCGGAGTCCCCCTGACAGGTGCCGCCGGAGCCGGAAAACTCCTCTTCGCTGCGCAGTAAATGCCCGTAGCGCGTCTCCCGGCCGACTTCATCGACGCTCCGGCCTTCGAGCTTGCGTCGCACTCCGGCCTCGCCGTCTTCATATTGGCCGGTGGCGCCATAACCGATCGCGGTGTACTCGGTTCCCTCCTGGACGTTGCTGCCGAGACGCGGCGTCCGCGGGGTCGCCTCGCTGGAGGGGACGTTTTGATCGAGAACCAGCAGGGCCATGTCGTTGCCGCACACGCCATCGCCACCGGGCGTGACGTGAATTTCGTCGACGCCGTAATAGCTCGCCGTCTGAGTGAGCTGATAGTCGGTCGTCACCGAGATCGACGAGGTATCCATCTTACCTTCAAAGTCCGTCTCGCCGCACTCGATGCGCTGGGCGGAGATCTCGGAGACACAGTGTCTCGCGGTCAATACCAGGTTTTCGGCGATCAGGGTCCCGGTGCAGATGCCCGCCCCGCGACCCTTCTGCAACACCATTCCGACGACCGCGGTGTTCTGCTGGTCGACATCTCCCCCTTTGATGGCCTGCCCGGTCGTCTCGGTCGGGAGCTTCTGGACGGGAGCCTCGCCCTCCGGAGAGCTCGTCGCATCGGCACACCCCGTCGCCGTCAACATCGCAACGACGGCGACCCAGACGATCGACGAGAGACGAGTAGACGACATCGGACGGCTTTCCTGATACACGAAAAACCTCCACGTCAGGAACAGTCAGGGACGGCTTCGAGTTGGCGATCCGAATACGGCGGCCGGTTCGACGACTCGAACCAGCAGCCCCTCCGGATCGTCTTCTTCTGAGAGGCGAATCCTTCGATATCTCGGCGTCGAATACAGCCACTCGTCTGTCACCCGTACCGCCGGACTATAACGGCTCGAGCCCGAGCCGGCAACGCCGTCGAATACGGGAGCAGACGCGCAGCGGGACGCCCGCTTCAGCAACCGATAACTTTGCAACATCTATTCCGTAAGAGAATGAACACGGATTCACTACCGGGGGCTTACCGCTGGTCGTGCTGGGCCTCGAGTTCGTCTCGCAGGTCCGAGGGCACACACACGCGCAAGATCTGATAGGTGTCGCGGCCGAGCAGATGGACGATGTCGCTGTTTCGCTCGATCGGAACGACGGTGCCGTCCGGTTCGATGATCGGGATGTGGGCGCTGCTTCGGACGTCGTCCGGGTCGTACGGACGGTACGGCGTGTCTCGGGCCTGGTCGCTGAGGACGGCGAAGTCGGGATCGTAGCCGCGCTCGTCGGCGAGGTTGTTCGCTCGGTCCATCAACCGCGCGAAATCGACCGGGTCGCGGTCGCTCATGTCGATCGTCTTGTAGAGCCGACGGTCCAGCAGCCCGGTCGCCAGTCGCGAGAGGACCGGGTCGGAATCGTGCCGCCAGCGTTTGAGGGCACTCCAGACGTCGGTGTCGTCGAGCGACACGAACTGTTCGCTCGAGAGCCGCTCCCCGGCCAGCAGCCGCGAGAGGACCGCCGGGACCGGATCGGCGAATTCGTGGTCGCGTCGGCGCAACTGCTCGGCGCGCTCGAGGATCGCCTCGAGCATCTTCTCGGCGGCCCGGACCGCCTTGTGCAGATACACCTGCTTGAACATGTGAAACCGCGCCATCAGATACCCCTCGACCGCCTCCCGGGCCCGATGGCTGACCGCCAGGCGGGTCCGGCGGCTGCCCTCGCCGTCCTCTCCGACGTAGGTGTCGAGCATCGTCTGGATGCGCTCGAAATCGTAGCCACCGATCTCGACGCCCGTCGTCAGAGCATCCCGGCGGATGTAATCGAGACGGTCGGCGTCGAGCTGACTGCTGACCAGATCGCGGAGCACGTATTTTTCGGAGGGGAATTGCGCCTGGGGCCGAAAATACCGGGCGACCCGCCCGGGAAGCGTCCGGTCGACCCGCGAGAGAACCTCGTGGACGTCGGTGTCGGGATCCTCGATCAACTGGGCGCTGTACGCCTCGTGGTCGATGTCGGTGACCTTTTCGATGGCGTGGCTGAACGGGCCGTGGCCGATGTCGTGCAGCAGCGCGGCGGCCAGCACCTCCATACGGTCCTCGTCGGTGAAATCCGCCTCGATCGCCGAGAACATCCGGCGGGCGACGTGGACGACGCCCAGGCTGTGGGTGAATCGGGTGTGCTCGGCCCCGTGATAGACGAGATTCGCGAAGCCGAGCTGGCGCACCCGCCGGAGCCGCTGGAAGGCCCGGGTGTTGACCAGCTCGAACAGCACGCGCTCGACCGGATCCTCGATGTCGAAGGCGATGATGTCGTGGACGGGATCGCGAAACAGCTTCGGTCGTCTCATCGGTGGCTTGACCCGCTTGCCTGACACGCGCGACTGCCCGATGATCCGTCTCCGCCGCGCGGCGAGATCTCGGAATGCAGAGGATGGATCGTCATGGGCATCGAAATCGAGCGAAAATTTCTGGTCCCCGGCGACGACTGGCGAGCCGACGTCGCCGAAGCCGTCGAGATGCGCCAAGGGTACTTTCGAACCGGTCCCGAGTCGACCGTCCGCGTCCGGCGGATCGACCCGCTCGAGCCCGCCTCCCCGTCCGAAAAGACCCGGGGAGTCCTGACCATCAAAGGGCAGCCCTCGGAGGGCGTGCGCCCCGAATTCGAATACACGATTCCCCCCGAGGATGTCGAACGCATGCTCGAATTGTTCTGTGGCGAACGCACCGTCTCGAAGGTGCGCCACCGCCTCGAGTATGCCGGCCACACGTGGGTCGTCGACGAGTTTCAGGGGCCGAACGCCGGGCTCGTGATGGCGGAGGTCGAACTCGACGCTCCCGACGAGCCGGTCGAGCAGCCCCCGTGGATCGGCGAGGAGGTGACCGACGACGGCGAGTACACCAACGCGGCCCTCGCCCGCCGCCCGATGGCCGACCGGTAGGATCCCGACGACCGAGGGCTGACGACCGACGCCCGACGATCCGCGACATTTACATGCTCCCCCCGCCCGTCTATCGTTTCTCGACGTGTGCATTTTCACCTGATCGCCTCCACCGGAAACCGGCAGATTCGATGACCGACGCCTCCGACAATCCGGCCGGCCTCTCGCCGGATCTTCTCGAGCGCGCCCACCGCCGACTCGGCGACGGACTCGAGGAGGGGCGGGCCCCGGAGGACCGGCGTCTGTATCTCGAGGGACTCCGCCAGCTCGGCGACGGGGATCTCGAGGCCGCCCATGCGACCTTCCGTCGGGGCTGCCGTGAGGCGGCGCCCCCGTTCGACACGCTGTGTCGGGTCGCCCGCGGCGAGTGCGAGAGGCTGCGAGGCCACCACGGGGCGGCGCTTCGCCAGTGGCGCCGGGTCACCGACGACGCCGACGCCCCGCCGGCCGCCCGCTACATGGCCTGGATGAGCATCGCCGCCCGTGCCGAAAGCCGCGGCGACCAGCAGTTGCTCTCCGAGGCCACAGGGGCGCTCGACGACCTTCGAGTCCCGGACCGGACGTGACCCGACGCGCGGCCACAGACCAGCCCGGCTCCGGGGACTCGCCGGCCGGCCCCGTCCCCCTTCCGCTGAACCTCGATTTCATGTTCGGCAAGGGGTTTCTGTGGGCCGAGGACGTCGAGCTGTCGGAGTGGCTGACCCTGGTGTCGCTCCGGATGGAGATCCCGGACCTGACCTTTCCGTTCGACGCCGGCGGCGGGGTCGAACGCTTCCGGGACACCCGCTGCCAGGTCCGCGAGATCGAGCTCGCGATCGACGAAGCCGGGCTCGCCCGGCGCCTCGCCGACGCCACCGACTCGCTGGCCGAATTCCACGATCTCCGCGTGCAGTTCCTCGAGGACACCGTCCACGTCAGCCTGCAGCTTCGGGCCTTCGGCTCGGAGACGCATCTGAGCTTTCGGGGGGCGCTGCTGCCGCCCGAGCCTCCCCGCTCCGACGAGATCCACCTGTCGCTGTACGACTACCGGTGGTTCGGTCCCCTGCCGTATCCCGGCCGACTGCTCGCCTTCGAGTGGATGACCGGCGTGCTCGACACGCCGCTTTTTTCGGCGCCCGGCGAGGGACGGCCGTTTCAGGTCGGCGTCGCCGGCGACATCGCCAGCTTCCGCCCGTTCAAGCTGCTGCTCGTCGACCTCTTCCCGGCCCACGGCTGGAAGTTGCCGAACCTCTCGGGGGTCGTCCTGGACGACGTTCGCATCGAGCCCGGTCGGCTGCTCGTCCGGGCCAGCAGCCAGGAGGGGCGCTGGGAGTCGGAGGCGGAGCCGATGCGCGAGCTGCGCAACAGCCGCGAGGGGCGTCGCGCCCTGGCCGCCTACGAGTCGAAGGATCTGTTCGCCCCGGCCGACGAGGCCCTCTTTGCCGGCCACCTCGACGAGGCCCTGAGACGGTTGTCGAACTATCGCGAAACCTACGGGCTGCATCCGCAGCTCGCGTCCCGCCTGCTCGATTGTCTGCTCGCCGATCCGACGACCAGCCATCTGGCCGAGGCAAACTCGATTTGCCGGGAGCTGATCGAGGACAATCCCGACGATCTGCGAAGCCACCTCGCCCGCCCGGTCATGACGATGGTCTCGCGGGGCGACCGCCAGGCGCTCGAGGCGTTCGAGGCCCTCGCCGAGGTGCTCAAAAAACGTGGCGACACCACCGACTGGGCCCTGGCCGAGCTGGCGGTCGCCGACATCCTCGAGCAGCAGGCACCCGAGCAGGCCGCCGACCGGCTGCGCGAGGTGATCAAGGCGGTCCCCGAGAGTCTGCCCGTCCTCGAACGCCTCCGCGCGCTGGCCCGGCGGCTCGGCGATCAGGAGACCCTCGAGGAGGTGCTCAAGCGGCTGACCGGCGTGTACACCGACCGCCGCAAGCTGCGGGAGACGTATCTCGCGCTCGCCCGGCATCTGATGCACCGCGAGGGCGAGCTGGGCGAGGCGCGCCACTACCTGCAAAAGGCGCTCAACATCGACAGCGAGCACCTCGAGGCGCTGGAGACCCTGGGCGAAAGCTACGAGCTGAGCGACAAGCCGATGCGCGCGATCAAGGCCTTGTCGTCGGCGGCGCGCATCGCGGAGTCTCGCCAACAACTCCCCCGGGCACGGGCGCTGCAGTTTCGGATCGCCCGGCTGTGGCGCCGGGAGCTCGAGGAGCCGGAGCAGGCACTGTTGAGCGTCCGCCGCGCGATCTCGACGACCGAGTCCGAACTCGAGGCCGCCTCGTCTCTTGGACGCCCGCAGGCGATCGAGTTTGCCCGCCAGCTCGAGTTCGCCGCCGAACTGTGCGAGCAGTTGAGCCGCCCGGACGAGGCGCTCGGGCACTGGTCGGAGGCGGTCTCGCTGTTGCAGCGGCTGGTCGACGCCGACGACATCCCGGGGCGGGCCCTCGGAGAGGGGGCCTCGCCGGACGCCGACAGCCCGATCGGACGACTCGCCCGGGCCCACCGCCATCTCGCCCGCCTGTACATCGAGCGCGGCCGCCACTCCGCCGCCGAGTCGCACTGGCAGCAGGTCCTGCAGTTCGACCCGGGCGCCGCGGACGTCGTCGCCGAGCTGGAGGCCTACTACAAGAAGGCGGGGCGAGCCGAGACACTCCTCGAGTTGCTCGAGGAGCGGCTGGCCCTCACCGACGACCCCTCGCGCACCGCCAACACCCACCGTAAACTCGCCGACGTCCACGAGGCTCTCGGCGACGAGAAGCGGGCGGAGTCCCACCGCGAGCAGGCCGACGAGCTGGCCCGGCGTCGAGACGTCGACCGGCCCGACAACCCGTGGCGCCACGACCTGCAGACCGAGCCGGTCGTCGAGAGCCTGGGAGCACGGGCCGAATCGACCGCCGACTCGAGCCGGCCTCCTCCCTCCGACGAGCCGCGCGCCACGAACGCCCGGGCGGAGGAGACCGACGAGCGGCGCACGGGCGACGCTCCGCCGTCGGACGAAACCCCTCGGCCCCCCGACGCTCGCGACAAGAACGACCTGTTCGAGAGGAGCAACGCGCCGGAAATCTCGCACCGCAAGGAGACTCCCGAGAGCGGTCTCAAAGCGATCGACATCGACGAGACGCTCGACGAGGCCGAGCCGGCCGGAGAGCGAGCCGATGACCGGCCGACATCGGAGGACGGCTCCGGCAGCGAGGAGAGGCGTTCGAGCAGCTTCGAGTTGCCCTCGCTCGACATCGACCCCGAGTCGAGTGGGTTCGGCCGCACCGACGACGAGCAGAGCGACGAGCACGACCACCCGACCCGCCGGGTCGACCGCGCCACCAGCCGCTCGCTCGTCGAGGATACCGAAATCGACGAGGAGGAATCGGCCGACGACGCCCCGGACACACCCGACGAGCCCGTGGGTGGCGAACCGGCGGGACTGCCCGATCCGCAGGGACTCGAAGAGCCGTCGTCGGAATCGGCCGCCGGCGCCGCCGAGCCCGAATCGGAGGCCGCGCCGGAGCAACGAGCGACCTCCGAGGAGGAGCTCGACGACGAAGAGCTCGAGTCGTTTCGCGCCGAATACCGCGATCTGCTGACCGGCGAGGCCGACCCGGCCGACGCGAGCGGCGAGGGCGGCGATCCGGACGCACTCGCCCCGCCCGCACAGGGCTCGGACGACGATGCCGCCGGGCCCCCGGAGGCCAGCGACGGCGACGACGAGGAATCGATCGGCCTCCCCGCTCCGAGTTCCGTCGCCGAGTCCTCGGACGAAGAGGCTCCCGAGCCCTCCGAGCAATCCGACGACGAGGGTGACCCGCCGGCCATCTCGTCGACCGACTTCAAGGAAAAACTCAAAGAGGCCGCCGCCCGGAAGCAAAGCTCCCCCTCTTCCGACGAGGAGGCCGGCGCCGAGACCGTCCGCGCCGACGCCCCGCCGAGCGTCGACGAACGCATCCGCACCGCGCGCAATTCCGGCGACGACGAGCGCCTCGCCGAGGTTCTCGACGAGATCCTGACGGCCCGCGAGGAGGACCCGGACGGCGTCGATCTGACCGACGAGCGCGCCCTGGAGCTGCGCCGCGAACTCGCCGAGCTGTACTACTACGACCTGCAGGACGGCGAGGCCGCCAGGCCCCACCTCGAGCGACTCCGTGAGCGCGACCCGGAGGGCCTCGGAGCCGACCCCGAGATCTTGCGCGCCCTCGAGACCCTCTACGAGCAGGACGACGACCTGGAGGGGCGCATCGCCATCCTCGAACAACAGCGCGCCCTGGCCGACACCGACGCGAAGAAGGCGACCTACTGCATGCTGCTCGCGCAACTGCACTGGGACGACCGCGACGATCCGGAGGAGGCCGACCGCCTGCTCGAGGCGACGCTCGAGCGCGATCCCGACCACGCGGGCGCTCACCGGCTCCTCGCCGACGTGGCTGCCGATCGCGGCGAGTTTCGCCGGGCCGCCGACCACCTGGCGACCGCCCTGCAGCTCGGCGGCGACGGACTCGACGCCCTGGAGCGTCGACGCCAGCTGGCCGAGCTTCTGGCCGATCGCCTCGACGAGCCGGAGGCGGCCGCCGACCACTACGCCCAGATCCTCGAGCAGGCTCCCGCCGAATCGCGGGCCCTCGAGGGACTGAAGGCCTGCCGGCGCCGCCTCGACGACTGGGAGGGCTACCTGGAGACCCTCCGCCGCGAGCTGGCCGTCGAACTCGGCCACACCGAACCGGTCGCCTTCGACGACGTCGTCGATCTCGATCCGGATCTCGTCGGCGAACGCGGCCGGATCGCCGCAAGCCGCATCATCGCCGAGGCGGCCGACATCCACCGCGACCGGCTCGAGGCTCCGGAGCGCGCCCACGAGCTGTACGGCTGGGCGGTCGACCTGTGGGGCGAGCATTTCGAGGCGCTCGAGGCGCGGGTCGAACTCGACCGGACCCTCGACAAACGCCGGGCGTTGACCGACGATCTGGCCCGCTACGCCGACGGCCTGCTCGACGCCTCCGAGCGGTTCGACGCCCTCCGCGAGGCCGCCGAGCTCGCCCGCGAGCTCGAGCGCCGCGAGCGCGCCGCCGAACTGGCCGAGCGCGCCGTCGAGGCCGCCGAGCTGGCGGATTCACCGCCGGAGGGCCTCGCGGCCGTCCGCGAGATGTTCGACGAGGAGACGCATGCCGACGACACGCCGTAACCCGAGCTCTCCCCTCGCAAGCCCCGCGCGACGCTGGATGCTCGCGCTCGCCGCCACCCTCGCCACCCTGGCGCTCGGCCCCGGCGAAGTCCGGGCCCAGCAGTTGCCCGACCTGCAGCTTCAGCGCTTCCGCCCCGCCGGCAGCCCGGCCGACTTTCTGAGCGCCTACTCGACCGGCGTCGCCCGCCCCTGGAAGCTCTCGGGCGCCTTTTATCTCGACATCGCCGACGGGCCGCTGCGTTTGACCAGCACCGCCGAGCGCAACAACGAAGTCGTCGCCTCGCAGTTGACCGGCTCGCTGGTCGCCAACCTCGGCCTCCCGGAGGGCTTCGAAGCGAGCCTGCTGGTGCCCGGCACACTGCTGCAAACCAGCGAGAGCCTCGAGCCGGTCTTGCCGGCCGGCTCCTCGGCGACCGGCGGCGATCTCAACCCGAACGCCCTCAACGACTTGCGGCTGTCGACGAAATACCAGATCCAGAATCTCCTCTCGCACCGGCTCGGTCTGGCGGTCATCGGCAACGTCTCGATTCCGGTCGGCACCCACTCGGCGTTCGCCACCGACCGAGGCATCAGCGCCGACCTGATCGCCGCCGCCGAGACCTGGCTGTGGCAGGGGACGCGCCTGGGGCTGAACCTCGGCTATCGCTACCGCCACCGGCCGGTGACGATCGGGCCGGCGACGATGGGCGACGAGCTTTTGTGGTCGGCGGCGACGACAATCCCGCTGGTGATCCGGCGGGTCGACCTGGTCGCCGAGCTGGACGGGGCGATCAGCCTCGGGCGCGACGAGCGTCCGGGCGGCATCCAGGCCGGCGAGGCGCCGACCGAAGCCCGCACCGCCGCCCGCGTCGCGCTGACCCCCGACTGGGCGATCACCTTCGGCGTCGGCGGCCGGCTCGGCAACGGCGTCGGCGTGCCCGACGTGCGCGGCCTGGTCGGCATCGGCACCCACTGGGTCTCCGGCGGCCACTACTCCTACGACTTCGACGACGACGGCGTGTACGGCTCCGCCGACCAGTGCCCGCGCCAGCCCGAGGATCACGACGGCTACCAGGACCACGACGGCTGCCCCGACCCCGACAACGACGGCGACGGCGTCCCCGACATCGACGATCGCTGCCCGAACACGCCCGACGGCGCCGAGGTCGACAACCGCGGCTGCGTCGACGACGACCTCGACGGCGACGGCATCCCCGACGACGAGGACGAATGCCCCGAGGACCCCGAGGATTTCGACGGCTACCAGGACGAGGATGGCTGCCCCGACCCCGACAACGACGACGACGGCATCCCCGACCTCGCTGACGAATGTCCCGACAAACCCGAGACCTTCAACGACTACAAGGACGAGGACGGCTGCCCCGACGAACCCGGCGAGCAGGTCCGCGTCTCCGGCGAGGCGCTGGTGTTCAACCGCAACATCCACTTCGAGACCGGCAAGGCGACGCTCAAATCCGAGAGCCACGAGGCGCTCGAGGAGTTGGCCGGCAAGATCAACGACCACCCGGAACTGGAGCTGATCCGGGTCGAGGGCCACACCGACAACCAGGGCTCCAAGGAACTCAACCGCGATCTCAGCCAGCGCCGCGCCGAGTCGGTTCGAAATTATCTGATCGACCAGGGAGTTTCCCCAGAGCGTCTGGCGGCAACCGGCTACGGCCAGAGTAAACCGATCGCCTCGAACGACACGGCCGAGGGCCGCGCCAGGAATCGACGCGTCGAATTCACCATCCTCAAACGCAGCGACCTCGAGGACTGATCTGCCATGACCCGTGCGATGCGCCATGCCCTCGGGGGGCTGGTCGCCTTCCTTCTGGCGGCCGGATGCACCGAGGAGGCCGACGAGGTGCGCATGACCGAGGTGCCGGCCCCGCCGGGAGGCATCGTCGAGACGGTCACCACGATCAACTCGAAGCAGGGCACCGAGGTGCTGGCCCCGACCCGCCGGGCCCTGTACGTCCGCGAACCCGACGCCGATCGCTGGCGGCAGCGGGCGGTCGACTGGCCGGACTCCCTGCAGCGCACCGAGGCCTCGCCGCTGGCCGGAATGTTCTGGTCGCGCGAGTCGTACAACTTCCCGACCGACCACCGGCTGACCAGCTTCGCCGGCCGGCTGTGGATGCTGACCCGGCCCGCCCCCTCGAAGCCGTCGACCCTGCTGGTCAGCGCCGACGGCGGCCGCACCTGGTCGCAAATCGACCTCCCCCCGCCGTACCGCGACGCGGAGTCGAACGGCTCCGGCGGCCACGACGAATCGCAGCTCTCGCGCATCGACCCGCGCGCCCCGCTCCGGATCGCCGCCCGCCACGAGGCCGGCCTGTTTTTGATCGGCCCGCAGGACGTCTGGCGGGCGAGCTTCGCGGAGGGGAGACTCGACAGCTGGGAGCGGCTCGCCATCTCGCACTCCGAGATCCTGGGCTCGGCGACCGCCACGCCGCTGCCGAAGGTCGTCCGCAACTACATGCCGGCGACCGAAAAGCGACCCTTCGAGCTGTTGACCGTCTTCGGCGACCGGCTGTACGTGTATCGCCGCCACGCCTCCTCCGACAAATGGGTGCTGGTCTCGACCCTGCCGACCATCGACCTCGAGCTGCGCGCCGGCCCCGACGGCCGGTTGCTGTATCTGCTGGGCCCGGAGGCGATCTATCGGTCGAGCGAGCGCGGCGAACGCTGGGAGAAGATCACCCTCGCCGCCCCGCTCGACACCGCCCCCCAGCAGCGGGCCTTCGCCTTTTTGAACGACGCCGACGCCTTCGATCTCGAGGGCAACGCCCCCGGCCTGATCGTCGGCACCGACCGCGGCGCCCTGTATCGCAGCCTCGACGGCGGCGACTCCTGGGAGCGCGTCCGCGACCCGGACCCCGACGGCCGGGCGATCACCGGGCTGAGCGTCGAGGAAGCGAGCGGCTGGATCTGGGCGAGTACCCGGGGACTCGGGCTGCTGCGCTCGACCGACGGCGGGGAGAGCTGGGAGACGGCGACCCGGGGCTTGCGGGCAAGCCGACCGGCCGCCATGGCCACCGGACCGAACGACGAGCTTCTGGTCGGCACCCGCTCCGGCCTGTTCCGCCTGACCGGCGCCCCGGAGGATGGCCACTGGGACCGCTACCACGAGCGGGCGACGACGGCCCTGGAGCTATTGACCGACTCCTCGCGCATCTTTGCCGGAACCCTCGGCGGGGCCATCGTCACCGAGACCTCCTCGGGCGACCTGCAGGTCAGCGAGGCGGGCACCTTCGACGGGCAGGCCGCCCCGCTTTTTCAGCCCTGGACCGCCCCGCCGTGGGTGAGCCGTTCGAGCGCCATCCTCGATCTCGCCCCCCGACCCGACTCCGAGCAGATCTTCGCCTGGTCGCGCGGCGAGGGCATGCTGGAGTCGACCGACACCGGCGACTCGTGGCGACGCAAAGAGCTGAACCCGGCGCTGCGCTCGGCGCTGGATCGCTCGATCGTCACCGACGCCGCCGTCGATCGCGAGGCCGGCCTGTATCTGGTCAGCCAGCCGTTCGAGCTGAACGCGCCGGCCCAGCTCTGGCGCTCGCGCAACGACGGCGAAAGCTGGCACGCCGTCTACAATTTCGGCGGCTCGCAGACCCACCAGCCGCTGTTCATCCGCCGCCCTCCCGACGCCCCCGCCGAGACGCTGTACATGGCCCGCGGCGCCCAGCTCGCACGCTCGACCGACGGCGGCAGCACCTGGCGCGATCTGCCCGGCCCCTGGCAGGAGGGCTCGATCCGGGCGTACACCCCCGGCCGCGACTTCCAGACCGTGCTGTACAACACCCGCCACTCCTCGCACGTCGCCTTCGTGCGAAAGACCGCCGAGCGCGAGCCCGAAGTCGACACCTACACGCTGATCTGGCCCGACACCGGCGCCCGGCCCCGCTCGAACCTGCGTGACGTCCTCGCGATCGACGGGACCGTGTACGTGCGCACCGACGACGCCGTGTACGCCGGCTCCGAGCCCGAGGGCGACGCCCAGCTTCCCCACGCCCCGACGATCATGGCGACGCTGGTCGTCATTTTGCTGATGACCGGCCTGAGTTTCTTTTACCTGCGGATGGCGACCGTCGATTGATCCCCGGGCGCTTCGAGCGTCGGCTCGTCCGCCCCGCCCGATCGTCCGATCGTTCAACGGATCACCCCGACGCGTCCCCCCCGGTGATACAGCAGGTAGGCGTCGCGCTCGCTGAACCGAAACGGCGGGTCGCAGTCGCGGTGCGAGCTGACCAGATACCGCTCGAAGACCTCCTCGTCGGGCTGCCACAGGCGGATGTGGGCGGTCGTCTCGGTCCCGCGGTCGACGGTCCGGCAGCCGCGGCCGAGGCCCCGGCATCGCTGGTCTTCGATGCGCTCGATCTCGCAGATGTCCAGGCCGGGCTTCTCGTCGACCTCCGTCAAAAACACCCGGCTTCGCGAGCGGGTCCGGGCCTTGCGATCGGCGACGGTCTTCGCCGTCTGCGCCTCGCCCACCCTGGCCGGCTGCTTGCGGGCGTTGAGCACCCAGATGCCCGAGCGACGCTCGAACCCCCGCGAGCCCTCCAGGTGGCTGTGCCAGCCGACCGCCCAGACCGGCTCCCCGATCATCCCGAGCGGCGACAGCGAGAAGTTCTCGTAGAAAGGCTCGCCGTCGAGGCGAGCACTCGGACACTGCTGGAGCGGCTCGTCGGTCGCCCGCACCGCCCGCCCGAGCGACCAGCCGTCCCCCTCCTCGGCGAGGTACAGCCACCAGAGGGTCGTCTCGGCGCCGGTCGGACAGCTCTCGTCGTCGGCGGGTGTCCCGCAGACCATCAACGCGACCCGCTCACCTCCCCGCCGAGAGGTGTACGCCTCGACCATCCGGCTCTCGCGCGTGGCGGACGGGCAGACCTCCTCGAGCATCCCCTGCTCGCGCATCGCCTCCTCGAGCGCCCCGGGCTGCCCGAAGCGCCTCCAGTTCGTCGGCGGCACCTCGACGGCGTCGAACGTCCAGCCGTCTTTGGTCACCCGCCAGCGCCCGATCGCATCCTCCCGGGGCGGCGTCTCCGCGAGCGAGGCGTACGGCAGCCAGCCCTCCGAGTCGAGCAGGTCGAATCGCCGCCCCTCGGGCCGGCCCGGCGGAATCGTACTCAACGTCGAGCGCGCCTGGCGGCGCTCCGGCGTGTCGCCGTCGATGATGTCGACCCGAAATCCCACCTCCGGGACCGGCAGACGGCCGACCTGCCGCAGCGTCCCCAGCTCCAGGGCGATCTCGACACGGTAGCCGCGTTTCGTCCGCACCGTCGCCGCCTCGATCCCGCGCCGATACAGCCCCGCCGGCCCCTCGTCGCGCCGCCAGAATTGCCCGTCCGGCGTGAACAACACGCCGATCTCGGGGTCGAGCTCGTGCTCCTCGACGACCGGCTCCGGCAGCTCCCGGGCCAGCTCCCCCAACTGCGGCTCGCGCAGCCACACGACGACCCCGTCGGCGAACGGATCGACCGACTCGGCGTCGACGACGGTGTCGTCGCGCACGTCGACCGCCATGTACAGATGCCCCTCGCCGAGCCGGGCGGCGACCCGCGCACTCGAATCCTCCGAGCCGCCCCACCGCTGCTCGCCGTCGACGACGTACTCGCTCGACTCGAAGCTCTGAAACTGCTCGTCGTCCCAGTCGTCGAACTCGCCGTCGATCGTCTTTTCGGGCGCCTCGGGCGGGTCGGGCAACACCAGCTCCGTGTCGCTCTCCCACTCGTCGTCGGGTTCGGTCTGGGTCGCCTCGACCTCCCGGTCGAGCAGATCCGAACGCTCCCGCTCTCGCTCGTCGGCCATCTCGTACGGGTCGATCTCGGGCTGGCTCTTGCAGCCGACCAGCGTCGCCGCCGTCGCCGCCGCCACCAGCATCACCGCCGGCAAGAGCCCGCCTCCGAGCCTCGACCTCCTCGCCTTCGCCACCATGCCTCCGCTCCGCGTCGAACCGTCAGTCTCGATCGTCGTCCAGCACCTCGCGCAACTCGCCGAGCGCATTCAGCGCCTCGATCGGCGTCATCGCGTTGACGTCGACCTCCCGCAGCCGCTCGAGCGCCTCTTCCTCTTCGGGCGCCATCGAGCCGGCCATCTTGAACATCGACAACTGGTCGGGATTGTGCCGCTCGGTCGCCTCCGGATCCTCGTCGGGCTTCTGGCCCGGGACCGGAATGCCCATTTCGTCGAACTCGCCCGATTCCAGGTTCTCGAGCACCTGCTTGGCCCGGTCGACGACCGCCTGGGGCAGGCCAGCGAGTTTGCCGACCTGGATGCCGTACGAGCGGTCGGCGCGCCCGTCGACGAGCTTGCGCAAAAAGATGATCTCGTCGTTCCACTCCTTGACCGCGATGCTCAGGTTGACCGCCCCGTCGAGCGTCCGCGTCAGGTCGGTCAGCTCGTGGTAGTGCGTCGCAAACATCGTCTTCGCACCGAGCTCGTCGTGCAGGTACTCGGCGACCGCCCAGGCGATCGACAGCCCGTCGAACGTCGAGGTCCCCCGGCCGATCTCGTCGAGGATCACCAGGCTGTCGGCGGTGGCGTTGTTGAGGATGTGGGCCGCCTCGGTCATCTCGACCATGAACGTCGACTGGCCGCGAGCGAGGTTGTCGCTGGCACCGACGCGGCTGAAGATCTTGTCGACGATCCCGACGTGCGCCCGGTCGGCCGGGACGAACGCCCCCATCTGCGCCATCAACGTGATCAGGGCCACCTGGCGGATGACCGTCGATTTGCCCGCCATGTTCGGCCCGGTCACAAACTGCATCCGCCGCTCCGGCCGCAGATCGACCGGGTTCGGGATGAACTGCTCGTCGTCGAGCATCTCCTCGACCACCGGGTGGCGCCCCTCGTCGATTTCGACCACCCGGTCGTCGGCGATCTCGGGGCGGCAGTACTCGTGGCGGCGGGCCAGCTCGGCGAGCGACGAGACGACGTCGAGATTGGCGAGCTGGCTGGCCGTCTGCAACAGCTCCCCGACCGCCAGCCCGACCCGCTCTCGAAGCTCCTCGAACAGCTCGTATTCGAGATCCTTGCGCTTCTCCTCGGCCCCCAGGATCCGCTCCTCCATCTCCTTGAGCTCCG
>CAZRLK010000104.1:0-18052 GCA_964600555.1 uncultured Bradymonadales bacterium
GGCGGAGGTTCGAGCACATCGACCTGCGGGATCGTCCGCCTCGGGGCGGAGGTTCGAGCACATCGACCTGCGCGATCGTCCGCCTCGGGGCGGAGGTTCGAGCACATCGACCTGTGGGGGATGTCCGCCTCGGAGCGGAGGTTCGAGCGCATCGACCCCCGGGGGTATCCGCCTCGGGGCGGCGCCCCCCGGAGGTGGGGGTGGGGTGAGATGCGGCGGGACGCGGCGACTTCGATGGCCGGCTCGCTTCGGGGATGGGCGCCGCCACTCCCCCGACCGACTCTCATTGCTCGGTTTCCTCGTTCGACGGGTGCGGCGCCTGCCCGAACAGGTACTTGACGTCGATCAGCACCAGATACAGGGCCGGCACGAGCAAAAGCGAGATGAACGTCACGAACAGGACGCCGAACCCGAGGCTCAACGCCATCGGGATCAGAAACTGCGCCTGCACCGACGTCTCGAAGATCATCGGCGCAAGCCCGAAAAAGGTCGTCAGCGAGGTGAGCACGATCGCCCGAAAACGCCGCACACCCCCGGCCCGAGCCGCCGCGAGCGGACTCTTGCCGTCCTTGCGGTAGTCGTTGACCGACGAGATCAACACCAGCGAGTTGTTGACGACCACACCGGAAAGCGCGACCAGCCCCATCATGCTGATCAGACTCAGATTGTAGCCCATCAGCAGGTGGCCGCCGACCGCGCCGAACGCCCCGAACGGAATCGCCGACATGATCACCAGTGGCTGCAGGTAGCTTCGGAAGGCGACGGCCATCAGCGAGAACATCACCAGCAGCGCAAACAAAAACCCGTAGCCCAGCGCCGCCATCCCTTCCTGTTGTTCCTGCTGCTCGCCGCTCAACTCGTAGCTCAGCCCGGGAAACTCCTCGAGTAGCTCGGGCAGCGCCTCGGCCTCGAGCGTCGACGTGATCTCACCGCCCGTCGCGACGTCGGGATTGACATCGGACGTGACGTCGACGACCCGGGCTCCGCCCTCGCGCTCGATCTCGGTCGCCGCCCGATCGCGCTCGATGTAGGCCGCCTGTTCGAGCGGGATCTCCCCGCCGTCCGGCGTCGTGATCAGCATCGTCTCCAGGTCCCACTCCGAGACCCGCTCGCCTTCCGGGCGCCGCACGTAGATGCGCAGCTCGTCGCGCCCCCGCTGCACCCGGTCGACCTCGGCGCCGAAAAACGCGCCGCGCACCTGGCGGGCGAGGAGCGATTCGGTGACGCCGAGCGCGCGAGCCTGTGGTTTGAGCGTCAGGTCGAGCTGCTCTTTGCCGAGCTGAAACCCGTCGTTGACGTCGAAGACGCCTTCGTACGATTTCAGCCGCTCGGCGAGGCGTTCGGCGGCGCGTCTCA
Organism: uncultured Bradymonadales bacterium; assembly: GCA_964600555.1. Classification (GTDB taxonomy): domain Bacteria; phylum Myxococcota_A; class Bradymonadia; order Bradymonadales; family Bradymonadaceae; genus CAJXPB01. Next base: position 1,357 of record CAZRLK010000104.1, read on the forward strand.
ACGTCTCGGTGTTCTCGTGGCGCAGCTCGATGCTGACCGGCTCCCCGGAGCCCGGCCCGATGTCGAAGCTGAAGTCGACGGTATCCGCGCCGGCGATCTGTCCGATGCGTTCGCGCCACCTCTGAGTGAACTCGCGCGAGGTGATCTCGCGCTGGCTGGAGGCGACCAGCGAGACGACCACCTGGGTGAGATGGCCGCCCGTGTCGGCCTGGCCCGGGCCGGGTCCCTGCTGGATCGCACTCGAGGTTCCCAGCTCAGCGAGGATACCCTGCTCGACGTCACTCCCGCCCTCCGCCTGCTCGGCCTCCTCGATGATCCCCTGGGCCTCGTCGACCAGCCGGTCGGTGATCTCGCGGGTCTTGTCGACCGGCGTCCCGACCGGCATCTGCACGCCGGCCGTGATCTCGTCGCCCTCGATTTTCGGCATGAACTCGAATTTGATGAACCCGCCCCCGACCACGCCGACCGTCACCGCGAGCAGCGCCAGGCCCGACGCCAGCGTCACGTAGCGAAACCGCAGGGCGAGGTCGACGAACGGCCGGTAGACCTGCTCGATCAACTGCTCGATCTTGCGGCTGACCCACTGCTGGCCGCGGTTGATCGCGCCGAGCACGCCCCGCTCGCTCGGCGGCTTCGAGTGGGCCAGATGCGCCGGGAGGATGAACAGGCATTCGACCAGCGAGACGAGAAAGATCGGAATGACGATCATCGGGATGTGGACGAAAAACTTCCCCATCACCCCGGGCACGAACAACAGCGGGGCGAAGGCGGTGACCGTCGTCAACACCGCGAACGTCACCGGCACCCCGACCTCGCGCGTCCCCTCGACCGCCGCCTCCAGCGCTCCCATCCCCTCGGTGCGCGCCGTATAGACCGCCTCGCCGACGACGATCGCGTCGTCGACGACGATCCCGAGCGTCAGGATGAACGCGAACAACGAGATCATGTTCAGCGACACCCCCAGTGCCGGCATGAACAAGATCGCGCCGAGAAACGAGATCGCAATCCCGAGGGTCGTCCAAAACGCCACCTTGACCTGCAGAAACAGGCCGAGGATCAGCAACACCAGCGCGAGCCCGAGATACGAGTTCTCGAGCAGCAGGTCCATCCGGTCTTCGTACACCTCGCTCGAATCGTTCCAGACCTCGTATTCGACCGCCTCCGAGCCTTTGCCCTCCCGGGCGTCGACGAACTCGCGGACCGCCTCGGAGACGTCCATCGGCGTCTCGTCGCCGACCCGAAAGACGTCGACTTTGACCGCCTGCTCGCCGTTGAAATACGTCGCCCGGTCGGTCTCCTGGAACGTATCGCGAATCTCGGCGATCTCGCCGAGCGTCACCCGCGTGCCGTCGGGCTGGCTGATGACGGCGACATCGCGGAACTGCTCGGCGGTCTTGCGGCGCTCGGTGGTCCGGATCAGAATCTCACCGCCCTCGGTGCGGAGACTGCCGGCCGGCAGCTCGACCGACGAGGCGGCGATGGTGTCAGCGAGCTGCGGGAGCGTCAGCCCGTAGCGGCGGAGATTCTCCTGGGAGACCTCGATGCTGATCTCGGGGGGCGGCAGGCCGCCGACGGAGACGACCGAGATGTTCTCGTCCAGCAGAAGCTCGTCGCGAGCCGACTCCGCAAGCTGTTTGAGGGTGTGGCGGTCGACGTCGCCATGGATGACGACGGTCGCCACCTGGCGGCGGTTGCTCGCCAGGCTGGTCACCGGATCTTCGGCATCCTCCGGGAAGGCGGTGATGCGGTCGACGGCGCTTTTGATGTCGCCGAGCACCTGCTGTTCGTCGGCCCCCGTCAACAGCTCGGCGCTGACCGTTCCCATCCCTTCCGAGGCCGTCGAGCGGACCTCCTTGATGCCCTCGACTTCGCGGACCGCCTCCTCGACCGGCAGGACGACGCCCTGTTCGACCTCCTCGGGACCGGCGCCGGGGTAGGTGATTTGCGTGGTGACGATGTCGAGGGTGACCTCGGGGAAGACCTCCTGCTTGATGCTCGGCGCCATCAAGATCCCGCCGACGATGAAGACCGCCATCAGCAGGTTCGCGGCGACGGAATTGTCGGCCATCCACGCGATCGGCCCCCACGCCTCACCTTTGCTCTGAGGCCGCTTCTCAGTCATTGCCCCTCCCCGCCCCCGGTATCCGGCTCGTCGGCCGGCTTGTCGGATGGATCGGAGGTCTCCTCGCTGGACCCGCCGCCCGGCTCCGAGTCGTCGTCACTCGCCACCTCCAGCGGCATCCCCTCGACCGGGTTCGGCAACGGCCCGGTCACCACCCGGTCGCCATCCTCGATCCCCGATTCGACGAGCACCGTCTCGGAGCGTCGCCAGGCGATCTCGACCGGCTCGACCGCCAGCTTTCCGTCTTCGATCAGGTACACCTGGTAGCCGTTGCGGACGGCTTTGCGCGGAATCTCGATCAGCTCGCGGGTCTCGTTGCCTTCGATCTCGACGTCGACGTAGGCATCCAACAACAGCGGCATGCCGCGAAGCTCGTCGGGCTTGTCGCCGTCGAGATCGTCGAGTCCGAGCGGATCGTCGATCTCGACGATCACGCGCGCCATCCGACCGGCCGGGTCGAGATCCCCCATCAGCCGCAACACCCGCGCCTCGCGCTCGACGAGCTGCTCGCCGACTTCGTAGGTCACCGTCGCCTCCGCCCCCTTGTCGGCGTTGACGTTCGGGATGGCGATGTGCGGGATCTTGTCGGTCGCCATCGACAGGCGCACCCAGAAATGCTCCGTGCCGACCAGCGTCGCCATCTGGGCCTGGCCGCTCGCCAGTTGCCCGATCTCGACGTTTTCGTCGCGGACGAGCGCATCGAAAGGCGCTTCGACCGAGGTGCGCTCGAGGTTCAAGCGTGCCGTCTCGAGCTGCGCACGGGCCGCATCCACCTGCGCTTTCGCACTGGCGAGCTGGGGTTCGCGCAACGCCAGCGCCGAATCCTCCAGTTGCCCCTCGTCGGCGAGCCGCTCGGCCTCCTCGCGAAAAAGCTCCCACTCCCGCTCGGCGATCTGTTGTTGGCCCTTCTCCTGCTCGAGCTGCGCCCGGGCCTGCGCCAGTTGCGTCTCCCGCTGCTCGATGGCGTTGAGATAATCCGAGCGGTCGATCTGGACGATCCGCTCGCCCTTCTCGAGCAAGCCCCCCGGCACCAGCGACGGATGCACCTCGACGACCTCGCCGCCGACCTGCGCCTGCAGGTTGACCTCGCGCGCCGGGACCACGGTGCCGCTGGCCCGGACGTCGAGTCGGTGCTCCTCGCGCGAGACGCTCCGGGCTTCGACCAGCGCCGCTTCGGTCTCGGTCTCGGTCTGCTCGGGGGCCTCCCGGCTGGCGAGAAGCGTCGCCGTCACCACTCCCGCCCCCACGAGGATCAGGAGGGGAAGTCCGATTTTGAGGGCGAGTTTCGTGTTGCGTGACATGATCCCGGGTGGCGTGAGTACCGTCAGTCCGTCGTCACTCGCTGGTCGTCTGGCCGTCGTTCGTCTCCTCGCTCGGCGGCACCGTGGAGTCCTCGGCGCCTCCGGTATCCGCCGGGCGACGGTCGGCTTCCGCATCGCCGTCCTCGCTGCCGGCCGCCCCGGCGTCCCCCTCCGAGCCCTCGGACTCACCTTCCCCGCTCTCGCCAGCGCGCTCATCGTCTTCGCCGTCCGGCGCCTCGAGCTCCCGGCTCCAGGTGCCGCCGAGCGCCCGACACAACTGGACGCGATACGACAGGCGCTGGCGGCGCGCCTCCAGCAGCGACTGCTCGACCGATTGCACCGACTGCAGACTCGTCAGCACCCGCAGGTAATCGGCCGCACCGCGTTGATATCGCTCGCGTGCGAGCTGCAGCGCCTGCTCGGAAGATTCGATCTGCTCGCGGAGGCTCTCGATATAGGCCGTCTGCCGCGATTCCAGCACCAGCGAATCTTCGACCTCCCGGAGCGCGTCGAGCAGCGTCTGGCCGTACTGATACATCTGAGCTTCGGCCCGGGCCTCGGCACTGTCGATCTCGGCAAAGCGTCGACCCCCGTCGAACAGCGGCTGCGTGCCCGAGATCATCGCCTGCCAGAAAAACTCCTCGAAGAACTGATCGATGTTCGGCGCCTGGGTGAAGATGCTCGTCGAGAGCTGAATCGACGGGAACTGTTGTTTGACCGCGGCGGCGGTTCGCTCGTCGGCCGCCTCCAGGCGCAACATCGCCGCCCGGAGGTCGGGGCGACGCTCGAGCAAATCCGCCGGCACCCCCGCTGCCGGACGCTCCGGCAACCCCGGCAGTTCCCGGCGGTCGCCGGCGACCTCCCTGCCGGGCGCCTCGCCGACCAGGGTCGCGAGCTGGTGGCGAGCCGTCTTCTGGCGGCCCCGCACCAGCTCGAGTTGCCCCTCGAGCGACTGGACCTGCTGGCGCTGCTGGTTGACGTCGAGCGCCGTGGCCGCCCCCCGGGCCAGGCGCACGAGCGTGATCTCGAGATACCGCTCCGAGACGTCGAGTTGTCGCTCCAACAAATCCGCCAGGGCCCGCTGATGGACGAGGTTGAACCAGTTCTCGGCGATCTGGCTCGTCAGCGTCATCGCCATCGCCTCGACGTCCATCCGGGCGGCACGACGTTCGTACTTCGCCGCCTGATGCAGATTCGCCATCCGCCCCCACAGGTCGAGCTCGTAGTTGACGCCGACCGAGGTGTTGAACTGGTTTTGATCGATCTCGACCGGGATCGATGGTTGCTCCTGCCGCGAGAAACTCCCTTCGAGGTTGACGACCGGCCAGCGCGCCGCTCCCGCCTGCCGGGCCGCGGCCGAAGCCTCCTCGAGACGTGCCCAGCTTTGCCGAAGGCTGAGATTCCGCTCGAACGCTCGGTCGACCAGCTCCTCGAGCTGCGGAGCGCCAAAATCACTGCACCATCGATCCAGCGGCTCCCCTTCGACCTCCGCCTCGGCGTAGTTCTCGGGCATCTCGACGGCCTCGTCGGCCCTGTCGGCGTACTGGGTACCGGTACACCCGCCGACCGCCAGGCTCAACGCCGCGGCAAATCGAACAATGGGACTCTTCACGGCCATCGAGTCGACTCAGCCCTGTTATGGAAGTCATCACTCATTTACTTAACGGGTGTTAGAAACCGTCCGAACCGATTGCACATTCCACCGGACCCCGTCAACCCGGCGGCACATCCACCGCACCCTCCGTCGGCTCGGCGGGATGCAACCCGTCGAGCAGATATTTGACCACTCCCCGTGCGTACGTCTGGCGCGGCATCGGCAAAATCTCGTTCATCCCGCTCACCTGCGCGAACGCGAAGTGAAACAGGGAACCGAGGTACATCCGTGCGACGAGTTCCGGATCGCACCGGCCGATTCGCCCCCGTTCGCGTTCGCGCTCGATAAACTGCATGACCGTCTTCAGCGCCCGGAGCGGCGGGGCCCCGTCGCCCCGACCGAACATCTGCTCGTCAGCGAGATTGCTCATGACCATGTTGACCTTCGGGATGATCTCTTCGAAAAACTCGATGATCTCGAGCGACACCCGATACAATCCCTCTCGCAGGTCGTCCTCCGCCTCGATCGCCTCCAGAGTGCTCACCCACTCGGGCGGACTCGGGATGTCCATCGCCGCGACGAACAGGTCGTTTTTGGTCGAATACCGCCGATAGATCGTCCCCTCCGAGATGCCCGCCCGCCGAGCAATCTCGGCGGTCGTCGCCTGGATGCCCTCCTCGAAAAACACCTCGCGAGCTGCCTCCAGGATCTCTTCGTCGTCGATGGATTTCGGGCGGGCCATAGTCCTCGCGGGCTGCGGGCAGACTCCGCCGGATAATAAGTGAAGACTCATTCAAATCAACCCTCGGCCGCGATTTTCGTGTTGAGCCTCCGGACCCGGTGGGCACGATGGATTCCCGAATGCCAGCCCATCCGGAGGCTTACGATGCGCCCGCAGGCGATTCGATTCGCCACTCTCTTCCTCCTGGCCGGGCTGTCGCTGGCTGCGACACTGCCGGCCTGCCAGACCGACGCCGAAGGGGATCGGCGCGACGAGCCGGCGAACGTCCGAGCGTCGCCGACGCCGGAGGATGGATCGACCGCCCCGATCCCCGACGCCCATTCCTCCGATCTGCACGCCGATACGCCCGCTCGCCGCACGCGAGCGTGCCCGATGGCCCTCGAAGGCACGTCGCTGGAGGTCGAACGCCACCGGGAGGCGGTCGTCCTCGTATTCAAAGCGAGCGGCCACCTCGATCAGCTACGCGCCCGGGCCCGACGGCTGGCACGGCTCCACAACGAGCGGCGCGCTCGCGAAGAGACTCCTCCCCGCGATCCGGCCGGCGAAATCATGCCCCACGAGCGCATGCTGATGTTGCGCCGCTCGACTGCCACGACCGAGGGGACCGCCTCCGGCGTCGAAATGCACTTGCGCCCCCGGGAGCCCGACCATCTGGATAGCCTGTACCGGCACATGCGCAACATGCAGCGACGACTCGCCGGAATGGACCACCGGCCCAGATGCCCCCTGTACCGAATGATGGAGTTGGGGCTCGGCGAGTAGACTGGAACTCCAAACCGACGGGGAGCACTTGATCTGTTTTTTAGGTTAAGCTAAATATATTTTTTGGAACGTGAGATGTCCTCCTCTCCTTTCGGCCCGTCGTTGTCATGCTCGTACGTTGTTTTGATTGGCCGTCCCGTCTGTTCGTCGCCACCGCACTCGTGCTCGTCGTCGCGTTTCCCGCGTACGCCTACGCCGACGACACCGTCACGGTTACCGTCGACGCGGAGCGATCCTCCCTGTCGTTCACGAGCAGTGCCCCGGCCGAAAAAATCGTCGGGACCACCGATCAGCTCGACGGGGTGATCGACATCGATCTCTCCGACCTGGAGGACGTCTCCGGCACGATCGGATTTCCCGTCGAGTCGGTCTCGACCGGCAATTCGCTGCGAGACAAACATCTCCAGCAACAAGACTGGTTGTATGCCGAGGAGCACCCGCGGGTTTCGTTCACGATCGACGAGGTCGACATCCAGGAGAAGACCGAAAAGGAGGGCCGCACCGACCTCGAGGGCATCGCGTATGGAACCGTCCAGATGCGGGGCGTCGGCCAGAGCAAACGCGCGAGCATCGAGGTCGCCTTGTTGCCCGACAAACAGAAGATGCGGATTCAATTCGAACTCGAAGCCGACGTGACCGAACACGGCGTAGAGGGTCGAGACTCCGCGATCGGCAGCAAAGTGGCGGAGGTCATCGACATCGAAGGGACGATCTATGGCACGTGGTAGTTCCGACTCCAGTTCCTGGACGCGATGGCTCGGATTCGGCTCGTTCGCCGTCGCCGGGGCGATCCTCGTCGTCTGGCTGGCCGCCGGTGCGCATTTCGTGACTCAATACGAGGTGCCGGTGACCCGGACCGAAACCGACGAGTTCGGCGACGAAATCGAACGGACCGTGATGAAAGAGCAGTTCCAGTTCGGGCTGTTGCCCGACCGGGGTTACGATGGCGCGGCGCCCCTGATCGTGGTTTTTGTCGCGCTCGGCGGCGGTTCCCTGGCGTACGGCTGGTGGCAGCGGCGCTCCCGGGATTCCTGACTCTCGATCGCCCGGATTTCATGGCTTCCGACTCCGACGACGGTCACATCAATCGACGTCGATTCCTCGCGGGACTGGGACTCTGTCCGCTTTTGCCGGCCTGCGAATTCGTCGAGGTCTTCGAGACCGAAGCCGGCCGGCGCGCCGTCTTCGAGCTCGACGAACCGCGATTCGCCGCACTTCGAGAGGTGGGCGGCAACTCGTGCGCGAAGGCCGGGGCGGTCGAGATCCTCCTGGTGCGCACCTCCCCCGAACAGGTGCGAGCCTTCAATCGCTTCTGTCCCCACGAATTGCAGGACATGGCCAAGTGCGACGACAATCCCCTGCCGGCGGAATGGGACGCCGATCGCGAACGTCTGACCTGCACCTGGCACGGCTCGGTCTTCGATGTCGACGGCGCCGTCGTCTCCGGTCCGGCGGAGCGCGATCTGCAGACGTTCCCCGTGGAATTCGATCCCGAGACGGGTCGAGGAACGGTCTTCGTCCAGACGAACGGATCCGACGCCATGCTGCGGCCGGATGGTTCTTCGACCGACGCGTGAACTCATGAAGCGAGTCACTCTCTGCGCGATCGCCGGGTGTGCGGGTCTCCTGGCGGGCATGCTGGCGAGCCCGGCCGACGCCGATGCCCTTCCCCGCCACAGCCTCACGTCCGGCTCTCCGTGCTCGACCTGCCATACCCGCGCTCAGGGGGGCGGCATGCGCAGCGGGATCGGCTGGTCGACGGCGAAATCGACCGGAGCGTTCAGTTGGGAGGATCTCGGCGTCTCGGTCCTGGCCGACCGAACCACCAACGAGATCGTCGACGGCGTCTCGGCGGGGTTCGATGCGCGCCTGCAACTCGCCCGGCTCGGCCGACCGCGGGTGCGAGTCGACGAGGGCGGTCAAACCGAGACCGTCACCCCGCCGCGGCGGCTCGTTCCGATGCAACTCGAGCCGTATGTTCGGGCCGACCTCCTCGACTGGCTCGATCTGGAGGCCTCCTGGGCGGCGGGTCCCTCGACGTTTTCGCAGGCCGAGCCATGCAGCCGCCACTACCCGGGCCAGAGTTGCTTCACGGCCGAAGCCGCCGTCGAGCTGGGGCCCACCGCACCCCGGATCCGCGCCGGCATGTTTCAGCCGAGCTTCGGCATCCGGCACGACGATCACACGAACCTCATCCGCCACGATGCCGGTCGCGGCGACCAATCGACACTCATCCCACCGAACTACGCCGAACTCGGGGCGGAACTCAACTGGCAGCCGGTACGCTGGATCGAGGCCGATGCCGCGGCCTTTCTCGCCGACAATCTCGCCGAAGCGATCGGTGAGAGATCCATCCTCGAGCCCACCTCCCCCGGGGGTTCGCTCCGGGTGACTTTCTCGCCGCGGCTGGATACCGACGAAATCGGAAGCTTTTATTCGCGGACGGGCTCGTCCGCCCTCGCGGCGGGGGAGTTTCTGATGCTGAATGGATTTTTCGGGGTCGGGTGGCTCGACCGCGCCTCGCTGTTGGTCGAGGCAGCTCATCTACGGTTCGGCGGCCGCCAGGAGCGCGACGGCTGGAATTTCTCCTCGACGATTTCGGTGCCGATCTGGGACTGGCTCGTCCCGAGTGCCCGCGCGGGTTATGCGACGACAAACGTTGCCGGGACCGATGCCGACATCTACTCGGCGACCGTCGGCGTCGAGTTTTTTCCGCTCCCCTGGATCGAACTTCGACCGGAGTATCGCTTTCGGCGAACCAACGAGTGGCAGATGGGTCAGTACACGGCGCAGCTCCACCTCTTTTACTGACCGCTCTCAGAGCCGGTCGAAACAGTCTCCGCACCGCAGATGGCGGCCGAGCGTGCGCGGTCTCGTCGTCCCCTGCTCGAACCGGTCTTTGGGCAGACCCTCGAGCCGATCGTGTCCGTCGATCCCGGCCTTTTTCAGACACATGCAGGGTGGGTGGCACCCTGTACTGAACCGGCCTTTTTCAGCCACATGCAGGGTGGGTGGCACCCTGTACTCGGTTCAGAACAGCCCCCAGGAACTCTCTTCGTCCTCGTCGTCGGCGTACGGATCGGTGTCGAGCGAAAACTCCTCGTCGTCCGAGTCGGAGTCTTCCTGCCCGCCCGAGGCCGGATCCGCATCCAACCCCCCGTCGGCGGCCGTCGGAGAGTCCGAGACGGCGGACGACGGCTCGGGGGTATCCTCGTCGCTCGAAGACTCGCGCCTTCCCGTCGGCTCGGCTCGCTCCTCGTCTCGACTCCCACCGCCCCGCCCGGTCGCCTCGATCGGTGAGACGGCCGTCCCCTCGCTCGAGGCTCGCAGGTGCGCGTCGCTGTCGACCGCCGGCCGCCGCCCGTGCTCGACCGGATCGGCCAGATGGATGACCCCGGATCGGCGGTCCATCTGGCGGACGATCTTCTCGGAGCTGTACAGGTCGGCGAGCACCTCCTCGACCGACTCGTACCGATCCGCGGGGTCGTCCAGCGACATGCGATCGAAGATGTCGTCGACGGCACTCGGAACCTCGGGGTGTTTCTCGGAGGGCATCGGCGAACGCCGGCTCGGAATCTCACCGGTGAGCATCTCGTAAAACAGGATACCGAGCGCATAGATGTCGCTCTGGGCCGTTCCCGCCTGGCCGGTCTTGATCTGCTCCGGCGCCTTGTACTCGGGAGCCCCGACGGCGACCGAAATCTGCTCGGTCCCCTCTTCGTCCAGGTCCACGATCGTCGTCAGGCCGAAATCCGACAGCTTGGCGTTGCCCGCCGCATCGAACAGGACGTTTTCGGGCTTGACGTTGCCGTGAACCAGGTCGCGACGGTGGGCGGCATGCATCCCGTGCAAGATCTGAACGAACGATTCGAGCGCATACGACAGCTTGCGTTGCTCGTCGTCCTCGATCCGGCTGCGCAAATTGCCGTTCGGCGCGTACTCCGTGACGGCAAAGGGATACTCCTCGTTGGTCTCGAGGTCGTAGATCTGGATGACGGCGGGGTGCGAGATTTCGGCTTGCGCCCGAATCAAGCGCTGGAAACGCTCGACGACGTCCTCGCGTTCGATCTGGGCGAAGACATCGAAGACATTCCGGATTTTTTTGATGGCGACGACGCGTTCGAGATTCTCGTCGCGTCCCTTGTAGACGGTTCCGAACGCTCCCGCACCGATCTCGTGGGTGTAGGTGTACTGGCGTTCGCCGGTCGTCGATTCCTCGGGGGTTTCCATCGCGGTCTCCTGGTCGAATGTCGGGTCGATTTCGTGATCGGCGTCTGACTCCGGGGTACCTGCAGTGTCGGAGCTCTGCGGGGCTCCGGGGGGCGTCGGGCCGTCCGACACCGAGACCGTGCCGGGGGCGAGGGTCTCGTCGACGTCCAGCGACTCGCCGTCGTCGGCCTCGGCGGCCGCCCCTCCGGTTCGCTCGGGCGCGTCTGGCTCGTCGTTCGGCTCGCCGTGCGACTCGTTCGGCTCCTCTCCCTTGACCTCCGGGGCGTCCTCGGTAGGTGGTTCGTCCGTCATGGCAGCTATCCTCGTTGTCGACAAATCGCGGATTCATTCCCCCACGACTCCGGAAGCAATCGACCCTCCGGCCCCTTTTGCGCGTCACTCGGCGGCGTCCCCCTCGACGCGCAGCGACCCACCCTCCGAGACGGCCGGCTGTCGGGGGTCGTCGTAGACTTCGGCGCGGACCGGCGGCAAGCGGTAGCGTCCGCTCAGGCGGGGCCGAATCGTGTAGCGAAACGTCCAGTTCTCACCGGGGTCGAGCGCCGAGACGTGAGCGACCAGGTGCGTCGAAGTTCGCTCCAGATGCCGCCCCGCCCGTTCACTACTCTTCGCTCTCAGCCGCTCGGCATCGACCCAGCCCCCGGGCGGCAGCGGCAGATACACCAGTCCCCCGCCGACCGGCTCCTCGGAACCGTTCTCTGCAGTGACGGTCAATTCGACCGGCTCGTTGCCTTCGACGTCCCGGCTCGAGACCTCCAGATCCAGCTCGACCGGAACTCGCTCGACGCCCGGTGCCCGTGAATTCCAGGGCACGGCGTACTCGATGGTTGCCTGCGCGATTGCCGAGACCTCGCCAATTTTCGGATAGACCGCGAATCGACGTGTCCCGGGAAAAAACTCGTCGGCTTCGAACCGCTTCCGGGAACTCCGCCCGGGAAAGACCCGCGCCGCTCCGTTGCCCTCCGGCCCGCGCATCGGATTGCCGTCGAGGGTCACCTCGAGCAGATTCGGCTTGTCCGTCTGCCAGATGTCGGCATCGGCCAGTGCTTCGGCCGCCCAGGCACTCGCCCGCGGCGTCCCCCAGCCGCCCCGCGGGTGCCTCCGGTCGGCGAGAAAACGCACGGCCGCCCGCGACATCTCGGAGGCCTCCTTGCTGGCAGCGACGGCGCGGGCGACCAGCGAGGTTCGCACGACGGCGCCGTTGGAGCCGACCTCGTTGCCCATCGTCTTTGAAGAGGGAACCCAGTAGGCCGCGGCCCGCTCCGGCTCGCGCCGTTTGATCAGTCCCTCGAGCATCGCCGAGGCGTCCTCGAGGTCGCCGATCTCGGCAATCGCGTTCGCGGCGATCGCCCGGGCCGTGCTACTCAGATCCTCGTCTTGTCGTCGTCGGTCTTCGAGATAACCGATGCCGCGTTCGACCGCGCCATCGACGAGTTTGTCGTCGACCGGCGAGCGCGCGAGGGCCCAGAGGGCCAGCGCCGTCAACTCGTCGCGTCCGCCTCGCTCGCCGCCCCAGGCGCCGTCGTCGTCTCGAGCGGAGACCAACCACCGCGACGCTCGCTCGACCGGTCGGCCCGCGTCGATCCCGTCGACCGCCCGGTCGACCGCAGCCAGATGCAACAACCCGTACGCCGTCGGGGCCACCGCGGGCTCCCGACCGGCTCCGGGGTATGCGGCAAATCCGCCCTCCCGGCGCTGGCATCGGAGCAATTGCTGATATCCCCGACTGACCTGGCGTTCGGCCCGTCGGACCGCCTGAGCCCACCGTGATTCACCGCCCGGCCACTCCCCTCGTCCGACCTTTTGGAGTCGGCGAAGCGCCAGAATGCTCGGAGCTATCGCCGAGACGATCTGTTCGAACGAATCGTGGGGGCGCGCCGTGATCGAGTCGGCGGCATCGAACGCCAGCGGCACCGGCCCCGCAAACACCTCCAGCCGAGCCGACAGACTCCTCGGATACGCCGCCAGCGGCACCTGAAAGGCGGTACTCCAGCCGTCCGAAATCCACCCGGATTCGCTGCGCAGAATGGTCCGGCCCGCGGCCACCGCTTCGGTCTCGGCCTCGACGGCGTCGGCGATCTCGTCGGCTGTGCGAACGGGAGTTCCCCCCACGCTTCCCTGGATCCCGATCGTCCCCTTCCCGACCCCATCGGCGACGACCGGAAAGTTCACGACGCGTCGACCCCCGGCCGGGAGTCGAACCGTCTTCCGACGTTTGCGAAGCCGCAGCGTGCCGTCGCTCGAGGCACGCAGGCGTACCTCGAGGGGGTCTCCGCCGCTCTCCCTCTCGTCACTCACCACCACCGGAATTTCGGGACGGTCCCCGCTCCGGAGACGCCGGGGCAGCTCGGTCTCGAGCCTGATCGGATGCTCCGCGCGCACCGCCATCGTTCCGTGGGCGACTCGTCCGTTCGGCGTGTGAGCGACGGCCTCGATCTGCCAGTCCTCGCCTGGCTCGGGGGCCTCGAACTCGACCGCCGCTCGGCCCTCGCCCTCGTCCGCAATTTCCGGGCGCCAGACGAGTGGCCGTGACGAGGGGGAGTTTCTCTCCGATCCGAGATCGGGTGTCACCTCGCGTCGCTTTGCCGGGTCGTCGGAGCGATCCGGCACGCGCTCGCCGCCCTCTCCAGCCTCGCGAGCCTCCGCGCGGTCGGGAAACAACCAGCCGACGCCCGCTCTCCCGGCGGTCTCGTCCGCCGAAAGCACCAGGGTCGGCGCGACGAGCGCCCCGGCAACCGCCGCGACCACGCCGAGAAACGCCCAGTTCAGCCGCGTGTTCAACAGGCGCGTCGCCCAGAAAATCCCGGTGCCAACCAAACACGCCATCCACCCGAGCACGACCACCCCGAAGCCCGGAATCTCCAGCGGCGTCGCCCCCGCCGCCTCCCCCGTCCAGAGCACGAACAACAACAGGAGATATTGCGCGACAACCAGCCCCGCCCACCGGCGAAAGCCCGCGTCCGGAGCCCGAAAGTGCGCCTGGACGAGCCCGAGCAGCAGGCAGATCACCGCCGCACCGGGTACCAGCCAGTGCGCCGGCTCCAGCACACCGAAAAAGTGCGTACCCCAGTGGATCGCCGCATGCAGACCCACACCGCCGGCCACAGCGGCGGCAAATGACCCCAGCGCACGCCACCCGAACGAACCGGCAAGATGATACCGCCGGGTCAGCCGAATCGCGGCGACCACCAGAACCACGAGCACGAGATACAGAAAGACCGACCACGCCTGGTACCAGCCGTGCCTCGACCAACTGGCGGCGGCTCGATTCAGATCGAGCCCCCGGGCCGAGGCGGCAAATCCCGAGTCGTCGTCGGCCACCGCGCGCGCCACCCGCGAAGCGAGCAGCGAATCGTCCGCTTCTCGACTGCTCCCGGCGCGGACTCCGGGCACCGAAGCCGCCCGCGAAGCCGCGTCGACCGACCCGCGGTCGTGCCACAACGCTGCCGGAAACCCGCCCCCGGTCAGGTCGTTCCGTCCGACATCGGCGGCATCGACGGCCCGCATGCCGAAGACAGCCGCCTCTCGCTCCTCGTCGTCCTCCCCGGCCCCGGCAGGCATCCGCACCGAGACGCTCCGCCGAGCCTCCCCTCCGTCCTCCCGTTCACCGAAGCCCATCTCGAGTTCACTGCCGCCGGGTTGGCGCACCCAGATCGGCGTCTCCCCGAGTCTACGGCCCCGCTCCGAGAGGACCACCAGATAGGTCAACCCGCGGACTCGCTCGTCGAGTTCGATCGACCCGCTCGCAGGTCGTCCCGCCGGCTCGAGCCCGACTCGATTCCGCCCCACGACTTCTCGATCGTGGACCGCGACGACCGGAAGTTCACCGGAGCCGAACCCGCCGGAATCGGGCAGATCGAGGTCAAACTCGACGCTCGACCCGGCGGTCGGCACGGCAGTAGAGGGAGCCAGGAGGACGGATCCGGACGGCACGACCGAGACTGGCGTCACAAATCGCTGCGTCGGCTGCTCTTCGCCGGCGACTCGAACCGTCGCCTCCACGCCTCGGGCCTGCTCGAAGGAACCGCCGGGTCGCCACTCGAAGCGCGCCACTCCTCGCTCGTCGGTCATCGCCTCCTCGGCGGTGACGCCTCCCCCCTCCTCCTGGTCGTCCTCCGAGTCGGTGCCGATCCAGGTGACGTCGACTTCGGAGAGGGGGTTTCCGTCGGCGTCGCGGACGAGGACGATGGCATCGTTGACCTCGCCGGCTCGAAACCGCGGATTGCCGGCCGGAAGCACCTCGACGCGGTCGACCTCTCCTGCGGGTTGCACGGCGGTCGATGTAGTGGCCCGCCGACCCTCGGCGTCGACGACCCGCGCCTCGACACGCCAGGCGTCTCCGCCAGACCGCGGGCTCCGGACGGGCGGCGCCTCCAGCGCAAATTCGTGGGTACCGTCGGGTCCGAGAGTGGCGGAATCGGAGATGCTCGCTCCCGTCGACTCCGATGAGGCGCCGATCGCGGTGGCGACCACCTCCAGCTCGCCTCCCTGCAGCGGTTCACCGTAGGCATACTCGGCCGAAACCGTCCCCTGGAGGATGGGACCGCCGTCGTGTACGCGATCGACCTCGAGCGCCACGTCCACGACCGCCGACTCGTCCGGACGCACCGGGAGGTGCCGGGTCGCCTCGGCGCCGGCATATGACAGCGTCGCACGATACGAGCCCGGCGGCGCTTCGTCCGCCAGCTCGACCTCCGTGGTGACGAGGCCGCTCCGGGAGGGAACCACGCGGTCGCGGAAGACGACCTCCCCTCCAGGGGCGGCGACCGAAAGGGTGGCTTCGGGCGGTTTTTCACCCTCGGGGCTCGCGATCGGACCGGATCCGTCGGGCTCGAACAGCGTCCCCCGCAGCCGGACGAGCTGGCCGGGCCGATACGAGGAGCGGTCGGCGGCCATTGCGAGGCGCGCACGAGGGGGGGCGTCAAACGCGTATGCCTCGATCGCCGAACTCCACCCCTCTGCGGCCCGGACGGCCACCGTCGGCGATTCGGGGAGATCGTCTGCCTTCTCGAACTGCTCTCGTGCCGCCGGCAATTCGAGCCAGACGCGTCCGTTCTCGTCGGTCGCCCCGCTCGCCAGGACATTCCACTCACCGCTCAGTACGCCCGCCGCCGTCGACTCGGGCTCGTCTCGATCATTCGGCACCAATCCGAGCTGCACGCGCGTCTTCGGGCGGGGATGTCCCTCGGCGTCGGTCACGGCGACTCGGATCGCGGAGTCCGCCGACCAGCTCCAGTTGTCGGGCCAGTTGACCGTCGTCTCGAGATCCCCCCCGTACCAGGTGCCGGCCAGAACGTAAGTCCCCCCGATCACCACCGCGGCAACAAGTCCCCACGCCATACCACGGGTGACCCGTCCCGATTGCTCGTCGGCCATCACATACACCAATTGGGGATTCGAATACTCGTGAGAGCAGTTTGCCACAACTGCCCCGGTTTGGTCCAGTGGTTCGATATCCCCTGGCGGTCTCGCGCCGCCGTCCGGTGGCCGACAGAGAGGGGAGAGAAAGGACAAGAACCACAAACAGGGCCCGGCGAGAAAGCCGGACCCTGTCTGCGAGTAGTGGAGGCGGCGGGAATCGAACCCGCGTCCGCGATGCATCCGCTGGTCGTTCCTACGTGCGTAGTTCGTGTACATTTGTTTTACCTCCGCCGCGGGCTGCCCACGAACAGGCTACCCTTGGGGAGGGCCCTTCTTTCAGGTCACTCCGGTCAGAAGGACGAAACAACCGGAGCCATCGAGCCTGCTGAGCGTCGTGACACGTGATCCCGCAGGCGAGGACCAAGGTCACGGGTGCCCGGGGTTTCCGGACACATCACAAGGCAATGGTCAGCTTACGCCGCCATCGCGTACTGGGTCTTTTCGTTGCCAGTTATACGTTCTCAGAGGTTAGAACGTGGTCTCTGAGACCCACGGCACGCAACGACCGCTTCAGTCATCACGTCGAA
>CAZRLK010000105.1:0-17712 GCA_964600555.1 uncultured Bradymonadales bacterium
CGATTTCGGTGTCGAAGTGGCCGATGTTGCAGACGATCGCCCCGTCTTTCATCTGCTTCATGTGCTCGGCGGTGATGACGTCGACGTTGCCCGTCGCCGTCACGTAAATATCGTAGCCTTCCTCGATGGCATCCTCGACGGTGATGACGTCGTAGCCGGTCATCGAAGCCTGCAGCGCACAGATCGGGTCGATCTCGGAGACCGCCACGTTGGCCTTCTGGCCCTCGAGCGACTGCACCGAGCCCTTGCCGACGTCGCCGTACCCGCAGACCAGCGCCCGCTTGCCGGCGATCATCGTGTCGGTCGCCCGGTTGAGCGCGTCGAGCAGCGAGTGGCGACACCCGTAGATGTTGTCGAACTTCGATTTGGTGACCGAGTCGTTGACGTTGATCGCCGGGAACAAAAGCGTCCCCTCCTCCTGGCGTTCGTACAGGCGATGCACGCCCGTCGTCGTCTCCTCGCTGACGCCCTTGATGTCGCCGACGCGGTCGCTCCAGAAGGTCGGGTCGGTCTGCTGGACCTCGCCGAGCAGCGTGTAGACGACCTCCAGTTCCGGGTTCGGGGCCGTCGACGGGTCGGGCACCTCGCCTTCCTGTTCGAACTCGTAGCCGAGGTGGGCCAAAAGCGTCGCGTCGCCGCCGTCGTCGAGGATCATCGTCGGACCCTGCTCGTCCTCCCAGCGCAGCGCCTGAAAGGTACACCACCAGTACTCCTCGATCGTCTCACCCTCCCAGGCGTATACCGAGACGCCCTGCGGGTCGTCGACGGTCCCGTCGGGCCCGACTGCCACGCCGGTCGCGGCATGATCCTGGGTCGAATAGATGTTGCACGAGACCCATCGCACCTCGGCGCCCAGGGCGACGAGCGTCTCGATCAGGTGCGCCGTCTGGATCGTCATGTGCAGCGATCCGGTGATGCGCGCCCCTTCGAGCGGCTTGGCGTCGGCGTATTTGCGCCGGGTTTCCATCAGTCCCGGCATCTCGCGCTCGGCCAGCTCCATCTCCTTGCGCCCGAGCCGATACTGCTGTTCGGTCAGGTCTTTGACCTTGAACGACAGATCGGAGAACAGCTCGAAGTCCGTCTCCATGAACGTGTTGTGAGCATCCACAGCGGTACTAGTCATGAGTCTGCCTTTGTGCGTGTGAAATCGTCGAAATACGATGTCGTTGAAAAAATCGATTGATACGGGAGTCACGCGAGGGCGTGCGTCGACAACGGCGTCATAGCGGCAAACCGAATTGCGGTCAACGGCTGTGACGTGCTCGTCGTCGAGCTACGCGGCTCGCCCGGCGCCGAGCGGGTGGGTGCAGGGTCCGCCGGGCTCGGCCGCCGAAACGAAACCCCGGACGAACTCGGGGGTCCGTCCGGGGTGAGGGGTACCCACCATCCTCGAGGATCGCGATCATTGCTCCAGAAAGTCGATGTCGACGTCGTCGCCGAGGTGATCGGTCAGGAAGTCGCGGAATTTCTCGCGGATCTGGACTTCCACCTGCCGGATCCGTTCCTTGGAGACGCCCCAGTCCTCGCCGAGTTCGGCGAGGGGCTTGTCGTCGTCAGCGATCATGCGCTCGAACCAGATGGCCCGCTCGCGCTCGTCCTCGAGCTGGGCGCCGAAGCTTTTGATCGCGTCCGAGATCTGAGTCGAGATGTCGTGTTCGCTGGCCGCGCTTTCGGGATCGACGACGTCGGCCTCCATCAACTCGCCGACCGTCGTCTCGTCGTGGCCCGGCGCCTCGGCGTCGAGATACACCGGCGGTGCGTCCAGTTGAGCCGAGACCTTGACGACGTCGTCCTTGTCGACGTCGAGATACTCGGCAACCAGCTGCGGGGTCGGCTCGTGGCCCTGCTTGATGAGCTGGCGGCGAGCCTTTTTGAGATTGTAAAACAGCTTGCGCCCGGCACGCGAGCTGCCGATTTTCACCGGGTGGAGATGATTCATCAGATAGTTGAGAATCATCGCCCGGATCCAGTACTGCGCATAGCTGGTGAACTTGACCCCGCGGTACGGATCGTAGCGGGTGATCGCCTCGGCCAGGCCGACGTTGCCCTCCTGGATCAGCTCCAGCAGATCGGTCCATCGGCGCTTGTATTCGCGGGCCAGCTTGACGACCAGCCGGAGGTTGGTCAGCACCAGCATCTTGCCGGCCGTCAGATCGTCTTCTTCGACGTAGCGTTCGGCCAGCTCCTGTTGTTTTTCACTGGAGAGCGGTTCGATGTAATTCAGTCGCGCCAGGTAGGCGGTCAGCGGATCGGCATCCGCCGAGATTTCGACCTGGTCGCTCTGGCGAAGCATCGGCAGACTGAGGTCGCCGAACAGTTCTTCGACATTGCCCAGCTCCTGCTCGTCGATCGAGATCCCTTCGTCGGACTGCTCGTCGTCGTCGACGATGACCTCGACATCTGCCTCTTGGGTAGTTTTCTCATCAGAGTCGTCTGTCTGCATATCTGGCTCGGCCCTCTGAAGGCGTGTCGAGTCGAAGGTGAGTGGAGGGTCTGGATCCGCAAGTCGGCGCCCGTACGGTCTTCGTCCCGGAGACTCCACCGTCCGGGAGGGCGCGGAGTCGAGTGGCCCTGCAATCGAGCTATCGGATTGAGGAGTCGTTAGCTTACGAACCGGCGATTGTCCACCGGAAAACCCCGCAACAACGAGAACCGGCGGTCATTCGACAGGGGCTGCCCGTGCGAGAGAATGGATGCCGCGAACGCCTCTCGCGTTGCAAATTCGGTCGGCGGCGGCTCGGCCTCGCGTGCTTGGTTTCCGGGGCATCGTTCGTAGTTTTTACAACCACTCTGAGCGGCAAACTATTCCCGAATCCGCCGCGCCCGAGGGTCTCGCAGCCCGGACGGGCGAGAAGGCGGGGGCTGGCGGGGAGGCTCGCGGGGGGAGAGGTCAGTTGAAATACACGGAGGCGGTCGTCGAGACGGTCACCGAGGCCGGGTCGGCGAGGTCCATGTTTGCCCCGGCGTCGAGTCCGAAGCGCGATTCCCGCCAGCCGAATCCGGCGCTCACACGGTGGCTGTCCTGGAGGGTCCGGTGGCGGTAGCCGGCGCGGATCGGAAAACTTCCCCCGATCATGTATTCGGCGCCGGCGTCGATCTCGTAGGCGACGCCCTCGGGGCGGGAGCCGATGTCGGCGACGAAATCGGCACTGATGTGAAACGGGGTCGTCTTGCCGTAAGCGACCCCGGCGCCGACGTTCATCGGTACCGCCCCCCGGCAGCGCTCGGGCTGCTGGCAGATGTCGATCAGGTTTTTGCCGACCAGACCGGCGTGAAACGACTCGACGATCTGGAACAAAAAGCCGGCATCGAGGGTGAAGCCGCGCGCAAATTCGGTGCCGTCGCGCTCGAGGATGAGATACCGGCCGCTCAGCCCGATCGAGACTCGCTCCGGCAGCGCCGGGACGGCCAGGGCGAGGCGAATGTCGTGGCCGGAGGGATCCCGGGCGTCGTCGTGGCCGATTAGATAGCTGTAGCCGGCCTGGGCGGCGATGTTCGGGTTGGTCTTGCTGTCGACGATCGAGGCGTTCAACAGGTTACCGGCCGGGGTGTACGCGTAGGTCCCGGCGATGGCGTACATGCGTGCCGTCGCGATGCCGGCCGGGTTGTGATACATCCCCGACGCCCCCGTCCCGACGGCGGTATACGCCCCGCCCATCCCCGTCGGTCGGGCCCCCTCGACAAACTGCTGGGCGTGCGCCTCGGCGGCGAGACCGCCTGCACACGCCACGGCCATCACGACGGCGAGGATGTGACGCTTCATACTGCACCTTCGGCAAGTGAGCACCGACCGGACGAACCGTTCGAGCCCCGGCTGAGGTTCCAGACGAATCCTTTAGCGCGACTTCGCGGCGGGTGTAAAGTCCTCGATCACCGAGGGGGCCCGTCTCCGCTCGAACATCTCGGCGACCGCCCGTGCGGTGACCGGGGTCTGCAGGATGCCGCTGCGCCCGTGGCCGACGGCCAGCCAAAGCCCCTCGATGTCGGTCGGCCCGACGACCGGCTCGTCGTCGAGCGTCGTCGGACGAAATCCCGTCCACGTCTCGAGGATGTCGTGGTCGTAGATGCCCGGCAGCGCCTGCCAGGCGCCGCGCAGCAGCTCGAAGACGCCCCCGGCGGTCAGGTGCGGGTCGAAGCCGCGCTCCTCGGTCGTCGCCCCGACCAGAAGTCGCCCGCGCGATTTCGGCACCAGATACACGTCGAGCTGCGACGGGTCCGGCACCCGAACGACGTGCTCGCACAGCGGCGGATCGCCGAGGTCGACGGCGATCATCTGGCCGCGCACCGGCCGCAGGTGCGGCAACAGACCGTCGGGCAGGCCGCCGATCTCCTTCGACCAGACCCCGGCCGCGACGACCACTGCATCGAACGGGTGGGCCTCGCCCCGGTCGGTGGCGAGGGTGTGTCGGTCCGGGCCGAGGTCGATGGCCTCGATCGCCCGGCCCTCTCGAAGCTCGCCTCCCGCCCGCTCGAAGGCGACCACCAGGGCTTCGACCAGCCGCTCGGGGTCGATCTGGTGGTCCGACCGGCACAGCAGAGCCCCGTGGATCGAGGGGGCGAGCCCCGACTCGAGCTGACGGGCTTGTTCGGCGGTCAGCCGTTCGGCGTCGAGCCCCAGGTCGCGGTGGTAGTCGTGGATGTGCTCGAGGGCCTCGGCGTCGTCGCGATCGACGGCGAGCACCAGCGTCCCCTGGTCGCGGTAGTCGACCCGCCGCCCGCTCGCCTCCTCCAGCTCGGCGACGAACTCCGGGTACAGCTCGAGGCTGCGCATCCCCAGCTCGAACAACTTCCGCTCGCCGTACTCCAGCTCGGCGACCGGTGCCAGCATGCCCGCCGACGCCCGGCTCGCGCCGCTCCCCGGCCGATCGCGCTCGAAGATCGTCACCGACCCGCCCCGCCGGGCCAGCTCCCAGCCGATGCCCAATCCGATCACGCCCGCCCCGACGATGCCGATCTCGCGATCTTCGATGCTCATAGCGTCTCCAGAAACCACTCCAGCAGGCCGGGCCAGCCGTACACGGCGTCGGAGTAGGTCAGCACGAACCCGAGAAAGACGGCGACCCCGAAGGGAACTTCGGCGCGCTCGTCCTGTTCGATCTGCTGGATCGCCTCCGGCGTCCGATAGACCGCCGCCCGGACGACTCCCGCAAAAAACTGGCCGATCCGGCGCCACATTTCCAGAAAATACCCGTTGATCAGAGCGACCGCGAGGCCGAGGAAAAAGCCGATCCAGATGGCATAGAACATGATTTCGCCGAAGGCCGACAGCCCGACGAACGCCGCCAGCACCGTCAGAAGTTTCACGTCGCCGCCCCCCATCCAGCCGGGCAGCAACAACAAAACGCCGCCGACAAAGACCACCAGGGCAGCGAGCAGAGCGGTCCCGAGGCCGCCCCACCCCCAGGCGACGGTGTGGGCGACGAGGGCGACCGGCAGGCCGGGGTAGGTCAGCCAGTTGGGAATGCGGTGGCTCCAGGCGTCGATGACGGCTGCGACCATCAAAAGTGCGGCGCACGGGCCGGCTACCACGAGGCTCCGCCAGCGTTCCAGCTCCAGCAACGGTTCCATTCTCACTCCTGGCGGCGTATGATCGCGGGAGCGGCCGGTGTGGATGCTCCGCGAAGGGACCGATGGCCGAGATGGACTCGACGATCGAGGCGAAATTCCTGGGGGACAACACCGTCGTCGAGACCGACGAGCTGCGGTATCTGGTCAACGGAGAGATGATTCACGGGGCGCAATACCGGGATGCGGTGCGCCGGGATCTGGCGGTTCCGTACTACCTGTCGCCGGGACCGGTGCCCGAGATCTTCGAGGCGCTCGACGAGACGCCACGCGAGGGCGAGACGGGGGTGCATCCGGTGGCCGTGGTGGGGCTGGGAGTCGGGGGGCTGGCGGCGTTTGCCCGGAGCGGGCAGCCTCTGACCTTCTACGAGATCGATCCGGAGGTCGTCGCTCTCGCCCGTGGGCAGTTCGAGTTTCTGGAAAATTCGCCGGGAAAGGTCGGCGTGGTGATCGGGGATGGACGGCTCGGATTGCGGGCCAGTCCGCCGGGGTATTTCGGGATGATCCTCGTCGATGCCTTCCGCGGGGACGCCGTGCCGACACATCTGATCACCCTCGAGGCGATCCGGATGTATCTCGACCGGCTCGATCCGGGCGGTATGCTCGTCTTTCACGTCTCGAACAAATACGTCGATCTGCGTCCCGTCCTGGTCAAAACCGCCGAACGGCTCGGGCTCCAGGCCCGGATCCGATGCCACGACCCGGGGGGGGATTCTCGGTACACCGACCGTTTTGCGAAACCGACCCGGTGGGTCGCCCTCGGCTCCTCCGACGGGGCCCTCGGCCGGCTCGCCGCACACCCCGACTGGCACGGAGGCACCACCGAGCCGACTTCGCCGATCTGGACCGACGAGAAGGCAGCGAGCATCTACGTCGTCCGCTAGGCCGCCGGAGAGCGGCTGGCACCCGCGTGGGACACCCGCCCGAGCCGACTCCCGGCCGGGGGCCGCCGATCTCGGCCCGGTCGAGAGGACTCGACCGACGGCTCGCTCGAACGGATCGATCGCCGCGCCCGACCGCCGCCTGCTCGACGGAGGTCGAGGCCGGCCGTGCCGACGATCAGTACTCGACCATGTTTTCGACGCCCTGGTTGGCGCTGGCGAACTTCTCGCTGACCGTCTGTCCGAACATCTGCACGATCGCGATGACGAAACAGGCGATGAGAATCAACAAGATGACGTATTCCGTCGCCGTCGCGCCACTTTCGTCTTCGTGAAGCGCGATGAGTGCCTCTTTGAACGTATCCACGGGAGCACCTCCTGAGAAAGGAAATTGTGCGACCAATTCACCTCGATTCCGTCGCCGGAACGAGTCCTCTAGCGAGCATCCAGTCAGGCCGGGAAGCGGCGAGTCGACGACTCGGCGCATCTACCCCGTCCGATGCATCCCTCACAGGATGCAACTTCCGATCCGACCGCCGGGACCGGGGCGCGCCCCGGTGCGGGGCCGAGCTTCGGGGAGGCGGGTTGTGCCGGGAGCGTGACAGCCTGTCACACCTCTCCGGGCTCCAGCCCCCACGCGACCTCAGACGGCCGGGTGGGCGAACCACCAGACCAGAAAGTCGCGATACGCTTTCACGAACGCTGCCGTCGCCAGGACGGCGAGCGTGGCTCCGAAGGTGATCAACGTAAAGACGATGATGTATTCCGTCGCCGCGACCCCCGACTCGTCGTCGTGGAGTCGCTCGGCGAACCTCCGGAGACTCTCGCAGCGGCCTCGAATATTACCGCCGTCGTGTCTGTTTGTATCCATGGCCTCAGTGGCCTCCCGAAGCCGGTCACCGTAAACCTACGAGGCGATCGTAGCTGATCGATCGCCTGCGATCAATGAGATCGGCCCCGATTGCACCGTCCGACAGGGCCTGCACCGCCCCCCCGGCTCCTCGCCGCCGGCAGCCGGTTGCCCGGCGCACGTTGACAGCGCCGCCTCGAGGTCGGTACATCGCATCCCGACCCATCCCTCGATACAAGATCATGCATCTGCCATGCCATCGAACGATGCCGGAGTGACCAACACGCAACCCGCCGGTTCGCGCCCTGCCGACTCGCCGAGCTCGGCGGGGGACGAGCAGGCGACCTTGCCCGGCGCGAATTTCGAGAGCGTCTACCACGTCCCGCAGGTCGTCGAGGCGCTCGAACACGGGACCGAGCACGTCGACATCCAGGGAGCCTCCGGGGCGTTTCGCGCCTGTGTGCTGGCCGATGTCAGCCGCCGGCTCGACCGCCCGCTGGTGATTCTGGCCTCGACGCCCGACGACGCCGAGACCCTCGCCGGCGACCTGCGGGTCTTCACCGCCGAGCAGGAGCGCACCCTGCCGGCCGGCGAGATCGACCAGCAGGGAGGGGCGGCGATCCGCGACAGCGTCGTCCACCTGCCCGCCTTCGATGTCGGCCCCTACCACCAGGCCTCGACCGACCGCCGCGTGACGATGCAGAGGCTGGCGACGCTGTACGAGCTGACCCGCGAGCAGCTCCCCCGCTACACGGTCGCCTCCGTCACCGCCGCCTGCCGCAAATCGATGCCCCTCGAGGCGATGCAGCTGTACTCCCGGCGGATCACCGTCGGCGACGAGGTCGGCAACGAGACGCTCCGCAGCCAGCTGACCGCCTGCGGCTACTCCGAAGTCCCGGTCGTCGAGGATCCCGGCACCTACGCCATCCGCGGCGACATCGTCGACGTGTTTCCGCCGACCGAATCGCACCCGGTCCGCCTGGAGCGCTGGGGCGACGAGGTCAGCGACATCCGCGCGTTCAACGCCGAGACGCAGACGACCGTCGACGAGATCGAGGCGGTCGACGTCTTTCCGGTCCGCGAGGAGATCCTCGACGAGCCGTCGGTCGAGCTGGCGAGCCGCCGGCTCAACGCCCTCGCCGACGAGCTGTCGATCCCGTCGGCCGAGGTCCGCGAGACGATCGAGGATCTGCGCGCCGGTCTGCATTTCATCGGCATCGACGCCTTCGTCCCGGCCCTGCACGAAACGCCCGACGATCTGTTCGACTACGTGCCCGACGAGGCGCTCGTGGTCGTCGTCGACCCCGACAGTGGCATCGACGAGATGCAGGAGCAGTGGCGCAACCGCGAGCACGAATGCCAGAGGGCCCGCGATCGCGACGAGCTGGTCTTCCCCGTCGACCGCTACCTGCGCCCCCCCGAGCAGGTCGTCGAGACGGTCACCTCGCGCGAGCGACGCCTGGAGCTTCGCCGCGTGGCGATGGAGCCGACGGCCGACGAGCTGGCCTTCCCGCTGGCCGACGCCGAGCACCGCTTCGACTGCCGGGCCCGGCCGAATACCGACCTGGTGAAAATGCGCAAGGAGTCGCACGGCGTCGAGCAGATGGTCGAGAAGCTCTCCGGCCGGATCGAGGAGTGGAAGTCGCGCTTCGGCCGGATCTGTGTCGCCTGCCGCACCCCCGGCCAGGTCGACCGGCTGGTCGGGCTGTTGCAGAGCTTCGATCAGGACGCCCTCGATTTGCCGACCCCGATCGACGTCAGCGAGCCGGTCCCCCCGCCGGCCGACCTCGTCGAGGTGTACCGCGGCGATCTGTCGAGCGGTTTCCGCTCCGAGGTCCTCGGCATCGCCGTCGTCGCCGGCGCCGAGATCTTCGGGGCCCGGGTCGTCACCGCCTCCGAGATGTCGGTCACCGAGCACGCCGAGGTCTCGCATTTTCGCGACCTCGATATCGGCGACCACGTCGTCCACGTCGACTTCGGCATCGGCCGATACTGCGGACTCTCGCACCTGGATGTCGGCGGCATCGAAAACGACTTCCTGCACATCGAATACGCCGACGGCGATACGCTGTATCTGCCGGTCCACCGGCTCGGGCGCGTCCAGAAATACATCGGCTCCGACGAGTCGACTCGCCTCGACCGCCTCGGCGGCGACAAGTGGGAGCGGCAAAAAGAGGAGGTCAAAGAGGAGATCCGCGAGGTCGCCGGCGACCTGCTCGAGCTGTACGCCAAACGCGAGGAGGCTCAGGGATACGCCTTCTCCGGCCGCGACGAGTTTTTCCGGGAGTTCGAGCAGGACTTTCCCTTCGAGGAGACCCCCGACCAGGCCCGGGCGATCGAGGAGACCCTCGAGGACATGCAAAAATCCCGGCCGATGGACCGGTTGATCTGCGGCGACGTCGGCTTCGGGAAAACCGAGGTGGCGATGCGCGCGGCGATGAAGGCCGTGCTCGACGGCAAACAGGTGGCGGTGCTGGTGCCGACGACGATCCTGTGCGAGCAACACCGCATCACCTTCACCGAACGCCTCGAGTCGTTCGGGGCGTCGGTCGAGGCGCTGAGCCGCTTTCGGACCGCCTCCGAGGAACGCGAGATCCTGGAGGGCGCCGAGCAGGGCGAGGTCGACGTCTTGATCGGCACCCACCGGCTGATCTCGGGCGACATCGAGTTTCGCGACCTCGGCCTGCTGGTCGTCGACGAGGAGCAGCGCTTCGGCGTCGGCCACAAAGAGCAGATCAAAAAGATGAAGGCCAACATCGACGTCCTGACCCTGACCGCGACGCCGATCCCGCGGACGCTGCAGATGAGTCTGCTCGGGATCCGAGACCTCTCGATCATCGCCACCCCGCCCCACAACCGCAAGGCGGTCCGCACCCACGTCGCGAAATTCAGCGAGGGGGTCATCCGCGAGGCGGTCATGCGGGAGCTGGAGCGGGGCGGGCAGGTGTTTTTCGTCCACAACCGGGTGCGCACGATCGACGAGATGGCCGCCCACCTCGAAGAGATCGTCCCCGAGGCCCGCATCGGGATCGCCCACGGCCAGATGCCGGAATCGCGGCTCGAAGACGTGATGCTCTCGTATATCGAGGGCGACATCAACGTGCTGTTGTGCAGCTCGATCATCGAGAGTGGCCTCGACATCCCGAACGCCAACACCATCGTCATCAACGAGGCCAACAACTTCGGGCTCTCGCAGTTGTATCAATTGCGCGGGCGGGTCGGCCGAAGCGACGAGCGCGCCTACGCCTACATGCTGATCCCCCGCCGCCGGACTCTGAGCAAAAAGGCCGAAAAGCGCCTCGAGGTGATGCAGACCCACAGCGAACTCGGCAGCGGCTTCCACGTCGCCACCTACGACCTCGAGATCCGCGGGGCGGGCAACCTGCTCGGCGAGGACCAGTCCGGGCACGTCTCGGCGGTCGGCCTGGATCTGTACACCGAGCTGCTCGAGGAGGCGATCAACGATCTGCGCGACGAGGAGGTCGACGAGGAGATCGAACCGGAGGTCAACATCCCGGTCGAGGCGTTCATCCCGAACGACTACATCGAGGAGACCTCGCTGAGGCTGATGTTCTACAAGCGCTTCTCGCTGGCGCGCACCCACCAGGAGCTGACCGAGATCTTCGACGAGCTCGCCGACCGCTTCGGCCAGGCCCCCGGGCCGGTGCGCAACCTCCGGGGCGTCGTCTCGATCAAGATCGGCTGCCGCCAGCTCCGGGCGCCGAAATTCGACGCCGGTCCCTCGGCGATCCGGGTCGAGCTGCGGGAGGATACGCCCCTGGCCCCCGACCGGCTCCTCGAGCTGATCGACGACTCCGAGGGCAAGCTCGAGCTCAAGCCCGACAAGAGCCTGCTGTACTCGCTCGACCCCGAGGAGGCCGACGAGCCACTCGAGACCTCCCGGCGGCTGATCGAGCGGCTCTCGACGGCCAGACAACCGTAGCGGGCCGGCGGCGACGCCTTGTCGTCGCCTCGAAATCCCCTAACTTATACCGCAGCAAGACGCCCGGTGCCCCTCGAAGCCATGCCCCGTCCCGTCGTCGACATCCGATCGCCCGCACGCCTCGCGATCGTCGCGGCCCCCCTCGTCGCCCTCGCCGCCGGGTGCGCGCCGACCAAGCCCTCCGATCAGACGCGCGAGAGTGGCGAGCGGTCCGGGCCGGCGGCCGGGCAGGTGGCCGGCGAGCGCGATCGCCACAAGATCGTCGCGCGGGTCAACGGCGAGGCATTCACCCTGGGCGATCTCGAGGAGCGCATCGATCGACTCCCGCCGTACGTCCGCACCAAGTTTCGGGGGCCGGGCGGCGAGGAGGGCAGCGGGTCGGTCGAGAAAAAACAACAGTACCTCGAGGGTCTCGTCCAGTTCGAACTGCTCGCCGACCTGGCCGAGGCGCGCGGGCTCGGCGATCATCCGACGGTGCGCCATCTCACAAAGGAGTGGCTCGCCGAGCGGGCGATCGAGACGGCGGTCCGCCGCGAGGTCTCGATGAGCGAGATCTCGCGCGAGGCGATCGAGCAACGGTACCGGGAGGACGACGAGGCGTATCGCGAACCCGAAAAGCGCCGCGGGCTGGTGGTGGTGACCGAATCGCGCCGGCGCGCCGAGCGGCTGCGCGCCGAACTGCTCGCGGGAGACTACGAGTCGGTCGACGCAAAACTCGAGACGTTTCGCCAGATCGCCTCCCGCTCCTCGGTCGACCCGAAAAGCGCCCGGCGGGGCGGTCGTATCGGCGCCGTCGAGCCTCCCTCGGCCGGCTCCCACACGCAGGCGGTCGCCGACGCGATCTTCGGGCTCGACGAGCGCGGCGAGATCTCGGAGGTGTTCGAAGCCGACGGGCGCTGGTATCTGGCGACGTGGTCCGATAAACGTGACGCCTCGACGACGCCCCTCGCCGAGGCCGAACGCGAGATCCGCTCGAGCCTGTACGAGGAGCGCAAGGAGGCCCGCCGCGACGAGATTACCGCCCGCTGGCGCGAGGACGCCACGGTCGAGCGGACCGACGATCTCGCCGAGCGCCTCGACGAACCCGAGCTCCGGCGAGCGACCCGCCCCGGCGAGATCCCGATCGTGGCCGCCTCCGAGGTCGACGCCGATGCGACATCCCCCTCGAACGACGAGTGAGGTCGAGAGACGATGACGAACACGACGAGACAACTCGGCACCTGGCTGGCCGTCGCCCTGGCGGCCGTCTTCCTGGCGATCCCCTCGAGCGTCGTCGGCGAGATCGTCGACCGGATCGTCGCCCGCGTCGACGACGACGTCATCACCCGCTACGACCTCGAGCAGGCGACCACCCCGTATCTTTTGCAGCGGGGCATGCAGCCGGACGTCCTGGAGGACGAGCAGCGACGCGCCGAGATCCAGGAGAAGGTCCTCGAGGAGCTGATCGATCGGAAGCTCATCGTCAAGAAGGCCCGCGAGATGGACCTGTCGGTGAACGACGAACAGATCGACCGGTGGCTCGCCCAGCAGCGCAGCTCGCAGAATTTGAGCGAAGAGCAGATGCGTTCGATGATCGAGCGGTACGGCATCAGCTTCGAGGAGTACCGCGAGACGATCCGCCAGAACCTGCTCAAGATCCGGTTCGTCAACATGAAGCTCGGCCAGCAGGTCTCGGTCTCCGACGAGGAGGTCCGGGAGCGGTACCGCGAGCAGTTCGGGCCGGCCGGCGAGAGCGAACGCCAGGTGACCGTCCGCCAGATCCTCGTCCAGCCCGACGGCGACGACCGCAAGGCGCTCAACGCCGCCCGCAAGCAGGCGCGCCAGATCGTCGACCGACTCGACCAGGGGGCCGACTTCGCGGAGCTGGCCAAAAAGCACGGCGACGGACCGTCGGCCGACGACGGCGGGCTGCTCGGCTCTTTTTCGCGCGGCGAGCTCAATTCGGCGTTCAACGTCGTCTTCGAACTCGACGAGGGCGAACACTCCGAGGTCGTCGAGACCAAACACGGGTTTCACGTCCTGCGCGTCGACGACGTCTCGCAGCAGGCCAGCTCGGACGTCGAGCAGCGCAAGGAGATGATCCGCCGGAAGCTCCGCCAGCAAAAGATGCAAAAGGAGCTCGAGACCTACGTCGAGCAGTTGCGCGAAAAGGCCTTCATCGACGTCAAGAACTGAGATGAGACTCGCCATTTCGACAGGAGACGTCGCGGGGATCGGGCCGGAAGTGTTGCTGAAGGCCCTGCGAGAGCCGCTGGCCGACGACGTCGGGGTGGTCGTGTTCGGAGACATGGAGGCGCTGCGGCGTGAAAACGCCCTGCTCGGCGACGCCGGCTTCGACGAGGAGGCCTTCGACGAGCGGTTCGTCGCCCTCCCCTCGATCGACGAATTCCCCGAGCCCGGCCGGGTCGGCGTCGTCGACGTCGCCCCGGATCTCGACCTCGCTGGCGTCGACAAGGGCGAGGGCGACGCCCGGGCCGCCGAGCTGCAGCGGCTCGCCTTCGAGCGCGCCGTCGACGCGGTCGTCGCCGAACGTGCCAGCGCCGTCGTCACCGCCCCCTGGAACAAATCGCTGTTCGAGCGGATCGGCGAACCGGTCGTCGGCCACACCGAAGTCCTGCAGGATCGCTTCCAGACCTCCTCGCCGGTGATGATGCTCGCCGGCCCCCGGCTTCGCGTCTCGCTGGTGACCACCCACATGCCGCTGCGCCGCGTCGCCGACCGGGTCACCCCGAGCCGCCTGCGCGAGGTGATCCGGACGACGCTCGGCGGCCTGCGGCGGCGCTTCGGCATCGACCAGCCGCACCTCGCCGTCTGCGGTCTCAACCCCCACGCCGGCGAAGGGGGCGCGATGGGCGACGAGGAGATCGAAGTCCTCTCGCCCACCCTCGAGGATCTTCGCCACGAGACCGAACGAAGCGTCCGGATCGACGGCCCCCTTTCGTCGGATACCCTGTTCGCGAAGTTCCGCGACGGCGAAGCCCCCTACGATGCCGTCGTCTGCATGTACCACGACCAGGGACTGATCCCGCTGAAACTCCTGCATTTCGGCCACTCCGCCAACGTCACCCTCGGCCTCCCCGTCGTCCGCACCTCGGTCGACCACGGGACCGCCTACGACATCGCCGGCCGGGGCGTCGCCGACCCCGGCTCGATGCGCTACGCCCTCGAACTCGCGGCCGACATGATCCGCCGCGACGGCTGAGCCCCGTAGGGAAGAGCATCCCGCTCGTTGCAGTGTCCCCGTAGAGAAGAGCATCCTGCTCTTCGCCGTGTTCCCATCCCTGCTCTTCGCAGTCATCGCCGGATCCGCCTTTTACCGCGCGTCCGCGCCAATTATAGTGGGGTGCGAACCTGCCACACCACGGAGGTCGTGTTGGACGAGACGCCACTCGCATTCGCCTTGATCGCCGTCCTGTCCATCGGATGCGGCGCCGACGGCTCGGCTCAGCAGAGTGACCCGGGCGCCGACGCCGGAGACGCCTCGAGTCCCCCCGACCTCGGCCCGCCGCCCGACTCCGACACCACCGGCGATCCCTCCGACGCCACCCCGCTCCCCGACGACGCCGGGGCCGGAAGCGACGTCACCACCTACTCCGAACCGACCATCTGGCGGCTCCCCGAGGAGGCCTCGAGCTGGGAGGTCTTCGCCGCCGGCGACGCCTCCAGCCAGTTCGCCCCGGGCTCTCCGGTCCGCGCCGCCTTCGACATCGAGCACTCGAACTTCGCGTTCGTCCTCACCGACTCCACGATCCACAAACTCCAGCTCGACGACGACCGCCACGGCGAGCCCGGCCCCTCCTGGGCCGATGCCATGCCGATCGACGAATTCGACGCCGACCTCGCCGAAGCGACCGTGCTGGCGGCCCACGCCGATCCCGAACACTCCCCCGACGACACCATCGCGGTGCTCGGACTCGACGACGGGCGGCCGACCTTCTGGCGCGGCAACTTCGCCGTCGACTCCGAGAGCTTTCAGGAGGTCTCGGCCGGGGAGGTCGGCTGGACGCACGACGACGCCCCGGCCCCCGACCAGGTCGGCTTCGCCTGGCGAGACAACCGCAACTCCCGCGGCTGGTTCGCCGGCGAACCCCCCTGCGACATCACCTCGATCGACTCGTTCGACGCCTACGCCGCCTACGTCGCCGGCGACCAGCTCCACCTGCACGATCGCTGGTACTGCACCGACTACTTTCGGGCACTCCCCGTCGTCGACCCCGAGGAACCCGGACCGCCCGCCGAGGGCATGCCGGAGGTCGACGAGGTCGCCGCCGCCTTCTGGCACAACTACGAGCTGTATCTGGTGGCGCAGTGAGCCGGACGATCTGCTGGATGATCCTTTGTCCACCCCCGGCAGATCGATCTGACATCGATGCCCCGAATCGAGCGCCCCGACCCGCGACGTCCCCCGATGAGGGCCGGGTCGAGCGGCTGGAATGGCCCTTGCATCTTTCAATGGGCACGGATGACGAGTTCGCCTGAATCGAGTCGAAACCTACGACGGGATGAAACCATGACGACGCACGAGACGCGATGGATGGGACGAACGGTATTGCTGATGATGATCGCGCTGGTCGCGACCGCCTGTGTGCAGGACGAGACCCAGCACGACCGGACGCGCGACCAGGTCGAGACGAACGTCCAGGGACTCTCCGGGACGCTGACCGAGACGACGCAATTCGTCGAGGATTCGCAGGTCGTGCTCAACTCGCTGTCGCTGTACGATTCGGCGGTCGTCGAGCAGGAAAGCGCGTCGGGGTCGGCGTGCGTCGAGGATGAAGACGGCTCGACCGACTGCCAGCAATCGAGCGACTCCGACACCGAGTTCGACAGCGAGTCCGACACCGAGACCGACGTGTACGGCAGCGCCGATCGCTACACCGACCAGCTGGTCGACGCCCTCCTGGAGTACGTCTTCACGGAACGCAACATCATCAACGAGGGATCGAATTCGGTCACCTACAAGATCCGCGGCCGCACCGTCTGCCAGGAGGGGATGAGCGACTATCAGCAGTGCGTCGGCCAGGTCGAAAACACCGACCTGCGCATCCGCGTCACCAGCCCGTCGGACGGGACGCTTCTGTTCGAGATCACGGTCGGTCCGGACCGCCACGCGCCGCTCGACATCGAGCTGTCGGACTCGCACCTGGCGGTCGCCGCCGACCTGAGTGAGACCAAAGAGGCCGTCCGCCACATCGACAGCGTCGTCGACAGCGACTTGGCCGACGGGCTGCCCGAGACGATGACCGGGCGCTTCCGCGCCGAAATCGGCAGCGAGCGCGCCAAACAGGTCTACAGCGAGCTGGTCATCGAGCAGGACATCGAGGTGGCCGGGCCGGACTACGGCGTCGAACTCGCCAGTGCCCAGGGCCCGGTCCTGGAAGCCTCGGCCGATGCGAAGACCGAGACGGTCTCCTCGTCGGTCGGCTTCAACGCCATCGACGTCTCCTACCCGATCACCTACGGCCAGTACGATGAGGAGACCGAGGAGACGACGCTCGATTACGTCACCCACCTGGCCGGACTCAGCGGCGAGTCGACCCTGTCGGTCGGCGACGACCAGCTCGAGATCACCGACATCGGCTTCGGCGACTCGACCTCGTGGCTGAAAATCGACGGCTCCAAGGCGGTCACCGGCGACCTCAACCCGAACGACGGGCGCAGCGTCGACCTGACCATCCGGCCGGACGGCTCCGGGGACGACGGTCTGGTCGTCGAAGCCACGCCGACCCTCGAGGTCCTCACCACCTTCGATTTCGCCCACGTCCAGGACTACGTCGGGGTCGCCGACTGGCTGGTCGACTACGAGTTCGAGGGGCGGGCCCACGGCGCCGACCCGGTCGAGGCTCGCATCGGCGACGAGCAGGTCGAGATGGTCGCCGGTCAGCTGGATCTCGGCTCGGTCAACCCCGACGCCTCGGTGATGGTCGACGAGGGCCAGTGCCTGCTGCCCGACGAGCCGGAGACGAACGACGGCGACTCGAGCGTCGACTCCTCGAGCGAGCCCCCGCTGTCGTACCTGAAATCGGGCGACTGTCCGTCGAGTCAGTAAGTGAGTGAGTAGTTGAGTGAGTGAGTAAGACAGCGGCGGGCCCGTGAGGGTCCGCCGCTTTTTTTGCTGGTAGGCGTATGCTGGCGGGCGAGCCGGCCTTGCAGTGGCGCGAAGTGTCGTTGCACTTCCACCCCCGTTTTGGTAGGTCGGCGCCCGCCGCCGTACCGCCGTCTCGCTGTGCTCACCGCTCGATGCCTCAACCGACTCCCGGAGGGTCGACTACGATGGACGAACGCAACCTGGCGCTCGATCTGGTTCGTGTCACCGAAGCCGCCGCGATCGCCTGTGCCCGGACGATGGGCCAGGGCGACTCCGATTACAGCGACCAACACGCCGTCAGCGCGATGCGCGCTGCCTTCGAGCCGATCCCGATCGACGGGACGGTCGTCATCGGCGAGGGCGAGCGCGACGAGGCGCCGATGCT
>CAZRLK010000106.1:0-17704 GCA_964600555.1 uncultured Bradymonadales bacterium
CGGAGCGCAGTGAAAAGCCTGGAGTCCGGCTTTTCATCTGCGTCCGCATGCGGCGCCCCGGGCGGCTTCGCCGCCGGCCGGTGCCGTCGGTTGTGGAAGGGGCGCCGGGGTCGTTCTTGGCGCCTTGGCGTCATGGCGTCTTGGCGAATCCGACCGAGGGCGCCGGGTGTTCTTGGCGTTTTGGCGAATTCGACGCGGGACGCCGGCACCCTGATGCCACGGAGTTGGATCACACCCGTCGGGCGGCGGGATCAGCGGCGGGGGGGCGGGCCGGTGCGGGTCGGGAAGTGCTGCTCGTCGACGCCGCCCTCGAGCAGGCCGAGGGCCATGCCGACGAGCGCGACGGCGGCTCCGACGACGAATCCGCCGATGTGGGCGGCGTAGGCGACTCCTCCGCCGGCCGCCCCGGCCGCCGCGCCGGAGAGCAACTGAAAGCCGAACCACAGCCCGAGCCACCAGACCGCCCGGATGTGCGCCGTGCCGATGTAGAAGTAAAACCAGTAAAAGATCTTGATGCGGCTGTGGGGGAACAGGACGATGTACGCGCCCATCAGCCCCGAGATGGCGCCCGAGGCGCCGACCAGCGGCGTCGAGGAGTCGGGCGCGACGGCGACGTGCGCCAGCGCCGCCGCGACCCCGCAAAACAGATAAAAGACGATGTACGGCGCGCGGCCGAACTCGTCTTCGATGTTGTCTCCGGTGATGTACAAAAACAGCATGTTCCCGGCGAGGTGGCCGAGGCCGCCGTGCAGAAACATCGAGGTGAAGACGTCGCCCGCCTCGAGTTCCGCCGGGATCAGGGCGCCGTTGGCCTCGAAGGCCGCGAGCTGCTGGTCGGGCGGCAGCGTCAGCATCTCGAAGGTGGCGACGAACGCCAGGACGTTCGCCGCGATCAGCGCCCAGGTGAGGTAGGGCGTCGTCTCGGTCGGATTGATGTCGTCGTAGGGGATCAGCATGGCCGTCGAGGCGGTCTCGTCGGGAGCATCGATGCGTCAGCGCTCGTCTTTACCGTCGGCCGACGTCTCGTCTCGATCCAGGAGCTTCGGGCGGCGATACACGCTCAAAAGCGGCACGCCCTCCCGGGAGACGACGTGCGCCGGGGCGAAGGTGTCGTAGTCCTGCCAGACGCGCTCCTGCTGGGGCACGAACGCCTTTTGGTGATGGTACAGCGCATAGTCGCTGCCGGAAATTCCGGAGGTGCGCAGGTCGTCGCGGCGCATCTCTTCGAGGCCGTACTGATGCCAGGCGCCGCCGGTGGTGCTGTGGGTCCAGACCCGGGCGTTTTGCTCGGCGTGCTCGTTCAGCCAGGGGAGGGCCTGGCGCGAGGCGTAGCCCCAGAACTGGCGGAACATCCGGTGGTCGGCCGCCCCACGGATCGAGCCGATGACCTCGTTGTAATAGCTCGTTCCGAACGGGTGGATCTGGGCCGTCGCCCAGGCCGCCGGCCCGAGCACCGACGCCGCGAAGGCGACGGCCGCGATCGCCTCCCCGAACCGGGCGTTCAGCCCCGAGGCGCCGGCTCGCCACCGCTCGCACACGAGCTTCCAGCCGAAGGTGACGCCGGCACCGGCGAAGATCGCCAAAAAGGGCATCGCCGGCATCCAGTGTTTGGTGCCGCCGAAGATCGGGGTCTGCGGGTCGGAGATCAGCGCGATCGGGAAGAGCAGGTTGATCAGCATCAAGAGCCCGGTCGCCCGGGGGTCCGAGGCGCCGCGTTCGGGCAGGCGCCCGACCGCCAGGCTTCGCCGCCAGCGTCGCGCCCAGTCGACCGGGTCCCACTGCAGCGCCGCGTACACCCCGCCGAAGCAGGCCGCCAGCAGGATCGTCGCCGGTACCGTCACCAGCGTCATCACCCACGGATACGAGACCGGCAGCGGCGGGTGCTGGACGTTCTGGCCGAAGTAAAAGACGAAGTAGTTGACGTGCTCGAGGTGAAACGCCAGGTAGGCGCCGACCCGGTCGGCGGTGTCGAACCAGAACCGGGGGTTGAGCGCGTAAAACAATACGGGGCCGAGGACCGCCATCGAGACGAGCGACCAGGGGAGGGCCGGGAGCCGGACCGACACGCCGGCTTCGGTGCGGCGGACCCGGAGGTCCTTCCAGTTGGCG
This sequence comes from uncultured Bradymonadales bacterium, assembly GCA_964600555.1. Classification (GTDB taxonomy): domain Bacteria; phylum Myxococcota_A; class Bradymonadia; order Bradymonadales; family Bradymonadaceae; genus CAJXPB01. The sequence goes on from CAZRLK010000106.1 coordinate 2,110, forward strand.
AGCAGCCAGTGGCCCGTCAGCACGATCGGCAAGAAGAAGGCGTTGAGTTTCACCGCCAGGGCGAGTCCCCAGGCGATGCCCGCCCCGAGCGCCCAGCCGCGGCTGTCGAACCCTCGCCAGTATGCGTAGACGGTCGCGACCCAGAAAAACGTGATCGGGACGTCGAAGCACGCCAGGTGGGCGTGGAAGAAAAACCGCGGCTGCAACAACAGGGCGAGCGCGGCGACCCCGCCGGCCAGCCGCCCGAAGATCCGCTGGCCGAAAAGATACGTCGTCGAGACGAGCGCTGCGCCGGTCGCCATCCCCGGCACCCGCATCGCCGTCGATTCGGGAAGCCAGCCGAGATACTCGTGGAACAGCAGGTCGCTCAGCCCGAACAACGTCTTCATCAACGCCGGGTGCTCGGAGTTGTACGACCAGTGTTTGTCGATGTTCGCCTTCGTGAAACTCTCCCACAGCTCGCCGGCCCGGTAGTGTTTGAACAGCTCGGTGAACCATCCCCCGTAGTCGTTGCCGGCGCGGAAATAGAAACTCTCGTCGCGCGGGAAACCCATCTGGCCGGTGGCGAGAAGCAGGGCCATGACGCCGGCAAAAAGCGCCAGCGCGACCAGCCAGTCGGCCGGGGGCGTCGGGCGAGGCGACCAGTTGGCGGGATCCTTGGACGACACGGCGGCTCGAAGGGGCGATCTCCAGGAGCGAAGCGGAGCGCACCTTGGCAATCTTCGTCTCGGAACGCAACAGGCTCGCTCGTCGCGGGCCGGTCCGAATGTGCAGAGGGCGCCCCTGCCGGAGATCGCATTTGACGTGTATCTCATCCACTGGTTTGGTATGCGCGCAACCGCTACTCGTCACACCGGAATCCTCGGTATGAAACAGCGTATGATGACACCCGATCGATTGGTCTGGCTTTTGTCGCTTGTCGCGCTCGGTCTCGTGGCATGCGGTGCGCCCGAAGGCTCCGACGACGGTCCCCTGACCGTCGGGGATGTCGGGGGAGGCGGAGGCGCTCCGGACGCCGGTGAGATGAACGACGCCGGGACGATGCCCGACGGCGGGGAATCGGAGACGGACGCCGGCACGTCCATCTCGCCGCTGGCGGTCCTCGGCGGAGAGGCGGAAGGCCTCGAGGGGGTCGAGGTCGAGACGGTCGTCGACTCCGAGGCCGGACTCGCCGGACCGCGCGACGTCGAGTTCAATCCGCGAGCTCCCGACCAGCTCTGGATCGTCAACCGCGGGGACCACTCCGCGGTCGTCGTCACCGAGATCGGGACCGACTCGCAGTCCGCCGAGAAGTTCAACGGACCAAACAGCCGCCACTTCATGGCGAAACCGGCCGCCCTCGCTTTCGGCAAAGAGGGCTTTATGGCGACCGCTCAGCAGGAAAACGAGCAGACCCAGCCCGATACGCCGACCGACTTCATGGGCACCTCGCTGTGGACGACCGATCTCGACGAGTTCGACGCCGGCCACGCCAGCCACTACGACATGCTTCACAACAGCCCGCTGGCCTCCGGCATCGCCTGGGACGAGGGCCACGCCTACTGGGTGTTCGACGGCTCGCACGGCTCGATCACCCGCTACGATTTCAACGAACACCACGGGGCCGGGGGAACCGACCACTCGGACGGCATCGTCCGCCGCTACATCAACGGTGAGCTGGCGGTCGAAGAGGGTGTCGTCGCCCACGTCGCCTTCGACCGGGAGAGCGGACTGGTGTACGCCGCCGACACCGGCCACAGCCGGATCATCGCGCTCGACACCGAGACCGGAGAAGTCGGACGGGCCATCCAACCGGACTACGACGGGTCCGACCAGCGGTTCGTCGACGGCGCCGAATACGAGACGGTCGTCGAGGGCGACGGCCGGGTCTGGGAGCTGAGTAAGCCGGCCGGTCTCGAGCTGCACGAGGACTATCTGTTCGTCTCGGAGAACAGCAACTCGCTGGTGCACGCCTTCACCAAAGACGGGGAGCTCGAGGGGACGCTCGATCTCGGCGACGAGATCCCGGAGGGCGGGCTCGACGGCATCGCCTTCGACGAGGAGGGGAACCTGTACGTCGTCAACTCCGCCGACGACGAGATTTTGAGAGTGACCCCGGCCGGAGAATGAGGCGATGAGCGAGCTGCCGACGGTTCACATTCTGTACGAAAATCCCGACTGGCTGCCGCCTTTGACCGCGGCGCTCGAATCCGAGGGGTTCGAGACCCGGGAGATCCACGTCGACGAGGGCGTGGTCGGAGGCGAGCCGGCGCCCGGGATCTATCTCAACCGGATGAGCCCCTCGGCACACACCCGGGAGCACGGCCGGGGCGTGGCGTTGATGCGCGAGATTCTGGCCTGGCTCGAGAGCCACGGACGGCGGGTCGTCAACGGCTCGCAGGCCTTCGAGCTGGAGATGAGCAAATACCGCCAGTATCTGACGCTTCGCCGCTACGGCATCCGCACTCCGCAGACCGTCCTGGCGGTCGGCGCCGATCGGCTCGTCGAGGCCGCCCGATCGTTCGACGGCCCGTTCATCACCAAGCACAACCGGGGCGGAAAGGGGCTCGGCATCGAGCACTTCGAGAGCGCCGGGCAGTTGGCCGCCCGGCTGGACGGCGAGTCGTTCGATTTCGGGCCGGACGGCCAGGTGTTGATCCAGGAGTTCGTCGATTCCCCGGAGCCGTACATCACCCGCGTCGAGATGGTCGGCGGTGAGATGATCCTGGCGATGCGCAGTTCGACCGAGCAGGGCTTCCAGCTTTGCCCTTCGGACGTCTGCCAGCGCAAACAGGCCGAGGTCAGCGCCGGGCGCTCCGTCGACGAGGCCGGCGACAAATTCGCCCCCGCCCCTCTCTCCGCCGACGATCCGCTCGTGGCTCGCTACCGGGCGCTGTGTGCGGGAGAGGAGATCGAGATCGCCGGCATCGAGTTCGTCGAAGACGCCGACGGCCGCCGCTACACCTACGACATCAACGGGACGACTAACTACAACGCCGAGCTTGGCGACGAGATCGGCGTCGACGGCATGGCGCGGGTCGCGAGCTACCTGCGCGAGGTGGTCGTCCCGCAGGTCGGCGGGGCATAAAGGACGGGCCGGGCTCGAGCTCGAGCCCGGCCCGAGGGGAGGCCGACCGGTCGGGGGGTCTCGTCAGCTCGCTTTTTTGGTCTGCTCGCTCTGGGGCTGCTCGTCGGCCTCGCTTTCCTCGTCGTCGTCTTTCTCCTCCATTTTGCGCTCGCGCACCGACTGGCGCGTCCGGTTGGTGTCGTCGTGGCGGAACGGCTCCGGGTCGCGGATGATGCCCCGGTCGTAGGCGGCGTCGACCATCTGCTGGCGCATCAGCTTGCGGCCACGAAACAGCCGGCTCATCACCGTCCCGACCGGACAGCCCAGGATGTAGGCGATCTCCTTGTACGAGAAGTCGTTCAGATCCGCCAAAATGACGACGCGGCGAAACTCCTCGGGGAGCGCCTCCAGCGAGCTCCGCAGGTCGGTGCTGAAGGTCTTGTCCATCGTCTCCCGCTCCGGGCTCTCGTAGTAGTCGGTGTTCTCCCGGGCGAAGAAGTTTTGCTCGACCGACGCCGTGTCGTCGGAGTTGAGGATCTCGCGTTCGCGCTTCTGGCGGCGGTATCGGTTGATGAAGGTGTTGCGCAGGATCGTGAACAACCAGGCCCGGCAGTTGGTCCCCTCCTCGAAGCGATCCCAGTTGTCGTAGGCTTTGACGTAGGTCTCCTGGACGAGGTCTTCGGCGTCCTTTTCGCTTTTCGTATACTGCAGTGCTTTGGCGTACAGTTCGTTCAGGTGCACCATGGCCGCGTCCTCGAACGCCGCCATCTTCGATTCGTCGTCGTCTGTGCGATTGAAGTCAGTCAGAGCAATCATGCTCATGGCTGGCCCTCCCGTGCGAGCGGGGGTCTGGCACTTTGGCTCTGGTCCGACAAGCAGGGAGTGCCGTGACTGCATCGATACCCGGTCCGCGGCGCCGCCGACCGTCGGCCGGCCGCCTGCCTGGCGAGCCGACGCCGCTCGGTGCCCTCTCCCTGTGCGATCGAGGGCCCAAAGCGATGAGACGGCGCCGATGCCGCGAACTCTCCGGACCGTCCGACGGGTCTCGTAGGTTGAGATGGGTTTGCACGCCCGTCCGTTTCACAATGCCCGCCGTCGAGTCGCATCGTCGGCCGCCGGGAACAATCCACCGAAACTCTCGGTTGTGTTCGCGTCGGCGGCTGGAGTCGGCCTCCCCGAGGGAGGCCTTCTCCCGATGCAACGTCTAAACCTAAGCAAGATACGTACCGCGTAAACCCAGGGACCGGCTCGCCGGCCGGATCGACGCTTGAAGGGTCGGGCCGATGTTGGTAGCCCGGCGGGCGTCTGGACGGCCCGCTCGGGCGAGCGGCGACGTGTTGTCACATCCACGGGAGTACGACGATGGGAGATTCCTCGACCGTCACACCGATCAACATCGAAGACGAGATACGCCACTCGTATCTCGACTACGCGATGAGCGTCATCATCGGGCGAGCCCTCCCCGACGTCCGCGACGGGCTCAAACCGGTCCACCGGCGCATCCTGTACGCCCAGCACGAGCTGGGGAATCGCTGGAATTCCGGCCACATCAAATCCGCCCGCGTCGTCGGCGAGACGATGGGTAACTACCACCCGCACGGCGACTCCGCGATCTACGATGCGCTGGTGCGGATGGCCCAGGAATTCAACATGCGCGTCCCCCTCGAGGACGGGCAGGGCAACTTCGGCTCGATCGACGGCGACCCGGCCGCCGCCATGCGGTACACCGAAATCCGGATGGCGGATGTCACCAGCGAGTTTCTCGAGGACATCGAAAAGGACACCGTCGACTGGGTCCCCAACTACGACGACACCGACTTCGAGCCGGAGGTGCTGCCGACCAAGGTCCCGAACCTTTTGGTCAACGGCTCCTCCGGGATCGCCGTCGGCATGTCGACGAACATCCCGCCGCACAACCTCGGCGAGACGATCGACGCGGCGGTCGAGCTGATCGACAACCCCGGCGCGAGCGTCGAAGACCTGATGGAGCATCTGCCGGGGCCGGACTTCCCGACCGGCGGCATCATCTACGGCGCCGAGGGCATCCGGGAGGCCTACGAGACCGGCCGCGGCATCATCCAGGTGCGCGCCCGAGCCGACATCGAGGAGATGGACGCCTCGACGGGCAAATCCCGGATCGTCGTCACCGAGCTTCCCTTCCAGGTCAACAAATCGCGCCTGATCGAAAAGATCGCCGACCTGGTCAACGAGGACCGCATCGACGGGATCACCGACCTGCGCGACGAGTCCGACCGGCACGGCATGCGGATGGTCATCGAGCTGCGCCGCGACGTCATCCCGGAGATTGTGCTGAACAATCTCTACAAGATGACCCAGCTGCAGACCTCGTTCGGCATCATCCTGCTGGCGATCGTGCACGGCCAGCCCGAGGTGATGTCGCTGAAGACGGTCCTCGAGCACTTCCTCGATTTTCGCCGCGACGTCACGACCCGGCGCACGATCCACGATCTGGAAAAGGCCGAGGACCGCGCCCACATCCTGCGCGGCCTGCGCACCGCGCTCGATCACCTCGACGAGGTCATCGAGCTGATCCGCGCCAGCGACTCGCCGAGCGAGGCGCGCGTCGGACTGATGAGCGAGTTCGGCTTCAGCGAAGACCAGGCCCAGGCGATCCTCGATTTGCGCCTCCAGAAGCTGACCGGCCTCGAGCGCGAAAAGATCCTCGAGGAACTGCGCGAGGTCGAGGAGCGGATCGCCTATCTGCAGAGCCTCCTCGACGACGAGCAAAAGCTGCTCGGCGTCATCAAAGAGGAACTCCAGGAGGTCGCCGCCGAGTACCGCGACGAGCGGCGCACCGACATCCAGCACGACGTCTCCGAGATCGCCCTCGAGGACCTGATCGCCGAGGAGGACATGGCGGTCACCTTGACCCACCAGGGCTACATCAAGCGCACCCCGATCTCGACGTACCGCTCCCAGCGGCGCGGCGGGAAGGGTCGCCGCGGGATGGACACCAAAGAGGAGGATTTCGTCAAGGACATGTTCGTCGCCTCGACGCATGCGAACATCCTGATTTTCACCTCCTCGGGCGACGTCTACATGCTGAAGACCCACCAGTTGCCGGAGGGCGGCCCGGCGGCCAAGGGCCAGGCGGTCGTCAACCTGATCTCGATCGACACCGACGAGACCGTCCAGTCGATCCTCCCGATCGAGGACTTCGAGGAGGACAAATACATCGTCATGGCGACCCGCAACGGGATCGTCAAACGCACCGAGTTGATCGAATACGAAAACGTCCATTCGGGCGGCATCATCGCCATCACCCTCAAGGAGGGCGACGAGCTGAAGGACGTCAAACTCACCGGCGGCGGCGACCACGTGTTCATGACCAGCCGCCGGGGGCAGGCGATCCGGTTCAACGAGCAGGACGCCCGGGCGATCGGTCGGACCGCCCAGGGCGTGATCGGAATGCGCCTCGAGGAGGGCGACCGGGTGGTCGGCATGGAGGTCATCCCGGCCGAGCGCCTCGAAACCGGCGAGGAGGCCGAGCTCGACGTGCTGACCGTGACCGAAAACGGCTACGGCAAGCGCACCGACATCGGCGAGTACCGCGTGCAGTCGCGAGGGGGCAAGGGGCTGATCACGATGAAGGTCAACGAGCGCAACGGACCGGTCGTCGGGGCGCGGCTGGTCGACGACGACCACGAGGTGATGCTGATCACCGACCACGGGCAGGTCATCCGCGTCCCCGCCGGCGACATCTCCGTGTACGGCCGCAACACCCAGGGCGTGACCGTCATGGAGACCGCCCCCGACGAGCACGTCGTCTCGATGGCCCGCCTCGAGGAAGAGGAACCCGAGGAAGAAAACCCGGACGGCGAGGACGAGGGCGGGGAGGCGGTCGACGCCTCGCCCGGCGATACCCCGGAAGAGGAGACCGAGGCCGGCGAAGAGGAGAGCTCCGAGCCGGAGGGGGCGGACGCCGAGAGCCCGGACGAACAAGAATGATGGCTCCTCCCCTCGACGCCCGGGGGGTGCCGGCGGCGTGCGGCCTCCGGAAACGGCCGGCTGGCGCCGCGGTATCGCGATTGCCGCAGCGGGGTTTGACGCCCCCCATCCCCTGTGTTACTCGACTGCCGCCGACACCGGTCCGAATCTCGATTCGGCCGGTGGCCGGCCGCCACACGGGTTGGACTCGAAGGCCCCCCGCCCGGGAGTGAACGTGACGTCGGACGAATCCTCAGACGAGAGGTCGGACGGCACGAGCGACGAGCCGGCGGGCCGCTCGGACTGGGCCAAGGCCGGCATCGTCGGCGCGCTCGGCTTCGAGATCGTCGCCTTCATCGTCATCGGACTCCTGGGCGGCCAGTGGCTCGATCGGAAGCTCGGGACCGAACCGGCCGGCCTGCTCGTCGGCCTGCTCGTCAGCATGGTCGCCGCGGGCGTTCACGTCTGGAAGATGGTGACCCGACTGATGCCGAGCGACGACGATGCCTCCTGAAGCCGACGATCCGATGGCGGGATTTCTCGGCGGGCTGATCTGGAAGACGCTCGTCCTCGGATTCCTCGCCGCTGCCGGCGTCGGCCTCTGGATCGACCCGGCTCTCGGTCGGGCCGTGTTCGTCGGCGCCGGGCTTGCGGCCGCCAACGCTGCCGCACTCGCCTGGATCGGCCGAAAGATCCTTCGGCCCGACGACGAGGACGACGCGCCGAAAGCCGAGCGCGGCACCGCCTTCTGGGCGGTCTTGCTCGGCCTGAAACTGGTGGCGCTTCTGGCGCTGGCCTTCGCGGTGGTCGTCTTGTTCGGCGTCCACCCCCTCGGGCTCGCCATCGGCTATACGATGTTTCTCGCGGCGACGATCTGGCAGACGGTCACCTCGTTTGCCGGAGTCGGACCCGCGGACCGACGCTCCGACCCCGAATCGAACGACAACTCGGAGCAGAGACAGTGAATTCGTTCTTGCGACGTATCGAGACGCGAACCCATGGCTGAAAAGACGATACTCGAACCGGTGAAACAGTCCGCCGAAGCCTCGCTGCTGGACGGTGGCGAGTGGAACGCGTATTTCGGCGACCCGTTCTTTGGCGCCGAGCACGTCTCGGTCAATCATCTTCTGATGACCGGCGTCGTGCTCGTGATCATCGTCGCCCTCTCGCTGGCCGCGCGCCGCCATTATACCGGGTCGAAAGAGGAGGCGGTCATCCCCGAAGAGGGGCTCTCCTCGCGCAACCTGATGGAGGCCATCTTCGATTTCACCCTCGATACGATGAGCCAGGTGATGCCCCGCGAGGAGGCGAAGACCTATTTCCCGCTGATCATCACCCTGACCATCTTCATTTTGTTCAGCAACTTGCTGGGGTTGATCCCCGGATTCACCCCGCCGACCCAGAACTTCAACACCGGCGCCTCGATGGCCTTCGCGGTGTTCGTCTGCTACAACCTCATCGGTCTGTTCCGCCACGGCCCCGCGTATCTCAAGGAGTTTCTGTCGCCGGCCTCGGTCAAGGATCTGGTCGGCGAAGGTCCGACGGCGCTGGTCTACCTGCTCGGGGCGCTGTTTTGGACGTTCCTGAGCACACTGTTCGTCGTCATCGAGGGCGTCTCGCACTCCTTTCGCCCGATCAGCCTCGCCGTGCGTCTGACCGGGAACATGGGCGGCGACCACGCCGTGCTCGGCGTCGGCGGGCAGTTGGGCGAGCTGGTCTTCGGCGCCCCGCTGTTTTTGACCGTTCCGTTCATGTTTCTCGGACTCATCGTCTCGATCATCCAGGCGATGATCTTTGCGCTCCTGTCGGTCGCCTACATTGCACTCGCGGTCGAGGAAGGACACTGAATCAAGTCGACTTGCATTGGTTGTCTTGTTCGTATAAACGAACCCGGCATCCCGTGTGACTTTCACTTTGGTGCTCGAATCTCACCAACGAGGAGTAACCTCATGAAGTTGAACAAAAAAGTACTCGCCTTTTTGAGCTCGTTCGCCGTCATCGCGCTGTTCAGCACGTCGGCCTTTGCCCAGACCGGCGCCGAGGCTGCGGCCGGCAACGCCTACTCGATGATCAGCTGGCTCGGCATCGCCGCCGGCTTCGGGATCGCCATCGCCGCCTTCGGGGGCGCGCTCGGCATGGGCTATGCGGTCGCCTCGACGATGGAGGGCATCGCCCGCAACCCGGGCTCGCGCGACGAGGTCTTCGTCCCGTTCATCATCGGTCTGGCGCTGATCGAATCGCTGGTCATCTACGCGTTCGTCATCGCCTTTTTCCTGCAACAGGGCATCAGCATCGAGGACACCATCAGTATCGCCGTCTGACGCGCCCCGCTGAACGGATGACTTGACGCAAAGCCCCCTGTCGGAGCGATCCGGCAGGGGGTTTTTGCGTGCAAAAGGGCGGGCGTCACGGCTGGCGAGAGTTGTCCCAGACCATCAGCACCCGCGAGTGTTCGAACGCGGTGTGATCGGCCGCCAGGAATCCGCGTGGTTCGAAGTCGGCTGCCATCAGCGGCGAGAGCAGGGCGTCCTGGAAGGCGCCGAAATACAGTTGCTGCAGGAAGGCCGCCATCGAGATCCCGCGCTCGGCGGGCGGTCGGGCCGGCCGGAGACAGGCGATCGTCCGTGCAGCTCCGATCCGCTGGCAGACGCGCTGGATCGGGCCGTCGACCAGCCAGGCGGGCGGCTGGCCGGGCCGCTGCTCGACCGGCTCGTATGTCAGGGCTGCAACGAACAGGTCGGGAGCCCCCGGCTCGGTCTCGGGCTCGAGGAGTCGCCCGCCGGTCGTCTCGGCCGGCGACCAGGCGTGGCGGCCCGGGGAGAGTCTCGCCGTCCCGGCGACGAAGGCGACGGCCGCGGCGATCCGCCCGTCGCATTCGACGAGCCGGCCGCGGGGGAACTCTCCCCAGAGGTCCGCGCTGTCGGGTGTCTCGTCGGCCGGCAGGAGCCGTCGAGAATGCGCCGTGCCGCCCGCCCTCGCCTCCAGCACGGCCCGGTCGGCGCCTGTGACACGCCGGATGCGCCGGCGCCCGTCGCGCTTCCAGCTCACCCCCCGGATCGGTGCCTCCGATGTCTCCCGATCTTCCATCTCTTCTCCTCCGGTTCGATGCCTCTCGGCGTCGACCGCGTCGCCGTTCGGGTATCTTGCGCGTGCGAGACTCGTGTGATTTAATGCCACAGCTTGCTCACGAAGGGCAAGAATCGACCTGCAGACCCTCGTCCGACGGGGGCGTTTCGCCAGGGCCGCACGTCGGTTCGCGCAACAAGACGCGAATGCTGAACACGACGGACCCAGATGATTGTCCAGTGTCCACAATGCGAGTCCCAGTACCGAGTCCAGGACGACAAGATCCCGGCCTCGGGCGGCAAGATCAGTTGCCCGAACTGCAGCAATCGCTTCGTCGTCCATCCCGACGACAACTCGTCGCAATCGCCGGGCCAGCCGGCGGGAGGCTCCCGCGGGGGAGGAGGCGGCAGTGACTACCGCGAGGAGAAGACCTCGGCGGTCAATGCCAATCGGCTCGCGCAGATGGCCGAAGGGATGGAGGGGGAGGACGTCGACGAGCCCGACGCCGGGGAGGTCGACAAAACCGAAGTGATGCAGGGCCCGAACGTCCCGGATTTCATGGCCGGAGACCAGCAGGGTGGGGAGGCCGGGGGCGAAGCCGACGAGGGGACGCGCGAGATGCGCAATCCGTTCGCCGGCGGCGAGCAGGGAGCAGGCGGGGGGCACGCCGACGATACGACGACCGACGTCTCGAAGGACGAATTGATGGGGGATATCGAGGATGCGACCGAGGTCTGGGACGGGGTCGACGCCATTCAGGAGATGCACGGAGAAGGGGGAGAGGAGGGACCGTCGCTGCAGTCGCACGAGGGGAATTCGGCGGGTGCGCAGGGCCGGGGCGGGGAGCCGGCCGGAGGACAGCCGGCCGATCAATCCGGCGGCGTCCGCGTCGATCGAGGCCAGTCCGGCGGGCAACAGCAGGGCGGAGCTCGCGACTCCGGCGTCCAGCCGCCCGATCAGGCGCCGGCCGACGACTCCGCCCCCGTCGACCCGTCGCAGGGGACGCGCCAGCAGCCTTCCAGGCAGCAGGGGGGAGGAGGCGGGAGTCACGGGCAGCCCCGCGATTCGGGCCCGTCGCGGACCGTCGAGACGAATCGCCAGGACGTTCAGCAGTCGGCCCGCAGTCCCGAAGATGCTTCGGCCGGTGGCGCCCCTCCACCCCCCTCCGGCGGCGGACAGCCGGAGGGCGGAGCCAGCCAGGGCCCCCCGTCCGGCCAGTCGGGCTCGCAGCCGGCGAGAGGCGCAGGCCAGTCGGGTTCGCAGCCGACGAGAGGCGCAGGTCAGTCGGGCTCGCAGCCGGCGAGAGGTGGAGGCCAGTCGGCGCCGTCCGGCCAGTCGGGCTCGCAGCCGACGAGAGGTGGAGGCCAATCGGCGCCGTCCAGCCAGTCGGGCTCGCAGCCGGCGATCGGCGGTGGGCAATCGTCGCCACCTTCGCCGCCGGCCTCCCAGGGAGCCGGCGGTCAGCCGGGCGGCGGAGCTTCCCCGGCCGGCGGCGGACCCGCGCCGGGGCACGAGGGACCCTGGAAGCTCCGCGCCGAGCATGGACTCACGTACGAGTTTCCCGAGACCGAAGCCCTGCGCGATTGGCTGAGAGATCGCGACGAGATCGAAAACTTCGATCTGTCGGCCGACGACGGCGACTCCTTTTACGGGCTCGGGGAGTTCCCCCAGGTCGCCGACCTGGTCGGCGGCGGCGCCGACGCCTCCGGAAGCCAGCAGATGGCCGCGCGTGGAGGCGGGGGCCAGCCCCGCGGCCGCGGTCAGCAGTCACAGAGCGGCGGTCGAGGGGGCAATCGCGGCGCTCCCCCCGGTGGCGGCGGCCGAGCCGACGCCGGCAATCGCGGTGCTCCTGCCGGCCGCGGCGGTCAACCGTCCGGCGCAGCTTCCTCCGGCGGTCAGTCTCCCCCCGTTCCCAACGATGGGCCGAGCTGGGACGATGCGCTCGGCAGTGAGTCGAGCGAGCCGATGGGAAGCGAGGACGACGGCGAGCCGGAGCCGAAACCGGTCGAAAACGACGGCTTCGAGCTTCCCTCCCGGGATGCCGTCTGGAACAAGGTCCTGTATGCGATCGTCTTCGTCCTCCTGGTCGCCGCGGTCGGTCTGGCCCTCGAGATTGCCAAGGTGTATCCGGTCGCCAAATACGTCCCCGGCGTCCCCTCGACGTTCGACGACGGCCAGAGTGCGACCGCCGGCCTCGGCGGAACCGGCAGCGGCACCGCCAATCCGGGCGGCGAACGGGCCGCCCCGGCCGGGGGCGAAGACTCCGACGAAGAGGGCGGCGGCGAGGCCTTCGATCGGCTGATGGAGGCCGCCGACGACTCGATCGAAAACAAGCGCCTGCAGACCGCCATCGAGAAGCTCCAGGGTGCCAAGATGGTCGACCCGGAGCGCCCCGAGATCTACGAGCGGCTCGCCGAGGTGTACAAAAAGCTCGGCCAGGACGAAAAAGCCGAAAAGAACCGCCAGAAAGCCAACGAACTCGCCGGCGATGGCGAGGCGTCCGCCGACGGCGAAAAGGGGGAGGCCGACGAGAAGCCGGACGAGCCGAAAGACGACGAGGCGAACCCGACGAACTGACCTGCGGTCCCCTCGCCTGCGGCTTTTGGCCCCTCCGCTCGCGGCCCGCCGGGAGATTCGGCCGACACAGCTCCCTGACCGGCCGCCGGCACCCGAATATCGCCCGGCCGCGAACCCTCGCATTCACCGGACGAGACGCTTCGAGCCGACACATCGATGGATGTTCGCTGCCCACAGTGCCAGACCCTTTATGAATTCGACGAGAGTCGGATCGAATCCGGATCTGTGACTCTGAAATGCCGGAAGTGCCAGCACATGTTCCGGCTCGACTCCGACGCCCAGCCCGGCCTCGAGGACCGACGCCGCTGGATGGCTCGGGCGCCCTCCAGCGGCGAGATCCTGTATTTCGACGCCTTCGACACCCTGCATCGCTGGATCGTCGAGCGCGAGGTCGACCGCTCCTGGGAGATATCGCGCACCGGCGACAAGTGGACGGGCCTCGGCGAGATCGGGGAGTTCCGCCCGATCTTCCAGGTCGTCGACAACGTCTCGACGCTCGAGTCCGGCGAGGCTCCCGCCCAGGCCGACGGCGGGGCGCTCGAGGAGCGGACCTCCCAGGACACCCTCGATCAGTTCAAGGCGCAGGAGGATGCCGACCCGGCCGGCGACGACGAGCAGACGCAGGTGACGAGCGGCAATCCCGCCCACCGGCGCGAGCGCCGCTCCTCGAGCCAGCCGTCGGCCGCAGGCCGCCGGGAGTCGAGTTCCCCCCACCGCGCCAGCGCCCAGACCGGCGAAACCCAGCGCTCACGGCAACCCTCGTCCGGGCCGCAGCGCAGCCCCTCCGGGGAGCATCGCCAGCGCACCCCGTCGCCGGGACCGGCGGCCGGGGCGGAACCGGGCGCCGAGGAGCAGTCCGCAAACGTGCAGTTCGAGAGTGGCCGGTTCGGGAGCGCCACGAGCGATACCGGGGCCGGTGCCGAGGTCGAGTCCGACGAATGGACCTTCGGCGACGAGGCCGGCTTCGACGAGACGACCGCGATCCACGACGACGGCGAGGTCGACTACTACGGCGGGCGCCGCTCGTGGCCCTGGGTCGTCGGGCTGCTCGTCGCCCTCCTCGCCGGGAGCGGGGCGTACCTGTGGTTCTTCCAGCGCGATCGGCTCGATCGCTGGCTGGCGATGGCCGGGGAGGGCGCCCCGGAGGCTCCGACCGAAATCGACGGAGCCAGCGAGGACGTCAGCGAGGGGCCGCCCGAGGTCCTCCCGGCCTCGCGCAGTGGTCTCGCCGAGGCGCTCGGAGCGGCCCGCGAGGTCGCCCGGGACGAGGTGCTCGCGCTCGTCGGGACGGCGGTCGAGGAGGCCAGGCCGACGATCGCCGAAGCCCGGAGTGCGGCCGGTGAGAGGGCCGACGCCGAGGCCGACCAGCCGGAGGAGCGCTCGCTCATGTCTATCTTGCGCGACGCGAACAATGCCCTCGAGGAGGGGCGCGCCTCCCGCGCCCGGAAGCTGTACGGGCGCGCCGTCGACCGCGACCCCGGCAACTCCGAGGCCATCACCGGCCTCGGCTGGGCCCGACTGAATCTCGGCAACCCCGATCGGGCGATCGAGCAGTTTCAGCGAGCGCTCGAGGTCAATCCCTCCTACGGGGATGCCTACATCGGCCTCGGGCAGGCCAGCACAGACGCCGGCAACCTCGAGCAGGCCCTCGACGCCTACGAGAGCTATCTCGAGCAGTTCCCCGACGGCTCGAAGGCCAGCATCGCCGAATATCAGAAAAAGGAACTCGAAAAAGAGATCGGGGTCGACTGACCGGGCCGTCGCTCAGCGGTGGGACTGCAGGTCGACGACCTGCCGGCCGAACAGCCGATCGATCGCCATCAACAGCTCGTTGGTCGGGTCGACGGCGAACCCCTCCGGCAGATCGAGAGTCGCCTCCCCGCGCCCCTGATCGGCGTCGACCGCAAACGAGATCGTCGTCCGACAGGTGCCGGGATGCTCGGCGATCAGCCGGCGCAGCTCCCGGAGTTCGTTGTCGCCGATGTCGTCGACGTCGAGTTCGACGTCGAGCCGGCGGACCTTCTGCTGGCGGGCGTCGATGATCCGCTCGATTTCGTCGGCGTTGACCTTGCGCGTCTTCGCGTCGCCGTCCCCCTCGATCATGACCGTCCCCCGGATCAAGATCGGGTCGCCGCTTTTGAGGGCCTCCTCGTGGGCGGCGAAGGCGTCGCTGAAGACCAGCACCTCGATCCGGCCGGTCTTGTCCTCGAGTGTCACGAAGGCCATCCGCCCGTCCCCGCTCTTGATCGCCTGCTCGCTCATCTCGGCGATCACCCCGGCGACGGTCACCTCGTCGTAATCCTCGATGCCCGGGGCGTTGGCGAGCCGTTCGGCCGAGGTCACGTCGTACATCCCGAGGTCGGTCTCGAAGCGGTCCAGCGGATGGCCCGTGACGTAAAAGCCGAGCAGGTCGCGCTCGTGTTCGAGCAACTCCCGGTCCCCCCACGCCTCGACCTCCGGATAGCTCACCTCCAGGACCTCGTCGCGCTGGTCCTCGTCCATCATCCCGAACAGACTGTTCTGGCCGACCTCCTCGTCGTGCTGCTGGCGGGCCCCCCGCTCGACCGCCTGGTCGACCGCCGCACACATCGTCGCCCGCGTCCGGCCGATGTCGCCGATGTAGCTGGTCTCCTCGACCGGCCCGATCGAATCGAACGCCCCGCACTGCACCAGCGCCTCGACCGTCGACTTCTGGATCGCCTCCGGGTCGACCCGCTCGCAGAAATCGTACAGATCCTCGAAGGGCCCTCCCTTCTCGCGCGCCTCGATGATCGCCGAGATGACCCCCGCACCGACCCCCTTGACCGCCGCCAGCCCGAACCGGATCTTGCCGTCCGAGACGCTGAAATTCAGCTCCGATTCGTTGACGTCCGGCGGCAGCACCTCGATGCCCATCTCTTTGGCTTCGTTGATGAAGCCGACGATCTTGTCGCGGTTGTCCCGGTCGCAGGTCATCAG
>CAZRLK010000107.1:0-17619 GCA_964600555.1 uncultured Bradymonadales bacterium
TCGTCGAGGTCGGCGACGAGCTGCAGCCGGGGGACAAGATCGGGAAGATTTCGATTTACCCCGGCGGCGAGTATCCGACGACGATTCACCTGCACTACGACGTGCGACAGTACCTCCAGTCCGACCCGAAGGATGGGACGGCGATCGACGGCGTGGCGTATCTGTCACCGTACCGATCGCTGGTCGACTCGTATCTTCGGCTTCTCGGAGAAGAGGGGCTCGACGAGGAGAGCGGGGCCGAGATCGAGGTGCGGATCTTGAACGGGACGGACCGGTATCGGAAGGGCGCCAGTGAGGGCATCCCCGATTTCTTTCCCGGCGAAACGATCGAGGCGGCGGTGTACTTGAAAAACGCCTCGGGCGAGGCGTGGCCGACCGAGACGCACCTCGGCTACGAGTTCGACACCCCGTATGTGAGTCCGCGCGACTACCGGATCGACAGCGACCACCCGGAGTTCGACCGCGAGAGCTGGTCGCAAAATTCGGCCGACACCGCCGAGGCGAATCCGCCGCGAGACGGACTCGGCGAGTCGGGAGACCTGGCGATGCACGCCTTTTCGGACGGGGAGACCAAGCGGGTGAGTTTCGAGTTCGAGGCCGGCCCGTACAGCATCGGCGCGGCGGAGCATCCCGACGTGCGAGCGTGGGTGCGGCGCATCGAGGGAATGTACGGGACGCAGGAGGCGTACGGAGGGGAGCCCTCCGAGGTGAACGCCTTCGGCGAGATCCTTCGCGATTACGCCCAGATCGACGTGTTGAGTCGGGACCACTGGCATTTTGCCGGTGACGAGGAGAATGAACTCGAAGGATGGAGCGGGGGAGAGGCGACCGGCACGCTGATGCGGAACCCGGAGGCCGATCTGCTGGCTCAGGAGATCGTCGGTGAGGAGGCCCGCCTCCACTCGCCGAGATGGACGCAGATCGAGGCGGGCCGCTACGACGAGCTGGTTGTGCGGGTGCGATCGCACGACGGGCGGCACCGCAAGGCGGTGTACTGGGCGGGGCCCGAGGGAGAGTTCTCCGAGGAGCGGCGAGTCGTCTTCGAGGCGGAGGGGGACTCGGAGATGGAGACGCTGGTCGTTCCGATCGGCGCGCACAGTGGGTGGGGTGGGACCGTCGGTCGATTGCGCGTGGATCTGCTCGAGGGGGAGCCCGGCAGCGACGCGCACGGCTGGTATGGGCTGGCCGATCTGTTTCTGCAATCGTCCCAGCAGCGGGAGACGAACTCGGCGCGCGAGTCGTACGTCGATCAGCCGCCTGTCGCGTTGGTGAATCTCGAGACCGACTCGGAAGACGGGGACCCGGCCGACCGGATTCAGACCGGAGATGTCGGTATCTCCGAGGGTTCGGGCGGCCAGGCCACCGGCGGGGCGGGCGCCGAGGTGCAGACGACCGGATGCGCCGCGGTCGGTGGGTCGCGGCCGGTCGGCCCGGGATGGCTGGTCGTGCTCGGACTGGTTGCGGTCAGCTCGACCCGTTGCTTTTCCACTCGCCGTCGTCTTTGTGGTATTTTTGCTTGACGGCATTCCAGGCGACGCGGTGGGCGGTCTCCTCTTGGGAGCCGCCCTTTTTGCGTTTTTTCGGGTCGCGGTATTCGTCCTCGGCGCTGTTGTACGCTTCCCGGTAGATGTCCTGGGCGTGTTTGGGGAGGTTGTTTTTGACGTTGTCCGGCAGTTCGGCGTTGCTCGAATACGGCATGATTCCTCCTCGCAGGTCACGGCGAGTCGACTCGCCGACCCAAGGTGGACGCCGAGGCGAAGAGGACAAGTCCGAGTGCGGCTGCCGGGTCGCAAGAGAACCTTCGAGGGGCCGACCCGGCCGCTCCGGAGGCGTCACGAAGTCTCGTGTTGGCGGATGAGTCCCTCCTGAGCGGTGACCGCGACCAGGTCGCCGTCGCGATTGAACATGCGACCCCGGACCAGTCCGCGGCCGCCGGTGGCCGACGGGCTTTCGATCACGTGCAACAACCACTCGTCCATCCGAAACGGTCGGTGAAACCACATCGAGTGGTCGAGGCTCGCGACCTGCATCCCGGGTGTCACCCACGAGACGCCGTGTGGATACATCGAGGCGCTCAGGAAGTTGAAATCGGAGGCGTAAGCGAGCAGGAAACGATGGACGAAGTCTTCGGCTTCGGGAAGTTCGCTGCTGGTCCGATACCAGGCGGCGCTTCTGGGGGGGCGCTTTTCGGGATCGAAATAGTTGATCGGGTCGACCGGCCGAATCTCGATGGGAGATTCCGCGGTGAATCGGTCGCGCATCGACTCCGGAATCTGGTCGGCGATCCGGCGGGCGAGTTCGGTCTGCGACAAGAGCCCCTCGGGGCCCTCGACCTCGGGCATCTCGTCCTGGTGCTCGAAGCCCGACTCGTCGACCTGAAAGGAGGCCGACATGTTGAAGATCGCCTCACCGTTCTGGATGGCTTTGATGCGCCGGGTACTGAAACTGCTGCCGTTGCGGATGCGATCGACGTCGTAGACGATCGGGCGGTCGACGTCGCCGGGGAGCAAAAAATACCCGTGCATCGAGTGGACGTGGCGTTCGTCGGGGACGGTCTGCGAGGCGGCGGAGAGGGCCTGGCCGACGACGTGGCCGCCGAAGACCAGCCCCCAGCCGAGATCCTGGGTCTGGCCGCGAAACAGGTTGACCTCGATCTGTTCGAGAGCGAGCAGGTCGACCAGATGGTCCAAGACGTCACTCATCGGTGTGTCCATTTTTTTTGGAGGCAGTTGAGCAGCCAGGCGGCTGGGCAGCTAAGCATAAAACGGCGGAAACGGCAAAAGATGAGACATCTCCGGTGGTGGGGAGTCGGCCGGAGCCGGACGACGCCGTGGAGGGCCGAGGGCGCCCTCGGAGGTACGGACGCACGATCTCTCTGGTCACCGGGTTGTCGAGGGGCGGCCGGTCGGGGCGAGGATCTCGCCGGTGTAAAAGCGGGCGTCGGCGGAAGCGAGGAAGACGTACGAGGGGGCGAGTTCGGCGGGCTGGGCGGGGCGGCCCCAGAAGGTGTCGGCGCCGAATTCATCGACCTTCTCCGGCGATCGGGTCGCCGGGATGAGGGGCGTCCAGACGGGGCCGGGAGCGACGCAGTTGACGCGGATGCTCCGGTCGGCGACCGACTGAGCGAGCGACTTGGTGAACACGTGCACGGCGCCCTTGGTCGCCGAGTAGTCGACGAGGCTGGCGTGGCCGTCGAAGGCGACCGTCGAGCCGGTGTTGATGATCGAGTCCCCCTCCGACAGGTGCGGGAGCGCGGCCTGGGCGAGCCAGAGGTAAGCGTAGATGTTGGTGCGGAAGGTCCGATCGAGCTGGGCGGGGGAGATGTCCTCGAAGTGGCCGCGCTCGAAGTGGACGGCGGCGTTGTTGACCAGGATGTCGAGGCCGCCGAGCTGCTCGACGGTTTGCTCGACGACCTCCCGGCAGTGGCGCCGCTCGGAGAGGTCGCCGTCGAGACACAGTGCCCGGCGATCGGCCTCGCGCACCCAGCCGGCGGTCTGCTCGGCATCGTCGTGTTCGTCGTAGTAGGCGACGGCGACGTCGGCCCCCTCCCGGGCGAAGGCGATGGCGACGGCGCGGCCGATCCCGCTGTCGGCGCCGGTGACCAGGGTGCGCTTGTCGGTCAGGCGCCCGGTGCCCCGGTAGCTGTCTTCGCCGTGGTCGGGTTCGGGGGTCATCTCGGAGTCGCGGCCGGGCCAGGCCTGTTGTTGCTCGGGCGGCCCCCCCTCGGCTTCTCGATCGTCGGTGGGACTCTCCTCCGGCGAGAGGCCGGGGGAGTCCTCGGCGTCGGCGTTCGAATCGTCGTCGCGCTGGGTCATCTCACCTGTGGAGCGAGGGGATCATTCGACGGGTTTGGCGATGCGACCCGTCTCGGGAAACTCGCCGCTTTGAGGACCGAGATGGACCCATCGGCCGTCGCGGCGTTTGTATTCGGCCCGGACGGCCTTCCAGGCGGCAGCGTGGGCGCGCTGTTCGCGGTCGATCTCTTCGTCGGTCGCCTCCACGTGCGAGCTGCGCCGCCAGGCGGCGTTGAAGGCGTCGCGATAGATGGCCAGCGCCCGGGCGGGCAGATTGTTGCGGACGCTCTCGGGCAACTCCTCGTCATCGTCATAATACATAGCCATTCCTCCCATTGGCGAACGCCTGTCGGCGCACGCAACTGAAGGCAGCAGGAGTCGGTCGGGTCGTCGTGCGCGACAGGCCGAGATAAAGTTGTCCAGACAGCCGAAACCAGTCCGTGGTGACGTGGGGCGGCGGCACGGCCTGCCGACTGCCGGTCGCCCAGAGATCACGATCCCGACCCAAACACCGCCAATTGTGCTCACGACTCGTCGTCGGGCAAAGATCGGCGCCAGATCATGGCGACGCCGCCGAGCAGGATGCCGACCAGCACGAAAGCGAGGCCGGCGGCGGTTTGCTGCCAGGCGGCGGCGGCCGGGAGGTTGGCGCGCCGCTGCAACTGGCGGGTGCGCTCGAGGCGCCGGACCAGCAGGTCCGGGCCGACGCCGGCCTCCTCGAGCGCCCGTCGGAGGGTGCGCTGGGCTTCGAGGGCCGCCTGAAGTTGCTGGACGGTCGCGTGGACCGGGTCGCGTGCGTCGAGGACGACCTGGCGCATCTCGGCCATCTTGTCGGCGAGGTTGGCGACCGCATCGGCGTTTTTCGACAGGGAGCTGCCGGGTGTCAGAAAGTCGACCCCGGCCTCGAGCTGGCGCATGCTGCCGGCCGTGCGGCGCATCGTCTGCACGCCGGCGCGCATCAGATCGGCGCTCTCCGAGAGGGCGGCGGGCGCCTGGCGGGCGGCCCGGGCGGCTTTGGTCGGCAGTCGGGCGATTGCCTGCAGTTGCCCGCGGTGATCCTGGAGCGACTCGGCGACCCGCCGGGCGGTCTCGAGGTTGTCGCGCAACAGCTCGCTCGATTGTTCGACCCGGTTGCGGGTCATCGTCTGGCCGAGCACGATCGTCGCGATGCCGACGACGATCGAGACGACGGCGGCTGCGAACAGGCAAATGGTGACGGCGCGGTCGGTCGTGCGCATGGGAGCCTCCGTGCGTCAGTCAGCGGGGATGGCGTCGGCGAACGCTCGGAAAGGTCGACAGCCTCGAGGGCGTGTCACGGCTCGGCGGATCGGCGGGGGCGATCGGCGCGATCACGGAGGGGGTCCTTCGCGGCGAGCGTCGTCGGTCTCGTAGTTGTCGATTTCCGCGGCGCGCTGGACGCCTTCGAGGATCCAGTCGTCGAAGCGCTGGCGGTCGCTCTCCTCGACGGCGATGACCGAGACATCGCCCGTCATCTCGAGCACCACGGCGCGGACGTCCCCCAGGCGGGTGATGCTCTGCTGGCGCAGCTTGGCCCGGAGGTCTTGTTCGGTCAGATCCGCCCGGTCGAGGGCGTCGGGCAGGATTTCGCCGTCCTCGACGATCATCAGCGGCTGGTTGTCGATGTATCGGTTGGTCCGGGTCGATCGGCGCAGACGCGAGACGAGTTTCTGGAGGCAATACAGGGTGAAGATGGCGGCCGCGGCGCGCACCAGCGGCGGGTCGGGACTGAGCATCGTCGTCGCCAGCGCCGACCCGACGGCGACGGTCATCGCGAAATCGAACCCGGAGATTTTCGCAAAACTGCGCAGGCCGAACATCCGGGTGAAAGCGATCACGGCGATGTAGATGCCGGTCGTCTTGAGGATGGTCAAAATCAGTGGGCCGAGCGAGGCACCGAACCATTGAGAGAACATGGGCGAGGAGGGGCGGGTGGCGATGAAGCGGACGCACCTTCAGCCTAACCACGCCAGCGCGAATGCCAGTGAGCGAGTGGGCAGGGAAATGAGCGACGCCGACCCTGCCAGAGGGCAGACCTGCGGAACGGCCCGGCGAGACGGGGGAGCGGCGCGAGGCGAAGATCTCGAAGCTGCGGGGTCGGCCCGGTTGACCTGTTCCGATCAGTGGTTCGGATTCGCCGAGACGAGACGTCGCCCGACGCTCGTCGCGGGGGGATGATCGACGTTCACTGGCATCCAATCGAACGAGGAGACGACCATGTCCGTCGCCAAAAACACCGAGATCACCGCCCGTTCCCGGGAGAGCTTCAATCACGCCATGGAGGAAGGCATCGCGCGGTTCGAGGAGACCGTCGAAAACGTCCGCCAGGCCTGGATCAAAGACCAGAAGGTCATGTGCGGCGACCAGGGAATCGAGGAGTATCACGTGACGATGCGAGTCACCTTCGTGCTGGAAAATCCGTGAGCTGCGGCACGGGGTGAGGACTGCGGGGGGAGTGCAGCCGGAGACCTTCTCGACGATCGAGGGCCCCGACCGGCCGGCGCCGGTGCCGCGGCGATTGAGCGATCGAGGGATTCCCGCCACGATTGAAAAGACGAAGGTGCGTGGAATGTCTCCGGTATGAGCGAGTGGTGTGATGGCAGAATCGGCAGTCTCCGGTGAACGCAATCTGAGCCTTCCGATCAGTGTGGAGGCTCGGGAGGCGTACGATCTCGACGAGGCGTGGATCCGAGAGGACGGCCGGCTCGTCGTCGAGTCGTTTCCGCAGCTTCGGCGGCTGGCGGCGGCGCTCGGCCCGGGGGAAGCGAGTGCGGGAGAGATCGAGGCTCTGGCGCTGCTGGAGCATATCTATCGGCTGTATCTCGAGCGTCTCGACGCAGCGGTGCTCGGAGCGGCGGTCGACGACCTCGAGGAGCGGCTCGGGAGCGAGCCACTCGAGGAGATGCTGGTGCGTTTCGTCGAGCGGTTTCCTCCGGAGCCGGTCTACCGGGGAGTGCTCGGGGGGCGGGAGTATCTGGCCGGCGCGGAGACCGACCGGCGCCGGTTGCTGGTCGACGTGATCTGCCTGCGTCTCGCGCGTCGACATGCGCCCGGCGAGGCCCTCGCCGGGCTCCTCGATCCCGGCGAGCTCGAGAGACTGGAGGCGTGGGGCGAGGCGTTCGAACGCCTCGGCTCGTTTCTCGATGCGCGCCCGGGGCTCGGCGAGGGGGAGGCCTCGGCGTTCGCCGATCTGACGGAAGTCGCAGGCGGAGGGGCGGGAGATCTCGAGGGGCAGTTGCGCCACCTGCGCCGCCGCTGGGGCTCGTGGCTTCCGGAGTGGCTCGATCGCCGGATTCTGACGGCGCTCGACGTGGTTCGCGAGGAGCGAGCGTTTCGCGGCGGCGCTCCCGGGGGGCCTGCGCCGGTCGAGGCGCCGGAGGTCGGGCGCCCCTCCGACCCCCGGCGCTACAGCCGGGATCGCGACTGGATGGCGAGCCTGGTCCTCGTCGCCAAGAATGCCCGCGTCTGGATGCATCAGCTCGCCCACCGCCACGACCGACCGGTCGAGCAGCTCGACGACATCCCCGCGGCCGCCCTCGAGACCCTGGCCGACCGGGGGATCACCGGCCTGTGGTTGATCGGCATCTGGGAGCGCAGCTCCGCCTCCGAGCGCATCAAACGCGCGACGGGCAACGACCGGGCCGTCGCCTCGGCGTACGCCATCGACCGCTACCGCATCGCCGAGGACCTCGGCGGCCGAGAGGCGAAAGAGCGTCTGGAGGCCCGGGCCGAGCAGGTCGGCCTTCGACTCGCGGCCGACATGGTTCCCAATCACATGGGGATCGACTCCGAGTGGGTCGTCGAGCATCCCGAGCGGTTTCTCGGCCTCGAGGAGCCGCCGTTTCCCACCTATTCGTTCCAGGGCCCGGACCTGTGCGACGACGACCGGGCGCGGATCGTCCTCGAGGACCACTACTACGACCAGTCCGACGCGGCGGTCGTCTTCGAGCACACCGACACGCGCAGCGGCGAGACTCGCTACATCTACCACGGCAACGACGGGACGAGCACGCCCTGGAACGACACCGCTCAGATCGATTTTTTGAACGCCCGGGCGCGGGAGGCGGTCGTCGAGACGATCGTCGACGTCGCCCGGCGGTTTCCGGTCATCCGCTTCGATGCGGCGATGGCGCTGGCGAAAGAACAGATCCAGCGCCTCTGGTACCCGCCGCCCGGCGAGGGGGGCGCGATCCCGTCGCGCGCCGAGCACGGGATGAGCGACGAGGCGTTCGAGGAGGCGATGCCGGAGGAGTTCTGGCGAGAGGTCGTCGAACGGATCCACCGGGAGGCGCCCGAGACCCTGCTTTTGGCCGAGGCCTTCTGGAAGATGGAGGGATATTTCGTCCGCACGCTCGGGATGCACCGCGTGTACAACAGCGCCTTCATGCACATGCTTCGCGACGAAGACAACGCCGAGTACCGGGCGCTGATCGAGGAGACGCTCGCCTACGACCCGGAGATTCTGAAACGCTACGTCAATTTCATGAACAACCCGGACGAGGAGACGGCGATCGCGCAGTTCGGGGGCGGCGACAAGTATTTCGGCGTCTGCGTGATGATGGCGACGCTGCCGGGATTGCCGATGTTCGGCCACGGGCAAATCGAGGGGCTGGACGAGAAGTACGGGATGGACTTCGACCGGCCGCTCCTCGACGAAGCGCCCGACGAGCGGCTGCTCGCCCGCCACCGCCGCCAGATCGCGCCGCTTTTGTACCGTCGCGAGCAGTTCGCCGGCGTCGAGCGTTTTCGCTTCTACGAGCCGACCGGGCCCGGCGGGGAGGTCGAGTCGAACGTCTTTGCCTACTCGAACGGCCGGGACGGGGAGCGCTCGCTGGTCGTCTACCACAATGCCGACGCCGAGACCTGCGTCCGGATCGACGAGTCGGTGTCGTATCGGCGCGGCGGGGACGTCGGCGCGGAGTCTTGCACGCGCGAGAGACTCGCCGAATGGCTCGACGTGCCGGCCGAATCGGGGGTGTACCTGGCGTTTCGCGACATGCTCGCCGACCGCGAGTATCTGCGGCGGGCGCGGGAGGTCGCCGAGCGGGGGCTGGCGGTCGATCTGGATGCCTACGAGGCGCGGGTTTTCGTCGATTTCCGGCTCGTGCGCGACGGCGACGACGGGGAGTACGCCCGGTTGTGCGAGCGGCTCGACGGGGACGGCGTCGAGGATCTCGACCGGGCCCTGCGACGCCAGCACCTCGAGCCGGTCCGGCGGGCGGCCCGGGCCTTGCTCGAGGCGGGGCGAGTGCTCGAGCTTGTCGACGGCGAGTCGGCCGGCGACGAGGCGGAGTCGTTCGAGGGGCTGGAGCGAGACGCCCGGGAGTTCGCCGAGGCGGCGGAGGCGGCCACCGGCGAGTCGTTCGAGGGGTTTTCGGCGGCAGCGGTCCGGGGGTATCGGGCGGCACGCCGGCTCGGCGAGATGGGGACGCATCTTCGGCCGAGCGCGCGGCGGCTGCTCGACCGGCTCGGCTCGCTCGAGCCGGAGACGCCCGCGATGGCGGGCGTGGTCGGCGGCTGGATGCTCGCCCGGGCGCTCGGTTCCGGGGCCGAGGGCGACGTGCGAGAGGCGGCCGCGCGGCGTTTCGAGGAGCTGGAATTCGGCGCGAGGCTCGAGGAGGCGATGGGCGGAGCGGGGGTCGGCTCCGAGGCGGCCGGGCGGGTGAGGCGACTGGTCGGGCTACTCGTCCCCTGCGGCGGGGAGGGAGCGTGGGGGCGAGTCGAGGCGGAGGCCCGCTCGCGACTCGAACGATGGACCGGGGACCCCGAGGTGCGTCGCTTCCTCGGTGTCAACGAATTCGACGGGGTCGTCTGGTTCGACGTGGAGGCGATGGGGGTGTGGCTCGGCGGCGTGACGCGTGTGAGAGCGCTCCGGGCGTTGATCCAGGCGAAGACAGTGGCCGACGCCGCGGCCGAATTCGCCCCGGATGCCGAGGTCTTGCTGCAGATCGACGAGGCGGCGCAGACCGCCGAGGGCCGCCTCGATCGGCTCGTCGAGGGGGGCTCCGGCGCCGAGACGTGACCGATCCCGCCCGTTTGTCCACCGGGGGGGCGTGCATACGCTGGGGATTGAATTGCGCGTGTACTATGCCCTACGCCCACGGAGGACGCGATGACGAACGGGAGGAGAGAACGCGAACAGGAGCACGAAGTCAACGAAGACCACCCCGAGACGGTCTACGAGGAGAGCTCGCGGTCGGAAACCGCCGCGAGCGAGCCGCGCGAGCACGGTGTGCGAGGCCGGGAGGGGCGCCGCACGCCCGAGGACTGGCCCGATCGGCGGAGCCGCGGCGAGCAGGTCAGCGAGACGGCCTCCGAGATCTGGGCGGGCGGGTCGACCTTCGAGGCGATCGCCGGGGCGGGCGCCGTGGTGTTGACCATCCTCGGGCTCGTCGAGATTCTCCCGGTGGTGATGGTCTCGATTGCGACGATCGCGGTCGGGGTCGGAATGATGTTCGGCGGGGCGAGCATTGCGGCGAAATACCGCGAAGCGCTCGAGGCCTCGCAAGGGGATCCGGGCAGCGAGAAAGCCGAACTCGGCGGCGGATTGTCGACCGAGATTCTCGGCGGGGCGGCCGGTGCGGTGCTCGGGCTTTTGGCCCTGTTGAATGTCGCCGATCCGCTCGTCTTGATCCCGGCCGCGGTCATCGCCCTCGGCGGTGCGATCATGTTCGGGGCGGGGGCGACCAGCCAGATGCGCGACGTGGCGATCCGGCGGACCTCGGCCTCGCGCTCTTCGCAGCGGTTCGCCTCGGAGAGCGTCTCGGCGGCGGCCAGCACGCAGGTGTTCGTCGGGGTCGGAGCGGCGGCGCTCGGGATACTGGCGTTGGCGGATATCGCGCCGGCGCTGACGTTGAGTCTGGTCGGCATGCTGGCGCTCGGAGCCTCGGCGCTGATCAGCGGGGCGGCGATCGGCGGGCGGATGATGCAGCGCTTCGCCTACTGAACGTCCGGCGGTGGCGCGCCGGGGGGACGCGGGGCTCCTCCCTGTCGGGTCGAGGGGGCCGTCGTCGGCGAAACGGGTAAACGCGGCGGGTCGGAGGGCAATCCGCCCGCCCCCCTCGACGGCGGCTCCCGGAGGCCGGGACCCTCATCCCGGTGTCAGCTCGACCCGGCGGCGATCCGGCTCGGCCGTGCGCCACGCCTCGGCGAAGGCCTCCCGGGAGGAGGTCGGCCCGGGGAGACGCCGCAGATGCAGATCGAAGCTCAGGACCGCCTTGTCGAACGGCCACGGCGCGATCGCGAGGCTCCTTTCGTCCGACCATTCGAGCGCAATCGTCGTCTCGTCCGGCGCCGTCGACCAGGCCGACGTCTCCTCGAGCCACGAGGGGATCGAGGCGGGCGAGGCGTCGGGGCCGGTCAGGCAGAGATACAGCGACAGGACGTCGAAGAACTTTACCCATGCGAGAGCGGTCTCTGCGCCGCTGACGAGCCGGGCGTCCAGCCGGGCCTCGAGCCGCTGGCGCCGACGCCGCTCGGGAGTCTGCAGCCGTTCGAGATCTTCGGTCCCGGCAAAGGTCGTGTAGTGGAGGCTGACCATGTAAGCGAGATACGGGTCGACCCGCTCGAGAGCGTCGATGCCGGTTCGGTACATCGCGAGCTTGTCGTCGAGCGGATAGTCGAGAAAGTCGTGAGGCAATCCCGTCTCGGTGTTGTAGGTCGGATCGGCGTCGGCCTCGCGCCAGGGGTCGTCGTGGCGACCGATGGCAGCGACGACCAGCGGGTGCAGATGGCACTGGGCCCAGGCCTGAGCGAGCATCCCCGACAGGTGTGCGTGGTGCTGCTGGGTGAGGCATTCGACGCCCGACTGGCGGGTGTGACGCAGGAGCATGGTGGTCTCGGAGGCATCGAAGTGCGAAGCAGGGGCGGGTCGGTGAGTTGTCGCGCCGTACGGCAGTAAGTGTCGCACAGAACGGTCGTCTCGTGCAGTCCGTATCCGTGGTGCGATGAGGGGGCTGTCGCTTTGAGCTGCGAGGACCTCATGGAGTTTGCCGACGGACTGACCCTTGCGTGGGAACGTATCGGACGCATCGCGGTCGATCAGTTGAGTACGCCGCGCCGGGAGCTGCACCGGGCGCTGCAATTTCCGGCGGCGCTCGGCCGGAGTCTCGGCCGCTCGCGGCCGCAGAGCACCCAGCGGAGTCTGCGCTATTCCGCCTCGTTCGGGGCGCTTCTCTCGCAGGAGTCGGCGTCGACGGGCGTCTCGCTCGGCCTGGTCGTCGCCGAAGGGAGGCTCGTGTTCGTCGGGCCGGGTGGGGGAGTGGTCGACGGTCTCGCGGTCCACGGACGGACGCGCGGCGAGATCTGGCGGTGGGTCGAGAAGATGCTCGAGCGGACGGGGACGGACGGCCGGCTGCTCGATCGCGCCCGGCCGGAATACGAGTTGCCCGAGCACCCGGTCGACGCCGGCCAGCCGTTTCAGATCGCGCACTGGCCGGCCTGTGCCGAGCTGGCGCGGCATCTCGCCAACGCCCACCGCGTGCTGGTCGCCATCGAGGCCGAGGTGCCGAGCTCGACCCCGGTGCGCACCTGGCCGGACGATCTGGCGACCTCCCTTCACACGGGGGTCGACCCCCGCAAGCGGTTCGGACGCGGGGAATTCGTCGAGTACGGTCTGGCGGTCGGCGACGCCAGCTACGGAGAGCCGTACTGGTATGTCGCACCGCATCCGCCGCCGGCGGCCGGGGAGCTACGACCGCTCGAGAGTCGGGGGTTCTGGCATCGCGGCGAGTGGGTGGGGGCGGTGCTGCCCGTCTCGCGGCTCGTGCGCGCCGACGAGCAATTCGACCGCGTGGCGGCCTTTCTGCGGGAGAGTGCCTCGATTGCCCGCAAGGTGGTCGAGGAGCCGACCAGGGCCCGCAAGGGGGCGGAGTGAGCGGGAGGGGAATCGGGCGCGGGACGACTACGAGCGAAGCGACATCACCAGGGAATTGCCGAAGAGGGCGAGCCCGGAGAGCACTCCCAGGGCTCCGAGGAAATAGCCTCCGTAGCCGACCACGAGGACGACGGTGCGCTCGACGCCTCCCAGATCGTCGACCGAGCCGATCAGCCAGAACAGACCGTGCGCGAGGGCCGCGGAGGCGAGGCCGGCGCCGATGAACTTCAGGCCGTTCCAGCGACGCTGGCGAGCCGTCTCCCGGAGCAACTCGCGAATTTCGTCGTCGGGCGGATCGTCGCGGTCGGGTTCGTCGGGGGCCATCAGCGAGTCGGGGCGCCGGGGGAGCGTGCGGGGACGAGCACGAGCAGAAGGCTCGAAGACGGCGCGGGCGGAGACGATCCTCCGCCCGCGCCTCGGGGTGCGGCCAGGGGGGCTCAGCGCCGGTCGACCCGGGTGTCCGAATCGCCGGCCACGGCCTCCTCGTCGAACAGGTAACCGAAGATCTGGCCGGAGACGTCGACTTCGTCCACGCGAGTCAGATTCGTCTCCTGGCGGGCGGTGCGCACCGCCATGAACAACTTCTCGACGCGGTTGGCGAAACGGTCGACCTTTTCATTGTCGCGCACGTCCCGGGTCTTGGACAAGACCTTGCGAATGCGCTTGAGGTGTTTTTCGAGCACGACCAGAAACCGGACCGGCACGTCCTCGAGGATCGCTTCGCCGTCGACGACGACGTCGCCGCGGGTACGGGCATCGCCCCACTCGCGGGTGGCGAGCAGGTCGATCGCCTCGCCGATCTCGTCGCGCAGGTCGCGCAATTCGTCGTAGACGCTTTCGGGATCGAGGCGATCCTTTTTGGCGCGTTTTTTCAACGACTTCAGGTCGTATTTGGCATTCTTGTAGGCACTTTTTTCACGTTCGAGGACACGATTGAGTGGTTGCGACATGGTGTCTTACCTCCAGTGAGCGAGTGTAAAGACGAACAGGTGCACCCCGGTCGTCGCTCGAGGCAGTACGGCCAGCGAGCGTATCTCGCTGTCCTCCCGAGGCACCTGCGCCCGCTCGCATACCACACGGGAGGGGCGGACCGAAAGCACTGATTGAGCCAGCAGGTATGAGAATGCGACGAGGTCGGCTCGCCGGCCAGTTGGTTGGCAGATCTGGGGTTGGACGTAATTCGGGGGAGGCGGTACCCGACAACTCGCACCCCGGCACGCCGCGGAGGAGCGCCCATTGCGGCTTTCTGGTTTTGCGGTGGGTTTGCTATGACAATCGGCGCGCGACGCCCATTCATCCCACGATCGAGGAGAGGATCATGTCGACGTCGTTTTCGAACGACCAACTGCGCGAATGGCTCGGAGGGGTCTCGGACATCGCCGAGGAGGCCGGCGAGGCGACGCTGGAGTACTACGCCGACGCCGAGGCGGAGTACAAAGAGGACGACTCCCCGCTGACGAAGGCCGATCTGGCGGCGAACCGAATCATCGAAGAGGGCCTGGCCGAGCTCGAGCCCGAGCTTCCGATCCTGTCGGAGGAATCCGAGCAGGCCGGCTACGAGGAGCGCCGCCAGTGGACTCGAAGCTGGTGCGTCGATCCGCTCGACGGGACCAAGGAGTTTCTGAAACAAAACGACGAGTTCACCGTCAACATCGGACTCGTCGAGCAGGGACGGCCGACGCTCGGCGTCGTCTACGCCCCGGCGCTCGAGGTGACCTATTTCGCGGCCCAGGGCCTGGGGGCGTTCAAGCGCGTCGGCGACGGAGAGGTCGACATGCTCGAGGTCGCCGGCGAGGTCCCCGAGGTGGTCACCGTCGTCGTCAGCCGCTCGCACATGCGGGAGACGACCGAGGCGTTCGTCGAACGGCTCGAGGAGCGCTACGAGGTCGAACTGCTGCCGAAGGGCAGCTCGCTGAAGCTCTGCATGGTCGCTGAGGATTCCGCCCAGCTGTACCCGCGCCTCGGCCCGACGATGGAGTGGGACACCGCCGCCGCCCACTGCGTTGCCGAACAGGCCGGTGCAGGGGTGGACCGGGCCGGGGGCGAGCCGCTCGAGTACAACAAACGGGATCTGCTGAATCCGGAGTTCGTGGTATATGCGCTCGAGGAGTTGGTGCCGGCAGGGTGGGGGGAGATCGTGAATGAGTGAACAGCCCGACTTACTCACTCACGGTGTGTTCGCCGAGATGCGGCCTCTCCGACCACAGCGCGTGCTCCGGGAGATCCCCGGGGCGCAGGTGCCACAGGCGGTTCGTCAGGCATACCGGGGCGCCGCCGCCCTTGCCGAAAAGCTCGCCGAGTTCGATGTTGACGACTTTGAGGCCGAGCCGGCGAAAGGCCCGGGCGGCGGTCTCCGAGAGGTTGGCCGGCGCCAGAATCGTCTCGCCGACCTGCAGGGAGTTGGTATCGTAGCCGAGGCTCGCTTCGCGGCTGATCTCGGCGACCTCGACATCCGGGAGAAACTCCCGGAGCGACCGATAGGCGGGCTCCTCGACGGCGTCCGGACAGATCAGCAACACCCCCGGCGTCTCCCCGACCGGCTCGGGGGCCCGATAGACGTTCATGAACGTGTTGCCGTGAAACCACGGATCGGCCTCGAACCGGATCGCGACGTGCTCGTCACTGAGTCGATCGGCGATCTCGCCGTAGGCCCCCTCCTCCGAGCGCGCCTCCGACCCCTCGCCGTAGGTGTGGACGATCCGGTCGGGATGCAGCGCCCGGATGGCGTCTCCCTGCCCCTCCCACCGTGCCTCGATCGCCTCGGTTGCGATCCCGAGCCCCTCGAAAAACCCGCCGATCCAGTCGGCTTCGAGCCGCCGGTGCTCGGGCGTGAGATTCGGGAGCACGAACCGGGGCTCGCCGGCGGCCAGATACATGTCGCCCGCCTCGGCGGTGTAGATCATCCCCGTCAACCGCCGCCGCGGATTCGGCGGGCAGACCAGTACTTCCCCGCCGGCATCGACGATCGCGTCGGCCAGGCTCGTCCACTCGACTCTGGCCCGCGACGGATCGACCTCGCTCGCTTCCCGCGACCGGAAGTTCGCCTGCCCCTGCACGCCCCAGTCGTTGCGCGGGGGACTCATCAAAAAGACCGGTGTCATCGATGCTCCCTTCCTCGAGGATTCATCGTAGAGTGTTCCCCGAAACGAGCCTCGGGGCTATCTCCAACCCGAAAACAACAACGAGAACGACCTGCAGGCCGACCTCGAGCTAATTCCGCGCCTGCCGGACCTCCCGCACGGTCCGATCGATCGATTCGCTGGCCGACTCGCCGATCGGCTCCGGCGGCACCGTCTCTCCATACATGTCGTCGCCCCAGCAGACCACCTCCCCGGTCTCCACCACCAGACCACAACTGTGGCTGCCACCGGCGGTGACATCTGCAAACCGGCCCGACGGCGGTTCGACCTGGCCGCCGGCCTCGTCGCCGTTGCAGCGGACGTCGCCCTCGTTGCTGCCCCAGCAGGTCACCTCGCCGTCTATTCGCAGGCCGCAGGTGTGGAGATAACCGGCGGAGACCTGCTCGAATTCGCCCGGCGGCGCGGAGGCCTTCCCGGCCTCGTTCATCCCCCAGCACTCGACCCGCCCGTCGGCGGTTCGGCCGCAGGTGTGATCGCGGCCGGCGCTGATGCGTGCGAATCGCGTCGACGGGGCGTCGAGCTGGCGGTCGTCGTTCGCCCCCCAGCAGATCGTCTCTCCCTCGGCGGTCAGCCCGCAGGTGTGGTCGGCGCCGGCGGCCACCTGCCGGAAGGTCCGGACCGGCGGACTCGCCTGGCCGTGCTGGTCGCGCCCCCAGCATTCGACCGGGCGTCCACCGGCGGGAATCGCGCATGTGTGTTCGTCGCCGGCACTGACCTGCTCGAATTGTCCTGCCGGCGCGTCGGACTCCCCATCCGGGTCGGCTCCCCAGCACAGGAGTTCGCCGCGCTCGTGCTCGCAGCGGCCGCCGAGGACGACGGGAAGATGCTCGTAGCGGCGGCACTCGTCGTGGGACCGGAGGACGATCCCGCAGACGTGGTCGCCGCCGGTCGAGATCTGCTGGAAGTCGACGGCGGGAGGTTCGAGAGGTGCCCGGTGGCCGATGTCTCGATAAGCGAGGCCCCAGCAGGTGACGCTGCCGTCTTCGTCGAGGTGACAGGTGTGCGAGGAGCCGCCGTACACGCCCGGCGCGATCTTTTCGGAGAGATCCCGGGCCCGACGCCGCGCGCGCAGCACCGCCGTCCCGCGCCGCTCCCGGGCGTTGCGGAGCGTCCGACGCTCCCCCGCTCGCTGCGGCGGGGTTTCCCGGTCGACGCGCGAGGAGGGGACGGCCTCGGGGTCGGGTGCTCGCTCCTCGCTGCAGCCGGCGACGACGGTAGCCGATGTGAGGAGCGCGGCGGCCATCGCCAGGGCATCGACCGGGTAGTACGTGACTATCTGCATGTTCGCTCCCCGAGGCTTTCGGATGGCGTCGTTCCGAAAATCGCTCGACGACACATTCGGCGTTGAGTGTGGCGGTGAGAATAACATCGAGCGGGCCGTTTGTCTCGCGGGATTGAACGCCGTCGCGGAACGGGTCGGCTGCACCGTGGCGGTGCAGACCGTCAATCCGAATCCTCCTCTCCGCCGGCGGCGAAGTAATACGTCAGCCCCCCAATCCCGAGCACGAACATGCCGATGGCCCCGAAATAAAGCACGAGCACGGGTGTACTCGCCGTTCCGATGTCGATGGTCCCCGTGCCGACGATCGCGATGAGCGCGCTCGAGAAAAAGAGCGTCGAGAACAGGGGCTCGGCAAAGTTGTTCCACAAAAATTTCACGTTGCGCCTCGGCGTGTGATGCTCGCTTCCCACCAAGTATATCGGCCTCCTGGCCGGCGATCGAGCGTCAAAAGATCACGGAAAGATCACGGTGCCACCCACCCTGCATCTGTCTGGGAAACGTACGGAATCG
>CAZRLK010000108.1:0-17324 GCA_964600555.1 uncultured Bradymonadales bacterium
CCGGGGGCGCCTCGATCGCGCTGTTGCTCGTGGAGAGCGACGTCGAGATCGCCGCATCGACGATCGTCGGAGGAGCCGGCGGGGATGGGGGCGCCGGCGGCAACGGAGGGGTCGGCGGGGATGGCGGCGCCGGTGGAGCCGGTGGAAGCGGCGGTGTGAACGGCTCGGGAGCGGGCGGGGACGGGGGGGCCGGCGGAGAGGGGGGCCGCGGTGGTCGAGGCGGGGGAGGTGCCGGCGGTCCGTCGTTCGGGATTTACACGACGGGCGAGTTGAGCACCGATCCGGCCGACAGCGAGATCTCGGCCGGCCAGGGGGGCGCCGGCGGCCCGGGAGACGGCCAGGAGGGTCGGGGGGCGGAGGGAATGAGTGAAGCGATCTTCGTGGACAGCGGTGGGGACCGTTAGCCGGAGTTCTCGCTGCGGAGATCACTCGCTGTCGTCATCTCCGTCGCCGAATTTGTCTTTGAGTTCCGAGAGCCGGTCCATTCGTTGTTTCTTGCCGGCGAGATCGTCGTCCCGTGACGATCGGTCGCCGGGATCGTCGTCGCCCCGGCGGCCTCGCCCCCGCCCGCCCGACTGTTCCTCCATCTTCCGAAAGATTTGCTCCAGGCGGCTGCGCCGGGACCCGCCGTATTCGTCACTCGACAGTTCGCGCATCGCCTCGATTTCGGCCTCCATCGCGCCGATCTTGCCGGCCATCCGGTCGAACGTCTCGAATTCGTCGTCCGTGTCGAAGACGTCATCGTGTTCGGTCGGCGGCTCCTGAGGCACGTCCGCCGATCGGTCGCCGGAGTCTCGCCGTGCCGCCCGTTCCTTCCAGCGCCGTTCGCGCTCTTCGCGATCGCTCCGTCCCCCCGACCGAGACGGGGGGTCTCCCCGGGAGCTCGCCTCCTTCAGCCGCCGCTTCTGGCCCTGGAGCTTCATCTCGAGAGCTTCGAGGGAGGCCTCGATGTCCTCCATGTGAGAGCGATGATCGCGCAGCTCCTCGCGCAGCCGATCGGATTTGCGAAGCGCCTGATTCTTCTCTTTGAGTGCCTCGCGTGCCAGGTCTTCGTCGTCGTTTTGCAGGGCGAGCATCGCGCGCTCCTCCCATTTGTCGGCCGAGTCTCGCGCCTCGCGGACCGCCTCGATCAGGTCGCGCTCGTCGCGCCGCATCTCGGCTTGCTGGCGTCTCGCCTCGCGCAGGCTCGATTCCATCTCCTTCAGGGCGGAGCGAAACGAGCCGCGACCTCCACCCTCGAGGGCGTCGCCGAGATTGGAGCGTATCAGCCGATTGAGTCGGTCGAGAATACCCATGGCAGTCTCCGTTCGGTTCGAATGCGAGCGCCTCCGGGTCGGCGCACGTCCCCGAAGATTCGAAAGATACGTCACTGGCCGAACAAATCCATCGTCTCGGAGTCATCCCCTTCGGCGTCTTCGTCCGGGGAATCGTCGTCGGGCTCGAGGCCCGGCCCGGGCAGCTCCTCGGGGTCGGGGCGGATCGGGTCGGCCCAGGCGGGCGTTTCGTCGGGTCCGGCGTACACGTCGGATTCGAGTGTCCGGTGGTAGGCGGTCCAAGCTTCGTCGCCGCTCGCGCCGTTTCGGTGCTCTTCGAGGTGCGAGACGTACAGGTTCATGCGGCTGTCGATCATGTCGATCTGGTGCAGGAGCATCGCCTCCGGCGTGCGCGGTTCGACCGGCGAGCCGTATTTGCGATGACCGTGATGGCTCAAGATCAGGTGTTTCAACTGCTGGAGGAGGTCTTCCGGAGGGCCCGGCTCCATGCGTTCGGCGACCTCGTTGACCAGCTCGACGCCGCCGGTGATGTGGCCGACGAGTTTGCCCTCGGTGGTGTACTCGACGGCCCGCTCGTAGGCCAGCTCGTCGAGTTTGCCGATGTCGTGGAGGATGCAGCCGGCGACGACGAGATCCTGGTCGAGCCGGCCCGGATAATAATGGGCGTAGTGGTGGGTCATCGAGACGGCGAGCCGGCTCATCGACAGGCAGTGCTCGAGCAGCCCGCCGAAGTACTCGTGGTGGTTGGACTTGGCGGCGGGCGCCCGCTTGAAATTCGCCGTCAGCTGCTCGTCGGCGAAGAGCTCGTCGAGAAACCGCCGAATCACCTCGCTTCGGACGTGGGAGTCGACCAGGTCGGCGAGCTGGCGGAACATCGCCTCGCCGTCCCACTGCGAGTGGGGGAGGTATTCGCGCAGCTCGAGCTCCTCCTCGTCGACCCGCTGGATGTCGTCGACGTTGAGCTGACGTTCGTCGTTGAAGGTCGAGACCTGGGCGCGAACGACCACGAAGTCGCTGGCCTCGAAGCGCCCGTTCATCACCTCTACCTCGTCCCAGATGCGCCCGTCGATCGCTCCGGTACGATCCGCCAGGGTAAGCGACAGATACGGATCCCCGTGGCGCGTCGTGCGCAGTTGTTTGTCGGTGACCAGAAACGTCGACTGCACATACTCGTCTTCGACCAGGTCGGTGACGAATTTTTTTTCAGACATACGTCCGCCGAGATGGATGAATCGATTCGCGATGGCGACGGTAGGGTCGCTTAGCACAGACCGGGCGAGATGTGTACGCCCGGAGGGTCGACGCCAAATTTGCAATCCGGCGCATCCGTGCAAGAATGGCGGCGGAGAGTCCCCCAGCCGTCGTCAACACGGATGTTCAGACGACAGGAGATCACCGTGGCTTCCGACAGGCCGATCACGGACGAGCAGGCCACCTCGCGGGCCTTCGAGCGCGACGACTCGTCGATCCATTCGGCGCCTACCTCTTCGCCGAGCGTCTCGACCGGAGACGACGGAGAGGGCGACCGGGAGGTCGTCCACATCTGCAAGCGTTGCATGACGGCGCGTCCGGCGGGCAACGGCTGCCCGGAGTGCGGGGCGCCCCTGGTGCCGATCCGGTCGGTGCGGGATTCGTATCTCGGGGAGGTCGTCGCCGGGAAATACAAGCTCGTCGAACAGATCGGGTCGGGCGGGATGGGCGAAGTGTATCTCGGGATCAACGAACCGCTCGACCAGCGGGTCGCCGTCAAGTTTCTCAGCCAGCAATACAGTGCG
The DNA here is from genome assembly GCA_964600555.1 of uncultured Bradymonadales bacterium. Classification (GTDB taxonomy): domain Bacteria; phylum Myxococcota_A; class Bradymonadia; order Bradymonadales; family Bradymonadaceae; genus CAJXPB01. The sequence goes on from CAZRLK010000108.1 coordinate 3,050, forward strand.
AACGAGCAGATCATCATGCGCTTTTTGAACGAAGCGCGCTCGTACTGCCGGGTCAATCACCCGAACGCGGTGACGCTGCTCGATTACGGCCAGCACGACGACGGGGCGTTGTACATCATCACCGAGTACGTCGAGGGGATTTCGCTGACCGACGCGATCTCCGAGCACGGACCCCTCGAGCCGTCGAAGGCGCTGTCGGTCACCAGCCAGTGCTGCGAGGTACTCGGCGCGGCGCATCAGGAGGGAGTGATCCATCGCGATCTGAAGCCGGACAACATCATGTTGATGCCGGCGAGCCGGGACCGCTATGTGGTGAAGGTGCTGGACTTCGGGATCGCCAAGATCGTCGACGACGAACGGGCGGAGCTGACGAAGACCGGCTCGGTGTTCGGGACGCCGGAATTCATGTCGCCGGAGCAGGCGGAGGGCAAGACCGCCGACCCGCGCTCGGACCTGTACGCCCTCGGCATCATCTTGTTTTACACCTCGACCGGCCAGCTTCCCTTCCAGGCCGACAGCCAGTTTTCCGTGCTCGAACAACAGATCAACGAGACGCCGCCGAATCCTTCCTCGGTCGTCGACGAGGGCGGAGTGCCGGAGCCGATCGAGCGGGTGATCGAGCGTTGTCTGCAGAAATCGCGCGAGGACCGGTTCGAAGACGCCGAGCATCTGTGCGACGCCCTGGAGGCGGCCCGCGAGCGGATTGGCGCGGCGGGATCGAGTCGGGCCGCCGGCGGGCGGGAAGGAGGCTCCGAGAACGACCTGGGCACGATTCAGTTGACCGACGTCGTCGACGCGAGGGAGGAGCCGTCGATTCGGCGGCGGCCGTCGGCGGCCGATGTCGTCGACGGGCGCGCCGAGACACCGTTGGCCGGGGAACTGGCCGACCTCGAGGCGGGCGACGAGGAGGGATTCGAGCTCGGCCGCAACTTCGAGACGGTCGATGCGATCCGGGAGAAGACGCCGGAGCCGTTCCAGCTGCCGACTCCGGATCGCGGGGTGATGCCGGCGGTCGGGGCCGCCGTCGCGGTGGTCCTGACCGCCGGGATTGTCGGCTGGCAGGTCTGGTCGGATCCCGGCGCTCAGACGGGCGGGAAGGCGGCGGCCGGTGGGGGGGCGGCGCAGATCGGAGCTGACGAGCGGCGGGCGCGCCGCCGACTCTCGGAGGCGCACGTCTGGCTCGACGAGGCGACCGTCTCGCAGGCGCGTCGGACCTACCGTGAGGCGCTGGAGGCGGCGCCCGACTCGGGGACGAGCGAGAGTTTCGCGACCTTGAGCGAGACGACCCGGGAGCGGCTCGAGAAGGTGGAGGGGAGGCGGGACGAATTCGTTGCCGCCGTCGACGGGGAGTGCGCCCGAGCCGAGAAGATCGGGGGGAGACTCGCGTCGGTCGCCCCCGAGGTGGCGGGCTGGGTCGGCGAGCGGGTCGAGGGGTGTCGCACGTCGGACTCGGGAGATCAAAAGCGCGCCCCGGCGGCCGGAGGGGCCGACAAGTCGGCCGGTCGATCGGCCGAGGAGAGCCGAGCGGCGGAACCCGCGGCCGACGACCGGGCCGGGGAGGCTGAATCTGCGGCCGCCGGCGCCCCGGAACAAGGCTCGGAGGCGTCCGAATCGGGCGCCGAGGCGTCTGGCGGCGATAGGCCCGAGAAGGCCGGGACCGAGTCGGCCGATTCCGAGGTAGACGAGCCGTCGGGCGAGGCCGAGGCGCCGACCCCCGAGCCGCCCTCGAAGCAGCAGGAGTCGCCCCCGGCGGCGGAGCAGACCTCGGAGGAGGCCGAACGCGAGCCTGGCGATCCGGACGAAACAGACGGGGATCCCGAGCAAAACGAAGGTGGTTCGGCTTCCGCGCCGTCCGACGATCAACACGACGCGCCCCGCGGCCCGGACGGCTCCGGGAGTTCCTCGGAGTCGAGCGAGGAGTCCGGTGGACTCCCTCCGCGGGAACTGTAGCCGCCCGCAGGAAATGTCGGTGCGGGTGGATGCGTTGTCCGCAGCGTCCCGACCGCCAGCCGGTCCCGGTTGCGCGCGATAGGGTGATTTGCTAAGGCACGTCGACCGTGGTCCGCATCGTTCGGGTGGTTGATTCGAGGTTCCGGCGGTGCCGCTGATCCCGGTGATTCGTCGTTTGGCGGCGGGCCCGGTGCGCGACCTCGCCCGGTGCGAGCGCAGCGGATGGCTGCCGACCAGTTGTCACACGGTCCAAAGGAGAGTCGAGCGTGGTTTGTCCGAAGTGCGGAAGCCCGGTCTCGGGTGATGACCAGACCTGTTCGAATTGCGGGGAGGGGCTCGAGCGGGAGCTCGAGGGATTGGAGGGGAAGACCGAAGGGCTGCGGGAGATGTCGCGCCAGATCAAGGCGGTCGACCCGGACGCCCAGAGATTCGCCGCCGGCGAGACGGTCGCCGAGCGTTTCGAGATCGAGGAACTCGTCGACGAAGGCCCTTTCGGGGAGGTATATCGGGCGAGAGATTCGGTGATCGAGACCGACGTCGCCCTCAAGATCCTCGACGACGGCCTCGTCGACTCGCCGCCCGAACGCGAGACGTTCCTGGCGGCGACCCGCTCGGCGCGGGCGATGACCCAAAAGAACGTGGTGCGGATCCACGACAGCGGGGTCCACGAGGGACACCCGTGGATTTCGATGCAGTATCTCGAGGGGCTGACCCTGAAAAAGACCCTGGAGCTGCGCGAGAACAAAGGCGAGCGGTTCGGCCTCGAGGAGCTGGAACCGGTCGTCACGCAGGTGACCCTGGCGCTGCAGCATATCGGCCGCGAGTTTCCCAACGGCGACCTCAAGCCGACCAACATCTTCTTTTTGCCCGACCTGTTGAAGCTCACCGACGGCTACATGCTGGCGGCGATTCCTGGCGAGAAGTTCACCGATCGGCTCGAAGACAGCAAATATCTGGCGCCCGAACTGCATACCTCGGCCGAGGCGGCGGACGTGCGCTGCGACGTGTACAGTCTGGGGATGATCATCGGCGAGATGCACTTCGGGCCGGACTACACGCCGGGCTCGGACGAGGTGTCGGCCCGGGGGGACTCGGCGGTCGACGCTCTGTGTCGTCGTGCGACGGCGTTCGACCCGGCCGAGCGGTATCCGACGGTCGAGGCACTGAGCGAGGATTTTTCGACGCTGGTCGACACCGGCCAACTGCTCGACCAGGGGCCGAGCGCCCCGGCGCCGCCGGCCGAACCGCCCCCCGGGCCGTCCGGAGAGCCGGAGACGACGCGTCGCGAAGAGCGACCGGGATTCGGCGAGTTTCCCGAAGACGCCATCGCCACCGAGGACTACGAGCGAACGACCGGCACCGGGGGAGAGGACGAGCAGTTGCCGCCGACCAACGAGGTCGATCGAAGTGAGTATCCGGCCCCGCCGAAGCCGGGATCGCACGAGGACGCCGGTCCCGACGCCGGCGAGTCGGGAGAGCCGGCCGGGGCCGAGGAGCCGACGACCGAGCACGAGCCGGCCAGCGAGGCCCGGGCGAGCGGTCGGCCCTCCGAGAAGCGAGGCGGCGACGAGGAGGGCAGTTCGGCGGGACTCGCCATCGGTGCGGGATTGATCGTGCTGGCCGTCGCCGGGCTGGGCTGGTTTGCGATGTCGTCGCCCGAGGAGGGTGAGGAGGTCGTCGACATCTCCGACGAGTCCAAACAGGCGACCGCCGCCGAAGACGAAACCGAAGACGAGACCGAAGAGGAGAGCGAAGAGGAGAGAGACGACGGGCCGAGCGACGAGGCGTTGGCCGCGGCGGTCGATGAAGGGGCCGGCGGAGTCGACGAAGCCGTATCGGCTGCCGGCGACGAGGCCGAAAGCCAGGCCGAGGCGCTCGCCGAGAAGCGAAACGAAGAGGAACAACAACGCGAGCAAGAGCAGGCGGGGGGAGGCGGCGACCGAGCCGGCGGCGGCTCGCAGGGCGGTCGCGCGTCGGCCGAGTCCGAGAGTGCGGGAACCGCCAGCGGACGCTCCGGCGGCGGCCAGGAGGAGGCCTCCGAGCAAAACGAGGGAACCGATTGCCCGGACGGCATGGCTCTGGTGCAGTGGGACCGCGGCAACTTCTGTATCGATCGCTTCGAGTATCCCGGCCGCAACCAGACGCCGATGAACAATGCGACCTGGTTCGAGGCCAAGTCCGAGTGCCAGAGCAACGGCAAGCGGCTGTGCGAGCTCGACGAATGGCGGCGATCGTGCGGAGTGAAGTATCCGTACGGTCGGGAGTGGGACCCGTCGAAGTGCAATACCCAGGACGAAGCCGGATTCCCGCGCACCCTGGCGCCGTCGGGCGAATTCCAGGAGTGTCGAAGCTGGACCGGTGCCTACGACATGGTCGGCAACGTCCTCGAGTGGGTCAAAGAGCAAAAGATCGTCGGTGGCGGATTCGGCGGGGGTCCCGACGTCGCCAACTGCCGTTATTCCTCCTCGAAGAGCCCGGGCACGGCGAGTCGGACCGTCGGGTTTCGCTGCTGCGCCGATCCCGAGTGACCCGCGGAATCTCCCGGCTCTCTCCAGATCGGGGCCTTTCGTCTTTCGGCTTCGGGCGTTACACGCCGCCACGTCGGGAACGGGCCGTCGGGACCGCCGCAGGCGGCGGGGGGCTCGTCCCGTCGTCTTCACCCCCACCCATCGAAAAGGAGTCGACGTGCTAGAGAGGTATACCCGCCCGCCGATGGCGCGGCTTTGGTCGGATCGACGCAAGTTCGAAACCTGGCTCGAGGTCGAGATCGCGGCGCTCGAGGGCTGGGCCGAACAGGGCACCGTCCCCCGCGAGACGGTCGAGGCGGTTCGCGACCAGGCGGTCGTCGACGTCGAGCGAATCAAGGAGATCGAACAGGTCACCCGCCATGACGTCGCGGCGTTCGTCGACTCGATCGAGGAGACGGTCGGGCCGGAGCACGGCCGCTGGGTGCACTTCGGGCTGACCAGCTCCGACATCCTCGATACCGCCTTTGCGCTGCGTCTGCGCGAGGCCTCCGACCGGTTGCTCGAGGATGTCGACGAGATGCTCGAGGTCCTCGAGCGTCGGGCGCGGGAATTCGAGACGACGCCCCGCGTCGGCCGCAGCCACGGGATCCACGCCGAGCCGACGACCCTCGGCCACACCTTCGCGATCTGGTATCGCGAGATGCAGCGCAACCGGCGGCGCCTCGAGCAGGCTCGCGGCGAGATCGCGGTCGGCAAAATCTCGGGCTCGGTCGGGACCTTCGGCAACGTCCCGCCCGAAGTCGAGGCGACCGCCTGTGCGGAACTCGATCTCGAGCCGGCGGCCGTCAGCAGCCAGATCATCCAGCGCGACCGCCACGCCGAGTTCGTCTCGACGCTCGGCGTCGTCGCTTCGAGCCTCGAGAAATTCGCGACCGAAGTCCGGCATCTGCAGCGCACCGAGGTCGGCGAAGCCGAGGAGAAGTTCCGCGAGGGTCAGAAGGGCAGCAGCTCGATGCCCCACAAACGGAATCCGGTCCTCAGCGAAAACGTTACCGGCCAGGCACGGACGATTCGCGGCTACATCGGGCCGGCGCTCGAGAACGTCGCCCTGTGGCACGAGCGCGACATCAGCCACTCGTCGGTCGAACGGACGATTGCCCCGGACTCGACGACGCTGCTCGATTTTTCGCTCGTGCGCATGACGAAGATCATCGACGAGCTGGTCGTCTACCCGGACCGGATGCGCGAGAACCTCGAGCAGCAAAACGGACTGGTCTTCAGCCAGCGCGTCATGCTGGCGCTGGTGCGTGCCGGTCTCTCGCGCGACGAGGCGTACGAGCGAGTCCAGAGCGTCGCCCTCGAGGCGTTCGAAGACGACCTTGACTTTCGGGAGCTGGTTCGCCACGACGAGGCCATCACCTCGGAGCTGTCCGAGGAGACGATCGAGCGGTGCTTCGATCTCGACGACGCACTGCGGCACATCCCCGACATCTTCGAGCGCGTCTTCGAGTGAATCGAACTCGAGGGCGAGTCGGCCTCCCGGGCTCGTCCGGGGCCGACATCCACCGCGATTCACCCCCGCCAGGAGTTCTCATGGGCGACGTCATCTACGAAGGGAAGGCGAAGTATCTGATCGAGCGCGGCGACGAGTCCGAGGCCCTCGTCCAGCGATTCAAGGACGATGCGACGGCCTTCAACGGCGAGAAGTTCGCGCAGTTCGACGGCAAGGGCCGGCTCAACTGTGCGATCTCGTCGCATCTGTTCGAGCGTCTCGAGGAGGCCGGCGTCCGGACGCACTACCGCGAGCGCCTCGATGCGACCGACATGCTCGTCGAACGCCTCGAGATCGTGCCCCTCGAGATCGTGGTGCGCAACCGGGTCGCCGGGAGCCTCCAGGGGCGGATCGGTCTGCCGGAGGGGAATCCGATCGAGCCGCCGATCGTCGAGACCTTCTATAAAAAAGACGATCTCGGCGACCCGATCCTCGCCGACACGCACATCCGGTTTCTCGACCTGTGTCCCCCGGACGAACTGGCCCGCATCAAGCGCGACGCCCTGGCGGTCAACGACGTTTTGCAGGGCGTCTTCGAGCAGGCGGGCCTGTCGCTCGTCGACTTCAAGATGGAGTTCGGCTACAACGCCGACGGCGAGCTGGTGCTCGGCGACGAGATCAGCCCCGACACCTCCCGGATCTGGGAGCAGGGGACCGACCGGATCCTCGACAAGGACGTCTTCCGCAAGGAGATCGGCGACCTGGTCGAGGCGTACGAGGAGGTCGCCGATCGCCTCGGCGTCGAGGTCTGAGAACGATCGGCGGGGGCCAATCGGAACGTTGTGACACTGCCGCCGGACGAGCCGCCAGGAGAAGCCATGACACGAGTCAAAGTCGAGATTCGCAACAAACCCTCCGTGTTCGATCCGGAGGGCGAGACGATCCAGGCCGGCGTCGAGCGCCTCGGCCACGAGGACGTCGAGTCGGTGCGGGTCGGCAAGATCGTCGAGATGCAATTCGACTCCGAGGACCGCGACGAGATTCGCGAGCGGATCGATCGGATCTGCAGCGAGTTTCTCGTCAATCCGGTCATCGAGCGCTACACGGTCGAGTTTCTCGACGAGTAACCGGCGAGCGACGACGACCACGAATCCGAACCGAGCGAGTGAGAGACGATGCGCATTGGAATCGTCGTGTTTCCCGGGTCGAACTGTGACCGGGACTGTTACCACGTCGTCGAGCGGGTGCTCGGCGAGGAGGCCGTCTGGGTGTGGCACCGCGACGGGGAGCTTCCCGATCTCGACGGGGTGGTGCTGCCGGGTGGGTTTTCGTACGGAGACTATCTGCGGACCGGGGCGATCGCGAAGATGAGTCCGGTGATGGAGTCGGTGCGCGCCTTCGCCGGGCGGGGCGGCCCGGTGGTCGGCATCTGCAACGGCTTCCAGGTGCTTCTGGAGTGTGAGATGCTGCCGGGAGCGATGCTGCGCAACGACTGCCTGCATTTCGTCTGCCGCGACACGCACATCCGCTGCGAGACGACCGGCTCGGCGGTCAGCTCCGGGCTGGAGGCCGGCGAGGTGGTCGAGATGCCGATTGCGCACGCCGAGGGCAACTACTACATCGACGAGGCGGGTCGCCGCGAGTTGTTCGACGACGACCGCGTCGTTTTCCGGTACTGCGACGCCGACGGAGAGGTCTCGCCGGAGGTCAACCCCAACGGGTCGGTCGGCAACATCGCGGGCATCTGCAACGAGCGGGGCAACGTCGTCGGGATGATGCCCCACCCGGAGCGCGCCAGCGAGCCGGTGCTGGGCGGCACCGACGGATTGCGCCTGTTCGAGTCGGCTCTCGAGTATGCGGCCTGATTCGGCCCGCCGATTTTTGGCGCGCCCTCTCCGATGACTTCCACGCTCTCCACCCCCACCAGATCATGAGCAACGTCGACAAACGCCAACTCGCTCGCGAGGGCGGCATGAGCGACGAGGAGTACGAGCACCTCCTCGATGCGCTCGGCCGCGACCCGTCGGTCCCGGAGGTCGGGGTCGTCAGCGCGATGTGGAGCGAGCACTGCTCGTACAAAAGCTCGAAGGTCCACCTGCGCAAGCTGCCGAGCTCCGGCCCGAACGTCGTCCAGGGGCCCGGCGAGAACGCCGGCGCCGTCGACATCGGCAGCGGGACGGCGGCGGTCTTCAAGATCGAGAGCCACAATCACCCGAGCTACATCGAACCCCACCAGGGGGCGGCGACGGGCATCGGCGGGATCTTGCGCGACGTCTTTACGATGGGCGCCCGGCCGGTCGGGCTGCTCGACAGCCTGCGGTTCGGCTCGCCGGACTTCGAGCGCACGCCGTATCTTTTTCACGGCGTCGTCGACGGCATCGCCGAGTACGGCAACTGCGTCGGGGTGCCGACCGTCGGCGGCGAGCTGTATTTCGAGCCGGCCTACGACCAGAACATCCTGGTCAACTGCTTTGCCGTCGGGGTCTGCGAGGCCGACGAGATCTTTCGGGCCGAGGCCAGCGGCGTCGGCAATCCCGTCTATTACGTCGGGGCGGCGACCGGTCGCGACGGCATCCACGGGGCGACGATGGCGAGCGAGGAGTTCTCCGAGGAGGACGACGAAAAGCGCCCGGCGGTCCAGGTCGGCGACCCCTTCCGCGAGAAGCTCCTGATCGAGGCCTGCCTCGAGTTGATGGAGACCGACGCCGTGGTCGGCATCCAGGACATGGGGGCGGCGGGGCTGACGAGCTCGGCGGTCGAGATGGCGGACCGGGGCGGGGTGGGCCTCCGGATCGACGTCGACCGCATTCCGGCCCGCGAGGAGGGGATGGGCGCCTACGAGTTTCTGCTGAGCGAGAGCCAGGAGCGGATGCTGGTGGTCGTCGAGGAGGGCAAAGAAGACGAGCTGACCGAGGTCTTCGACCACTGGGAGCTGGAGTGGGCCGAGATCGGCGAGGTCGTCGACGGGGAGCGCGTCGAGGTGGTCGAGGCGGGCGAGCAGGTCGTCGACCTGGATGTCGGTCTGTTGACCTCCGATGCGCCGGCCTACGACCGGCCGACCGAGCGGCCGGCGTACCTCGACGATCTGGAGGCGCCGGCGGTCGACGAGCCCACCGAGCTCGCCGGGGCCTTCGCCGATCTGCTCGCCAGCCCGAATATCTGCTCGAGGCGCGAGGTCTTCGAGCAATACGACCACATGGTCGGCGTCGGGACCGTCGTGCGACCGGGGCAGGGCGATGCGGCGGTGCTGCGCCTGCCGGAGACCGGCCGGGCCTTTGCGATCACCTCCGATTGCAACAGCCGCTACTGTTATCTCGATCCGCGCGAAGGCGCGAGGCTCGCCGTCGCCGAGGCGGCGCGCAACCTCAGTTGTGTCGGCGCTACGCCGGTCGGCACCACCGACTGCCTGAATTTCGGCAATCCCGAAGATCCCGAGATCATGTGGCAGTTCAAAGAAGCGGTCGAAGGGATGGGCGAGGCGTGCGAGGCATTCGACGCCCCCGTCGTCAGCGGCAACGTCAGCCTCTACAACGCGACCGACGCGGGGAACATCTACCCGACGCCGACCGTCGCGATGGTCGGCCGATTCGACGATCCGCCGGCCGGCGACGAACACAACGCCGAGCATTACTGTACCGGCGGCTTCAAGGCGCCCGGCCACGAGGTGTGGCTTCTCGGCGAGACCGACCCGTCGGATCTCGGCGGCTCGGCGTACCTGTGGGAGCGCACCGGCGGGATCGGCGATGCCGCGCCGGCGCTCGATCTCGACGGCGAACGGGCCGTCCAGGCGCTCGTCCGCGAGCTGATCGCCGACGGCCTCGTGGCGAGTGCCCACGACTGCTCGGAGGGGGGCCTGGGCGTCGCCTTGGCCGAATCGGGCTTCATGGCGACCTACCGGGAGATCGGGTTGACGCTCGAGGTCGACCCGCCGGCCCGCCCCGACCGGTATCTCTTCAGCGAGAGCCCCTCGCGGATCGTCGTCTCGGCGGCGCCCGGGCGGGCCGACGCCCTTCGAGAAGCCGCCGAGGCCCACGGTGTGCCCGCCGCGCGGATCGGCACGACCGCCGGGCACGGCGAATTCCGGTGGGGCCGGCATCTTCGCGTCTCGTTCGAGCGTCTCGAGCGCGGTTGGCGTTCCGGTCTCGCTGCACTAAGCTGACGCCTCCGCGATCGTTTCCGGTTGCCGCAGTCGCCGAGAGTCTCCATGCGCCGTCTCTGCTCGATCTTTTTGTTGTTTCTCGTCGCCCTTGCGGCCGGATGTGAGACCGGCTCGACGCGCAAGGCCGACGAATCACTCACCGACGAAAAGCGCCCCGGCCCGACCTTTTTCGAGGAAATCCCGGCCGACACCTTCTACGTGTACACGGGTCTCGAGCCGTATCCCGAACAACTCGTCCGCGAGATGCTCGCCGACGAGGGCGAGTCGCCGTGGGGAGGGCTCGCCGACCGGCTGACCGCCGACGGGACGGCCGCTCCCGAGCCGCTGGTCGCCATCGCCGAAGAACTCGAGGGCAAGACCGATCCCGAGGGGCTGCGCGAGCTCGGTCTGACGCTCGACGCCCACTACGCCCTGTACGGGCTCGGCCCGGTGCCGGTCTTTCGCCTCGAACTCGGCGACGAGAAGGCCTTCCGCGAGACCCTCGATCGCATCGAGTCGAAGACCGACACCGACGTCGAGCGCCACGAGCAGAAGGGGACCGCCTATCGCGTCTACCAGGCCGACGAGCAGGTCGTCCCGGTGGTCGTCCGCGACGGGGCCCTGGTCGTCTCGGCGATGAAGCCGTCGGTGACCGAGGCGGCGCTGCCGTATCTGCTCGGCCACGAAACCCCCGACGAGAGCCTCGCCGAGACCGGCGCGATCCGACGCCTCGCCGACACCTACGGCTACGAGTCGTTCTCGCTCGGCTACCTCGACATCCTCGGGGCGGTCCGGGCGGTGAGCGGGGGCCGCGAGATCGGGCCCGTCACCGAGGCGGCCTTTCAGGCGGGCGGGGTCGACACCGATCGCTACTCGGAGACGTGCCGCGAGGAGATCGTCGGGCTGGTCGAGACCGTCCCCCGGCTGGTGTTCGGCCTCCAGGAGCTCTCCTCGGAGACTGCTCAACTGCATGGCGGCCTCGAGATGGAGACCGACCTCGGCGGGCAACTCGCCGACGCCGCCGAGCCGATCCCGGGGCTGGAGGCCGATCTGTTCGACGAGGCGGCTCTCTCGATCGGCTTCGGGCTCGACGTCGAGCGGGCGGCCGACGCGCTCAAACGCCGGGCCGAGCAGCTCGTCGAGGAGCCGTACGAATGCGATCGCTTCGAGCAGATCAACGAGTGGGCCCGCCGCTACGAGCAACGCCCCGTCCCGCCGTCTCTCGCTCAGATGCGCGGGGCGACGCTGATGCTCCAGGGTCTGGAGTTCGACGACGGCCAGTACGTGCCGACCGAGGTCGAGGCGGTGGCGCTGGTGCGCTCGAGCAATCCCCAGGGGCTGATCGGCCGCCTGCAGGCGGTCGTCCCGGGCCTGATGCAGACCGACCTGCAGGCGGACGGCGTCCCGGTCGCCCTCCAGCAGCTCGGCCGCCAGGTCGGGGCGTTGACCTCCCCGCACATCGCGATGACCGACGAGCTGGTCGCCTTTTCGACCGGCGTCGGGATGCAGGACGAGATGGCGGTGTTGCTCGAGGGGGCCTCCTCCGGGGCCGGGACCTCGGCCCTGGCGGTCGGCTGGAGCCTCGAGCCGCTGTACGAGAGCCTCCCGCAGCGGGGCCGCGATCTGCTGGCTCGGATGGTCGGCGGCGAGTCGCTCGAGGAGATGATGGCCGGATCGCGGCGCACCGAGGTGCAGTTGACCGGCGGCGGGATCTTTTTCGAGACCCGAACCGTCGGAGGAAGCTCCTCCACGTCCCCCGACGACGGCGACGAGTCGACCGAGACTTCCGGGCGGTGACCGACCGATGGTTGTGGACCTGATCGACGACCCCGACATCCGCGAGCGCGTCGGCCGGCTCGACGTCCCGTTCAACCGCTACGGGCTCGACCCGTACGGCGTCTCCGAGCAACACCTGTCGTACATCTTCACGCTCGTCGAGCCCTTCTACCGCGAGTATTTCACCGTCGAGTGCCACGGCTTCGATCGGATCCCGGAGGCGGGCCGCTCGGCGATGCTGGTCGGCAACCACTCGGGGGGCGTGCCGGTCGATGCGGCGATGCTGCTGGCGGCGTGTTTCTTCGAGCTCGACCCGCCGAGGCTGGTACACGGCATGGTCGACAAGTTCGCCAACCGCTGGCCGGTCCTCTCCCAGTGGTTCAACCGCATCGGCCAGTTTACCGGGCTTCCGGAACACGCCGTCCGGCTGCTCGAGGACGGCCGGCTTTTGATGGTCTTCCCGGAGGGGACCCGCGGGACGGGCAAGCTGTACAAGGACCGCTACCAGTTGCAGCGCTTCGGCACGGGGTTTATGCGCATCGCCCTCAGCTCGGGGGCGCCGATCGTGCCGTTCGCCTTCGTCGGCGGCGAGGAGGCGTTGCCGACGGTCTTTCACCTGGAGCGGGCGGCGAACCTGCTCGGGATCCCGTACATTCCGGTGCCCCCGCACCTGTTGCCGATCCCGCTGCCGGTCCACTGCGAATTTCACGTCGGCGAGCCGATGCACTTCGAGGGGGACGGCTCGGAGGCCGACGAGGTCATCGAGGGCTACATCGACGAGGTCAAAGCCGAAATCGAGGAGCTGATCGAGCGGGGCCGCGAGCATCGCCAGCGCCAGATCACCGGTGGGGAGATCGACGACGAGGAGCGTGCATGAAAGTTTTGATCACCGGCATTTCCGGCAAGATCGGCAGGCTGGTCACCGAGCGGTTCGTCGACGAGGGCCACACGGTGCTCGGGATCGACCGGCGGCCGTGGCCGGATGCGCCCGACGGAGTCGAGATCTTCACCGAGGACATCCGCAAACGCCCCGCCGAGGACGTCTTTCGCACGCGCCAGCCCGACGCCCTGGTGCACATGGCGACGGTCAGCCACGTGACGACGGGACCCGAGGAGCGCTACCGGATCAACCTGCGCGGCACCCGGACGATCTTCGAGCACGCCCACGAATACGGCGTCGATCAGGCGATCTTCGTCGGCCGCCACACCGTCTACGGCGCCGCCCCGGATGCGCCGCTGTATTACACCGAAGACGAGCCGCCGCTGGCGGTCTCGACGTTCCCCGAGCTGGCGGATCTGGTGGCCGCCGATCTGTTCGCCGGCTCGGCGCTGTGGCGCTACCCGGAGATGAACACCTGCGTGCTGCGGGTCTGCTACACGCTCGGCCCCTCCCGGCGCGGCACCCTGGCGAACTTTTTGGCCGGGCCCCGCGTGCCGACCGTGCTCGGCTTCGACCCGCTGTATCAGTTCATCCACGAACGCGACGCCGCCCGGGCGATCTGCCGGGCACTCGACTCGAATCTGCGCGGCGTGTTCAACGTCGCCGGCCCCCAGCCGGTGCCCCTGTCGAATCTCATCGAAGTCACCGGCCGCACCAACGTCCCGCTGCCCGCCCCGGTCTTCGAGCGGGTGCTCGGCAAATTCGGCTTCCCGGAGCTGCCCGAAGGCGCCACCCCGCACGTCAAATACCCGGTCGTCGTCGACGACACGCCCTTCCGCGAGGCGACCGGCTTCACCCCGCAGTTCGACGAGATCCGCACGATGGAAGCCTTCCGCTGGGCGGCGTAGGACGGGAGGCGTCGGCGCGGGCGTCACCCCATCCGCCTATTTGGAGCGGCGGCGGTTCGCCACCCCACGTACTATTTGGAGCGTCGGCGGCTCGCCGACGATCGCGAGCGTGGGGGGCAATCCCGCTCGCGAGCGCCACGGCGGATCTGAGGTCGGAACTCGGAGATCGGAGTTCGGAGATCCGAGAGGTGGCGGTGACGGATCGCGGAGGCACGGAAGCGCGGGGGGCGAGGAGGCACGGCAGCGCCGGGGTCGCGGAAGGGGCGAACGCGGGGGTCACTGCGGGCGCAGAAGAGACCACGGAACGACTCGTGGGGGGCGCGGCGGAGGCGGCACCGGCCGTCGGCGACCGACCGCCGATTGACCCCGGACTGGCGGCGACGGATCGCCACCCCACCCAACGATTTGGAGCGCAAAGGAGGATCTGAGGTCGGAGGTCGGAGATCCGAGAGGTGGCGGTGACGGCAAAAACGGCAAACGGCGGCTCGCCACCCCACCCACCTATTTGGAGCGTCGGCAGCCCGCCGACGATCGCGAGCGACCCCTCGCGAGCGACATTGACGCGAACTCCATCCTGAGGCGAGTCGACCTCCCCCCGGCGATCTTTGCCGGTCGTCCCCCGGGTCCCCGCGCGGGAGCCCCCGGCGTTCTTTGCCGGTCGGC
>CAZRLK010000109.1:0-77 GCA_964600555.1 uncultured Bradymonadales bacterium
ATACGCCTGACTCCATACGCGCTACTCGATACGCCTGACTCCATACGCGCTACTCCATACGCGCTACTCGATACGCG
>CAZRLK010000109.1:177-17104 GCA_964600555.1 uncultured Bradymonadales bacterium
CTACTCAATACGCGCTACTCAATACGCGCTACTCAATACGCGCTACTCAATACGCGCTACTCAATACGCCTGACTCCATACGCGCTACTCAATACGCCTGACTCCATACGCGCTACTCAATACGCGCTACTCGATACGCGCTACTCGATACGCCTCACTCAATACACACGACCCGATACACGCTACCAACGGAGTAAACGATGGAGAATTTCACACCACTCGCTTCGGGCATCGGCGGGATCCTGATCGGCCTGGGGGCCGCCCTGATGCTCGTGTTCAACGGTCGGATTGCCGGCATCAGCGGCATCTTCGAGGGCGTCGTCGTCCCCGACGAGGGGTCGTTTGACTGGAAGCTCGCGTTCGTCGGCGGGCTGCTGGTCGGCGGAGGCGTGATGTTTGTGCTCGTGCCGGAATGGTTCGCCGTCGAGATCGAACAGTCGACGCTCGGGTTCGTCGCCGCCGGGCTGCTGGTCGGCTTCGGCACGCGGCTCGGCAACGGCTGTACGAGCGGCCACGGCGTCTGCGGGCTCTCGCGGATGTCGCGCCGCTCGATCGTCGCGACGGTCAGTTTCATGGTCGCCGGAGCCGCGACCGTCTACGTCGTTCGCCACCTGATGGGAGGTCTGCTGTGAAGAGGGTGATTGCGTTCGTCTCGGGGTTGCTGTTTGCGGTCGGCCTGGTGGTCGGCGGTATGACGCAGCCCAAAAAAATCGTCGATTTCCTCGATTTCTTCGGCAACTGGGATCCGTCGCTGGCCTTCGTGATGGGCGGGGCGCTCGTGGTCAACGTGGGGGCGTACTGGATGTCGCAAAACCGCGAGGGACCGCTGGCCGCCGACCGGTTTTACATCCCGCAACGAAGCGACCTGGACTGGAAGCTGATCGGCGGGGCCGTGCTGTTTGGCGTCGGCTGGGGCTTTGGCGGGTACTGTCCGGGCCCGGGCATCGTCGCGGTCACGAGCGCCGCGACGCCGGCGCTCGGTTTCGCCGGCGGGCTGGTCGGCGGCGTCCTGCTGTTCAAGGCGTTCGACCGATTCGTCCTCTCCGAGGCCGATGCCGACGGCGACGCCCGGCTGCAGGCCGACGCGTAAGGCACCGATCCTCGGCGCGGCCTGTCGATTCGCCCGCTAACGCGGTCCCCCGGAATGGGAGCCCCCGACTCGGAGGTCGGTGGTGAGACCGGGAGAGGGCGTCACGGAGGCGATGATCCGGCCTCGGCGGGAGACTGCTCCCAGAGGGTTCGGTAGCGTTGCCGAAGGACCTCGTCGTCGCAGGCGTGTTCGGTGCACTCGGCGACGATGGCGGCGACCTCGTCGCGGCTGATTTTGACCGGCGCGCCGCGGCGGAACATCGCGTCGTTGCCCCGGGCGTGGACGAGGGTGCGGACGGCCATCCAAAGCGGGAGCAGGCAGGCGAGCCGCAGTTCGGGCTGGTCGTCGGGGAGGGCGAGGGTGTAGTCGAGCGCGGCATCGAGATGCTGCGAGGCGCGATCGAACAGGGGATCGACGGCGCGGTGGGCGGCCTCGCGGTTGGATTCGTCGTACAACTCGGGCGGCGTCAGGTCGACCCGGGCGGCGGCGGTGCGCGGGATGTAGCACCAGCCGCGCTCGAGGTCGTCGGTCTGGTCTTTGAGGATGTTGACGAGCTGCAGGCCGAGGCCGAACCGTTCGGCGTTCGCCCGCAGGACCTGCTCGTCGGCCGGCGTCTCCGCGTCGGTCGTCTCGAGGTGGTGGACGAACAGGCCGGTTAGCATGTGCCCGACGGTGCCGGCGACGAAATAACAGTATCGCTCCAGATCGGCGGTCGTCTCGAGGGTCGTCGGCCCGTCGCTCCCCGTCGCCCGACGCACGTAGATCCGCATTCCGCGGGTCATCTCGCCGGTCCAACGGACGGTCGTCTCGACGACCCGGGAGGGGAGCTTCGTGAAGACCTCCATCACCCGGTCCATGCGGCTCGCCAGCCGAAGATACGCCCCCTCGCCGGACAACTGCGCCATCGGCTCGGTGAACCGCTCCGCCGGTGCGTCCTCCTCGAGGACCTCGAGGAATCTCTCGAACAGATCCGCGCGCTCGTCGTACGTCAGGTCGGGGTGGTCCTCGATGGTGTCGGTGATGCGACACAACAAATAGCCACAGGTCGCCGCGATCGACAGCTCGCCGGGGAGCATGCCGATCGGCTTCGAGAACGTCCGGGAGACCTCCTCGAGATGGCCGCGACACTCCCGCCACTGCTCGCGCGAGAGGTCGAGTTCGGCGAGGAGATCGTCGCTCGGCTCGGCCGACCGG
Organism: uncultured Bradymonadales bacterium; assembly: GCA_964600555.1. Lineage (GTDB taxonomy): Bacteria > Myxococcota_A > Bradymonadia > Bradymonadales > Bradymonadaceae > CAJXPB01. Next base: position 2,462 of record CAZRLK010000109.1, read on the forward strand.
GTGGAATGCATGCGGCTTGCGGGGGCGTGGGGGACTCGTCCGGGTGCGGAGTCGTTCAAGTCGTTCAAAGAGCATTGAACATGAACGGATGCGCCATGACAAGCGGGGATCGCGCCGAGAGGAGTCGCTCCGGAGAGCGAGTCCATTGACAATCGATTCCCGGATCGGAAAAATGCGCCGGTGCTGCGCGCGAATTTTCGTGGATGGGTTGTTCTCGGTTTCGACGGGCGGTGGAACGTCGAGCCTCCTGCGAGACCGATCGGGCCTGTCTGGATGTCCCTGAATTTCTTCTGTGTCACTCGATCGAGGTCACCCTCATGCGTTCTCCGCTGCCTGCTCTGTTCGTCGTCGCCACCGCCCTCGGTTTCGCGTTCGTCGCCCCGGGTTGCCAGTTCTCCGCCGAGACCGACGACGAAGACGATCCCATCGTCGTCGATCCCGATGCATTTTCCGGAGCGGAGGACGCCGGAGAGTCGGGCGAGCCCGACGCCCATTCCGAGGACGAGGAGGAGACGGAGGAGACGGAAGACGAGGACGCCGGCCGGGGAGATACGTCGGACACCGGCGACGAGTCCGATCCGGGTGATACGGGCCAGGAGGAGGACACCTCCGAGTCGATCGACCCGGAACCGACCCGGGTCGAGGGGCCCGCCGACCGCCAGGCGCATACCTGCCCGGACATCTGCGGGACCGAAGGCATGGAGTGTACGCAATCGTGCACCGACAGCGAAGGAAGGCAGGTCGCCGGGGTCGCCGAGTATCTCGTCAATGTCAGCGGCGAGACCTACGAAGTGCCGGAACCGATCGAATCGTGTAGCAGCGACGTCGAGTACTCGAGCGGGCGTACGCTGCGGACCTCGTTTTGGTGCTGCTGCCAGTAGGCACCCTTTTGAGAACCGGTCAAACAACTCTCCGCGTCGCGATGAACGGCCGAGTTTTGGCCCATTTTCGCCCGTCAATCCTCGATTTGGCCCACCAAACCTGCGTTTGACGAACGAAAATGGCCGGAAAATCGGCTCGCTCACGCTCGGTCCGAGGTTTTTTGACCGGTTCTGAGAGCCGGCAGAGAGAGGGGGCGCCGATATGCGGGTCCACCCTTTGACAATGGGCCCGAAAACGGCGACGATAGGGGCCGATATGTACAACGACTCGCCCATGGGCGGTGAGCCGTCGACGTTTTCGTAGGACCAATCGCTCCCTCGAGCTTGCGGTGGATTGAATGCTGTATCTGTTGGGACAGACGAACGGAGCCGAATCGATGACCGGCCTGCTGGGCCTGTGCTGCAGTGCCCTGCCGGCCCTGTTGATCCTGGCTGGAATGTGGCGCGTGTTCGAAAAGGCGGGGCGTCCCGGGTGGGCGGCGATCATCCCGATCTACAACGCCTGGGTGTTGGTCGAAATCTCGGGCAAGTCGGCGCTGTGGTTCGTGTTGTTGCTGATCCCGGTCGTGAACCTCGTCGCGGCGATCCTCATCCACATCGCCCTGGCCGAGCGGTTTGGCAAAGGGGCATTGTACGGGATCGGGTTGACCTTTTTGCCCTTTGTTTTCTTCCCGTTTCTCGGCTTTGGCGACGCCTCGCTGCATGGCGGGGGTGGCGACGTTCGGATCTAACCGAAACGGGGGGCTGTAGGTGAGGGGCCGGGCGCTCGGGAGACGTGGGCGTCGGAGAACCGGCGGAATGACCGAGGGGAGAGGGAGGCCGCCCGCCGCAAGTGCCTGCGGCGGGCGAGGGTCACAGCGGGTGACGAGATCAGCGGTTAGACGCGGACGGACGGTTCATCGTCGTCGTCCTCGTCGTCTTCGTCATCCGATTCGTCGTCGTCCTGGGTGAACCGGGGCTCGTCTTCGTCGTCCTCGTCGTCTTCGTCATCCGATTCGTCGTCGTCCTGGGTGAACCGGGGCTCGTCTTCGTCGTCCTCGTCGTCTTCGTCATCCGATTCGTCGTCGTCCTGAGCGAGACGGGCACCGGCATCGCTGTCGTCGTCGTCCGTCTCTTCGTCCGACTGGGCCACGGTGTCTCGGTCGGCCGAGACGGAGGGGTTCGCCGCCGCCGCCGTCGTCGTGGTTCCCATCACGAGCAACATCGTCGCCACCAGCGCCAACAGGATCGTCCAGATTCGATTTCGCATCGCTCCTCCAGTTTGGGGATTGCGGTCGGCGGGGCGTCGCAACGCATCGTTCTGGTTGCGGGCCCGGTGCCGCCGCGGATTGATCGACTCGGACGGCTCTCCCCGGGACGTCACTGCCGCACGATCGTAAGCGGGGTTCGGAAGTTGAAAACTCGACACTCGAACGACGCGCGAGCCGGCCGCCCGTCTCCCGTCTCCAGATACGCTTCGGCGATTCGAGGTCGATCGAGGCGTCGCGATGGTCTGTGCGAGGTCGATACGACCCGTCCGGCGATCGAAGGTCGCCGTGGCTCGTGGGCCGACCGCATCTGCCGGATGGCACCACCGTGCAAAGGGCGCCCGACGGGTGTTTCTCGGGGCGCTCCCTAAAAAAATGCGCCCGACGAGCGCGGGCCCGTCGGGCGCACCGAAGGTGCTTTCCTGTATCAGACCCTGGGAAAGCGGGCAGGGACGCGGTTTTCCGACCGGGTTTGGGGGCGCAAGACCCGGCCGGCCCCCGGCTGATACTCCGAGGATCCTCGGGCCGTTCGTCGTAGAGACGCCGGAAGGTCGTCTCGCGGTGGCGAATGGCCCAGATCTGTGAACACCTGTCCACTTTTTATCACGGCGCGCCCCCCGGTTCAAGTCCCGGAATGGAGCCGAACCGCGGCGACAGTCGACGACTCGACTGTTCCCATCCCGGCGGGCGGCCGCCCGGTTACGGGAATCGAGTCGCAACGGCATCGAGCCCCTTTACGCTCGCGTGCGAGATTTCCTACGAGTGGGGAGACGGATTTTCCCGCCCCTTGCGCCGAGGTTTCGATGTCGACGGCCGTGTTGATGACCGACCCGCGTTATTTCGCAATCAAAGGGGGAGCAAACCCCCATACTCGCCGATCCGACGATTCACTCAAGGAGGTTCGGGGGGCCCGAGCCTGGGAGCAGTGGCACGGGTACGTCGATGCGCTTTTGGCGGCGGGGATCGAGGTGTACGTCGCCGAAGCCGCAGAGGAGCTGACCGGGATGGTCTTTGCGGCGAACGCGGGGTTTCTCGAGGGACGGCTGGCGGAACGGCCGCCGGCGGAGAAGACCTTTTATCCGAGTCACTTCACCGCCGAGCATCGCCGTCCGGAGGCCGGGGCGTACACGCGATTCATGGAGGCGTTCGGCTTCGAGATCGGGGAGTATCCGGAGGAGTGGCGCTTCGAGGGGGAGGCGGATGCGTTTCCGGTCGGGCGGGGCGGGGCGTGCGAGTGGATCTTCACCTGGGGGTATCGCAGCGATCCGGAGGTGGCCGACTGGCTCGCCGACGAGGTCGTCGGGCAGCCGGTTCACCGCTTCGAGCTGGCCGACCCGAAATACTACCACGGCGACTGCCTGCTGTGCGATCTCGGCGGCCCGCTTCTCGGGTGGCCGGGGGGATTGCTCGAGGAGTCGGCGCGCCGGTTGCGCGAGGTGTTCGGCGATCGGCTGGTCGAACTCGACGACGAGGAGGGGGCGGATTTCATCGGCAATTCGTTTTACGTCGAGGTCGACGGCGATCGGCTGCTCTTCACCTCGACGGTGATCCGCGGGGAGACGCGCCGACGCATCGAGGAGCTCGGCGTGACGGTCGTGCCGGTCGACGTCTCGGAGTTTTTCGGCAAAGGGGGCGGGGGGCCGAAGTGCATGGTCTTCAACCTCGGTCCGGTCGGGCCGGACGACGACGAGATCGACACGCAGACGCGTCGGTTCCGGGAGAGGCGGCGAGTCGAGAATCTGCGGCGCCAGGATTATTTTCCCGGCTGACGGCTGTTTTCGAGACGGCTCGACGGAGTTTTGAGCGCGACGCCGCGAGATCGATGACGATGGAGCGTATGGCGAGGCAAATCGGACGACTGGCAATCGCGGCTGCGGCGAGTGTGGCGATGCTGGCGGCGGGCTGCGAATCCCCCGGACAGGAGAACGAGTCGGCGGAATCCGGGGAGACGCGCGCCGAATCCCGGGAGTCGCAAGCCGGGGGCGACGGATCTGGAAGACGAGCCGCCACCTACTCGCCGTTCGGCATCGCCGTGGCCAACAGCGACGACTACGAGTTGATCTCGTTCAAAGACGTCGGCCTGGGAGAACCGGGGGGCGCCTCGAGGGGACGAGTCTACGAGACCATCGCCCAGTCGCTCGCTTATCAGTTGCGCCTCGACAGCGACTTCGAGCCGGGGCCGAAAGTCATCCACGACCCGGCGCTCGCCGATCCCGACCATCACCGCTACTGCGAAAAGGACCGCATCTACGTCGACGTGTGGCGCAGTGATTCGCCTGCCCGGTGGGGCTATTCGCTCTGGTCCGGATGCTCGAAAGCCCAGCAGTTCGCCTGGCAGGAGTTGCCCGCCCCGGAGATCGCCCCGGACGCCCTGGCGGCCGGGGTCGAGCCGCTGACCCGCGATATCGCCGAATCGCTCGAGGAGGCCGGCGAGGAGAATTGCTACCGGCGGTCGTGTTGAAATGGCCGGGGGGAGTTCGAGTACGGCTCGGAGCCGGCTCGGACGCCTGGAGGCGGCTGTCCGAGGCAGTACAGGACGATCATTTCGCCCGGCGACGGTTGCGTTGTTGTCGGGAGTATCCGAAGTTTAGTCGAGAAATTCACGAGCACCCCCGAGCCGTATCCACGCAGTATCCGAACAGTACCCGAGCAGTCCCCGAGCAATACCCGAGCAGTCCCCGAGCAGTACCCGAGCAGTCCCCGAGCAGTCCCCGAGCAGTCCCCGAGCAGTTCCCGAGCAGTCCCCGAGCAGTTCCCGAGCAGTTCCCGAGCAGTTCCCGAGCAGTTCCCGAGCAGTCCCCGAGCAGTCCCCGAGCAGTCCCCGAGCAGTCCCCGGCAGTTCACCGCTCGAAAGCAATGTACACGACTCGGCCGCCGCGGACCAGTTTGAGGCGGACGACCTCGCCGTCGGATAGATCGGTGAAGAGCTGCTCGAAGTCCCTCGTCGAGTCGACCGGCGTCTCGCCGATTTCGGTAATGATGTCGCGGCGACGCAGGCCGGCACCCCGGGCGGGCGAGTCGTCGCTGATCTCGGTGACGACGACCCCCGACTCCGAGCCGGCACCCAGTTGGCGGGCGAGCGACTCGGTCAGTTCCTTGACCTCGACCTGCAGGTCGGCCGAGGGCTGCTCGTCGTCGGTCGCGGTCGAGTCCGGCAGATCGGGTTTGTCCCGGTCGGGATGGGCGACGAGGGAAATCTCGCGTCGGGTCCGCTCTCCGTCGCGCTGGAGCGTCATCTCGACGGTGGCATCGGGGCCGGCCGAGCCGACCATCCAGGAGAGCTGGTCGCTCGTGCGCACCGATCGATCGTCGAACTGCAGGATGACGTCGCCGGAGCGAATGCCGGCCCCGGCGGCCGGGCTGTCGTCGGCGACCTCGGTGACCAGGGCGCCGACCGGCTCGTCGAGTCCGAAACTCTCGGCGAGTTTCGGGGTGACGCGCTGGACGCGGGCGCCGAGCCAGCCGCGGGTGACGTAGCCCTGGGATTTCAACTGGGGCAGGAGGTTTTTGATCATGTTGATCGGGATGGCAAAGCCGATCCCCTGACCCTTGCGATTGATGGCGGTATTGATGCCGACGACTTCGCCGGTGAGTCCGACGAGCGGGCCGCCGGAGTTGCCGGGATTGATCGAGACGTCGGTCTGGATGAAATCCGTCGCCAGGTCGTCGCCCTCGGGCCCGAGGTTGTGACGACCGACGGCGCTGATGATGCCCGAGGTGACCGTGTGGTTGAGTCCCAGCGGATTGCCGATGGCGACGACGTTGTCGCCGACGCTCCACTCGTCGCTGTCGCCGAGCGGGAGGGTCGGGAGCGGATCGTCGGCGTCGATACGCAGCAGGGCCAGGTCGGTCCGGGGGTCGACGCCGACCACGCGCGCCTCGTGTTCGGTTCCGTCCTTGCGGCGGACGCGGATCGATTTGGCATCCTCGACGACATGGTAGTTGGTGAGGGCGTAGCCGTCGGGGTGGATGACGAAGCCGGAGCCCTGGCCGATCCCGCCGTCGGAGCCGGGAAGCGAGCCCTCCTCGTCGAACAGGCCCTCGAAGCCCTCGCCCCGGTAGGCGACGATGATGTTGACGACCGCCGGGCTGACCCGGTCGACGAGCTTCGAGATCGTCTCGCTGGTGAGGGGCTTTTCGCCGAGATCGGCTCTGGATGCGTCGGCGCGCGTCCAGATACGATCGGGGGCCTCGTCGTCCTGGGCACTCGCCGTCGTCGCCGAAGCGAGGAGCGCCACAGCGATCAGCCAGCAGACGACAATGGGAGGTAGGTGTTTCAGCGAAATCACGCAGTTAGAATCGCTCGTGGGGCATCGGTTGCCGGGGGGCGCGAAAATAGTGCATCGGCGAGTAGTTCAGGAAGTTCGAGACCCGGCTGGTGTACACGCAGGCATAGTCCTCGACCTGCTCGCCGAAGATCGTGTTTTCGTTTTCGAGCCGAAAGATCAGGCCCCAGTACGGGTTGAAGTTCGTCTCGAACAACTGTTCGGTCTCGCGCAACTTCTCGATCAGCTCGTGGCGGCGCCGCCGCATCTCGCGCTGGTCGCGTTTGAGCTTCTCGCGGGTCGCCTCGAGTTGTTCGACGTCGCGGTCCTCGAAGTCGATCGCGTCGGCGTCGGGCAAATCGATCGCGTCGCTGTCGGCGTCGGGATCGCCGGTCTCCTCGAGGACCTTGTTGATCTGGTACAGGAGCCCCTGGTCGTAGGTCAGCTCCTCGTTGAGCCGTTCGATCTCGCGGTCGTATTCCTCGATCTGGCCCATCTCCTCCTGGAGTTCCCGGATCTGGCGCAGCTCGTCCTCCATCTCCTGGACGATCATCGCCGTGCGCCAGGCGCTCGATTTTTTCGACCGCAGGATGTCCCCGTAGATGTGGTCGCCGATGAACAGGACGCTGTCGCCGCCGAAGCCGGCCATGCGTTCGAAATCCCGCAGGTTGCCCCCCTGATAGATCGTATCGGGGTCGAACGACTGGCGTTCTTCGCCCTGGAGTTCGCCGTCGGTATCGACGGCGAGAAACGGGGAGCGTTCGGTGAAAAAGGCGGGTTTGCCGGCCCCGGTGATGACGATGTCGAAGTAGTTGTGCCAGTCGGGATACTCCGAGAGGACGTCGTCGAGCAGAAACGACATCACCCGGTGAGTGTAGCGGGCGAAGCTGTTGGTCAGCAAAAACAGGGATTTGCCCGAGGATCGAAACTTGTGGAAGGTCAGTGCCAGCGACGGGTCGCGGGTGAGAAAGTCGCCGGGGTTGGCGATGATTTCGTCTTTGATCGAGTTGTCGCGGTGAGCGAGGTCGATGCAGTAGCGGATGTCGTCGTAGACCCGCCGCCAGTCGTGATCGCGGTGGGACTCCTCGTGTTCCAGAAAATCGACCAGGGCGGCGTACAAAAACGCCTCGGGGAGGGCGAACAGGGTGTCGATCAGGACGTAGCGGTCCTGATTGAAGCGGATGGTCGTCTGGCGGTACTCGTGGCGTTCGTCTTCGGGCAGTTCCCGGAACCCGTGGTAGACCTGGCCGACGTGGCGGTGGCGGTCGATCTTGAAGATGTTGCCGCGGTGGGTGTCGAGGACGAGGCCGCGGATGGCGAATTCGGGGCGGGGTTCGATCTCGAGGATCTTTTCGGGGTAGCCGCGCTCGTCGACCAGCCGATCGAGGGTTTTTTCGACCGACAGGGCGTCGATGGCGTCCTGGCGGTACCGGGCCAGCGTGTAGTCCATGTCGAAGCCGATGGCTTCGATTTTGCGCATGTTGAGATCGCGATTGCAGTACACCTGGTGGGGGCGGTCGACGTCGACGTCGCCGCTGGTCTGCAACCGGTCCAGCAGGCCCCGGGCGAATTCGGGGTGAGTCTCGTCGTCTCGAGCGGGTTTGGTCATGAGTGCGGATACCTTCGAAGCTGTCGGGTGTCGCTTCCCTGCCGAAGATGCACGCGGCCGGCGAGGAGACAATCCCGTAGGGAGTCCACCGTATAGGATGGAGGCTACGGGGTGCAATTTTCAAAATGGATTGGCGGTTGAGCGGTTGAGGCGTTGAGCGGTTGGTGATGGTCCGGGTGGCGGGCCATTTGATTCGCGACGGGGTTTTGGTAACCGTGGGGGTACTCCTGTTTTTGAATCGGGGCGGGCGAGCGATGAAGGCTCGGACGCCACCGGGGGGCCGACATGGCGATTGCATGTGAGTGAAGTGGATACTGGATACGTGATATCGAAGGGGCTCCCCATGACTGACGGCAGAGTCGATTTTTGGCGGTTGAGTGCGTTCGGATGTTCGATGCTTCTGGTCGGTTTTCTGGTGGCCGGCTGCGGTCCGGAAGAGGCGGCCGAGGACCAATCCGACGAGGAGTTGGCCGACGCCGGACCCGTGGAGCCGGATGGCGGAGGAGAGGACGACGATCCGGTCGATGGTGGCGACGATCAATCGCCGGATACGGACGATGATTCCGAGGACGACGAGGGGGCGGATGCCGACTCGGACGACGACGAAGAGGATGCCGACGACGGGGAGGCCGACGCGGGTGGGGATGCGACGACGACGGGAGATACCTCGGAGGATGTTCGCGAAGATGCCGGCGGGGATGACGGGGGCGGCGATCAGTCGTGTGCGTCGGTGACCGAGTGTATCGGCGGCGACGGGTGTTGCCCCGACGGATGTCATTCCGGCAACGACCCGGACTGCAATCCGTACTGCGGCAACGGGGTCGTCGAGGAGGGGGAGACCTGCGACGGCAACTGCCCGGAAAACTGCGACGACGGCAATGCCTGCACCGAGGATACCCGGACCGGCCAGGCGTCCTCGTGCAACGTCGAGTGCACGCACACCGAGATCACCCAGTGCGTCGACGGCGACGGGTGTTGTCCGTCGGGCTGCAACGCCAACAACGACGACGACTGTTCGGCGACCTGCGGCAACGGGATCGTCGAGCCGGGCGAGACGTGCGACGGCAACTGCCCGACCTCGTGCAACGACGGCGGCGCCTGCATGGAGACGACCTTGATGGGCAATGCCTCGAGCTGCGATGCCGAGTGCGTGAGCACCGAGATCACCCAGTGTATCGACGACGACGGGTGCTGTCCGTCGGGTTGCAACGCGAACAACGACAACGACTGCTCGCCGAGCTGTGGCAACGGGATCGTCGAATCGGGCGAGACATGCGACGGCAACTGTCCGACCTCGTGCGACGACGGTGACGCGTGTACGACCGACATGTTGACCGGGAGTGCCTCGAACTGCAGCGCCGAGTGCACGCACACCGAAATCACGCAGTGCGTCGACGACGACGGCTGCTGCCCCGGAGGCTGCAACGAGACCAGCGACAACGACTGCTCGCCGGTCTGCGGCAACAACGTCGTCGAGTCGGGCGAGACGTGCGACGGCAACTGCCCGACCTCGTGTGACGACGGACTCGCCTGCACGGCGGATACGCTGACCGGCGATCCGTCGACGTGCGACGCCGAGTGCACCTCCACTCAGATCACGCAGTGCCAGGACGGCGACGGGTGTTGTCCGACCGGCTGTACGTCGGCCAACGACAGCGATTGCGGGGGGCGAGGTTTGATCGGGGCGAGCTGTACGGCGGACGCGGACTGTGATGCGTCGACGATCTGCGCCCAGGAGCCGCTGACCGACGGGTATTGCACGACCTCGTGTAGCTCCGATGTGGATTGCCCCGGAGACAGCCACTGCGGATTCGACGACGACGGGGCGGGGATCTGTCTCAACTCGTGCAGTTCGGATGCGGACTGCACGCGCTCGGACAACGAGTGTTTCGACGCCGACAACGATTCGGTCGACGAGTGTTATCCGGCGGGGACCGGCTCGAACGACGTCGGCCAGGTGTGTGACGTCCACGGCGACTGCACCCACGGGGAGCGCGGCTACTGCATCGACGAGTCGAACGGCTACAACGACGGGTATTGCAGTTGGCGCTTCTGCGACGACCAGACGCCGTGTCCGGCCGGAAGCCACTGCGCCGGCGACGAATCGGGGGAGCCGGGCACCTGTGTGAAGGACTGCACCGACGACAGCGACTGTCGGAGCGACGGGTACGCCTGCTACGACGCCAGCGGCGACGGGGTTACGGAGTGCGCGCCGGCGGCGACCGGTCCGGGAGGCGTCGGTGCCAGTTGCAGCGAGCGGTGGGACTGCGGCGGCGGACAGTACGGCGGCTGCGCGCAGGGCTCGGCCTGGGAGGACGGCTACTGCATGGAGGTCTCGTGTGGGAGCTCGGGGGCGAATTCGTGTCCGGTGGGAAGCCACTGTGCATTCACCGGAACCTCCGATCCGACCTGTCTGGAGAGTTGCAGCTCGGATTCGGAGTGCCGCTCCGACGGGTACGCCTGCTACGACCGGGATGGCGACGGGCAGGGCGAGTGTTATCCGGCCGGCACGGGGTCGACGCCGATCGGCGGCCCGTGCAGCAGCCTCAGCGAGTGCAGCACCGGGGCGTGGGCGTTGTGCGCGCAGGGTGACGGCTGGACCGACGGCTACTGCACCGAGCATTGCGGCTCCGGACAGGGCTCGTGCGACAGCGGGTCGACCTGCGTGACGGTGACGGCCGATTCGGAGACGGTCGACGTCTGCCTGGAAACCTGCAGCTCGTCGACCGACTGTCGGAGCGGCTACGATTGTGAGAACGATGCGGGCACCGGCGAGGACGTCTGTGTGCCGGCGCCCACCGGTTGAGGCGCCCGGGGGGAGGCTCGGCGCCCGAGCGACGGGCGGGTTCGGATTGACACCTCCTGCGGGGCGGATTAGGCCGATCAGGCGAATGCGAAGCACGTCACTCGTGTATCTCAGGTTCCGGAGGCACATCGATGAAATTCGCCACGCTGCGCGACGGCACTCGTGACGGTCGGTTGATGCTGGTTCGGCGGGACAATCAGGTCTATACGCCGGTCGAGATGGTCGACTCGCTACAGGAGGCGCTCGACCACTGGGAGGAGGTGAGACCGGCGCTCGAAGCAAAAGACGAACGGCTGCAAAACGGCGAGATCGCCGGGGCGCCGGTCGACTACGCGAGCCTCGATGCGCCCCTGCCGAGAAGCTACGAGTGGATCGACGGGTCGGCCTACATCAACCACATCGTGCTGGTTCGCAAGGCGCGGGGGGCGGAGCCGCCGGAGACCCTCGAGACCGATCCGCTCGTCTACCAGGGCGGCTCGGGCGATCTGCTCGGCCCCCGCGACGAGATTCCGCTGTACGACCGGGAGTGGGGGCTGGATTTCGAGGCGGAGGTCTGCGTCGTGCTCGGAGATACGCCCCGGGGTGTCGCCGCCGGGGAGGCCGGCCGGTACGTCCGGCTTTTGACCCTGTGCAACGACATCACCTACCGGAACCTGATTCCGAACGAGATCGACAAAAGCTTCGGGTTCTTCCAGTCGAAACCGGCGACGGCCTTCGCGCCGTTCGTCGTCACGCCCGACGAGGTCGGCGAGGCCTGGCACGACGGTCGGCTGCACCACCGGCTGCGGACGAGCTACAACGGCGAGCTTTTCGGCGACCCGGAGGCCGGCCCGGAAATGCACTTTTCGTTCTTCGACCTGATCGAGCACATCACCAGGACCCGCGCGTTCACCGCCGGGACCATCCTCGGCAGCGGGACCGTCTCCAACGAGGACCGCGAGCGGGGCTCGTCGTGTCTGGCCGAGCAACGGATGATCGAAAAAATCGAGACCGGCGAGTTCCAGACGCCGTTCATGGAGGCCGGCGACGAGGTACAAATCGAGATGCTCGACGAGACCGGCGACAACCTCTTCGGGACGATCGAGCAGACGGTCGTCGAGGCGTAGAGCCGTCGAGCAACGACGGGGGGAGCCGCCGCCGGGAGACGACCGGTGCGAAAGCTGCCGACTCCCGAAGCGGGCCGGTGTGTCAGGATTCTGAGGTCGGATTGGCGTCGATGTCGGAAAAGCCGCGCTCGCGGCGGGGCGACCGGGGGAAGAGCGGCTGGAGCGGGTTTTGCATCGATGATCGGCCGAGTGTCGCCAATCGATCTGGATGACGACGGGAGTTCGGCATGGATGGCTGGAGGTTCGATCGGATGTTCGCGGGTCTCGCCCTGGTGTTCGCCGCGGCCGTATGGCTCGGCGCCTGCTCGGGCGACGAGGCGTCTACGCAACCCTGGGAGGTGGGGGTCGACTCGGGAAACGGGAGCGACACCGGGATCTCGCTCGACGGAGGAAGTTGCGAGGAGTCGCGGCCGGGGCTTTTTTGCGTCAACTCCTGCGGCAGTGACGCCGGTCACAGTGCGGTCTGTCGCGGAGGCGAGTGGAGATGTCCCGAGGGTACGCAGCCGATGTCGTCGTGCCCGGACGATACCTGCATCGGTCCGCCGCCGCCGGCGAGTTGCGTCGAGTCGTGCGGGGCCGATCAAGACCAGGGCGTGGAGTGTCGGGACGGGGAGTGGGCGTGCCCCGAAGGCACGATGCGCCAGAGTAGCTGCCCCGATTGCGAGGTGACGCGAAGCTCGGAGAATCTCGACGGGGCGGTCGAGATTCGATTTCCCGGCGAGTGCCGCTGGTCGGTCGACGAGGTGCGCGACGGGGTCGACATTCCCTACGAGGTCGTCGTCGACGAGCCGGTCGAGGGTGTGGTGCCCGAGCCGAACGACGCGGGTCGCTGCCGGCAGCCCGGCGACAGCGGACTCATCGTCGCGCCGCGCGTCCACGGCGACGGCCACCACTGGTGTCGGTGCGACGTCGGGCTGTGCATGGAGCCCAACTACCAGCCACGGACCCTCGAGCCCGGCACCTACTCGCACGAATTTCACTGGGAGGGGCACAACTGGAACGGCCCCTCGGACACCGGTATGGAGCGCGGCGAGCACTTTCCGCCCGGCGCCTATCAGATCACCGTCGAGGGGAGCGGTGAGCGCCAGCGGTCGGACGGGGACGAGGCCGTGCCGTACAGCCTCGAGGGCTCGGTCGACATCGAGCTGGTCGAGTGAGGCACTGGTGGCTACCGGGCGTCGTGTGCCTCGAAGCGCCGTCGCCAGCGCCGATACGTCTCGGCCAGCGCCGGGAGCGTCGCCTCGATGACCGCCTCGCCGACCTCGACGGCGACCTCCTCGATCGTCTCGACCCCGGCCGCCGTGCCGACGGCGGGGTCGGTGAGGCGATGCACCTCTTCGTGCAGGATCTGGACGAGGGCTCGCTCGGGGGGCACGTGAAGTGAGACGCCCACCAGCCGCTCACCCTCCGCCGTCGTGGCTCGTCCTCGCGTCCAGCCCCCGGAGGTCTCGAGGGACGGGAGGTCGACGAGCCGCAACCGCCCCGGATCTTCGCCGACTCGAGCCCAGAGCTTCTGGCGCAATCGTACGAGATCGTCGGCGATGTGCTCGAGCGTGCGTTTGGCCCGGTCTCGCCGGTGCGCCGACGCATACGGGGGCTCGAGGTGGGTCTCGTCGAGGGCCGCGTAGGCGGTCCGAAATGCCTCGGCGAGGGACTCGTCGCCGGTCGCGGTGCGGAGCCACGAGACGGCGCTCGTCGGGTCGAGTGCCTGCTCGCCGGCGCCGAGCATCGCGAGCGGAAGCACCTGGACGAGCATCGGCCGCGAGCACTGCCGGTACGCACGGGTGAGCGGCTTTACCCACGGTCGGTCGGGCGTGTCGGCCCGGTGGAGGTCGGCGCGCCGGCCCCCGAGATCGAGGTGGCGCAACACCCGGTAGTGCAGGTCGGCGAACCGGGCACGCACCAGCTCGAGGCGCCGATCCGCGCCGGTGGCATCCGTCATTGGCGAAGCCCCCGGGTCGTGCGGGGGACGTCGAGCCAGCCGTTGGGACCCGCCAGGACGGGGGCCTGGATGCGCCCGACGATGCGCTCGTGGGTCTCCTCTTCGCGGCGGTTCAGGCAGACGAGGTCCTGGGGGCGGAAGCGGGGGCCGACGAGGGTGGCGAGTCGGCCCTCCGGATCCGAGAGCGTCTCGTCGAACGACTCCGGGATCTTCGGCAACGCCCCGCCGAGCCAGACGGCATCGAACTGCCCCTCCAGCCCCCGGGTCGTCGTCGCGGTGCCGCTCGTCACCGAGACGTTTTCCAGCGACCGAAGCGAGGTCTTCAGGCCGAACGAGCCGATCCACGAACCGGGGCGGCAGGTGAGCACTTCGCCGCTCGGTCCGACGAGCTCCGAGAACAGGGCCGCGACGTACCCCCGGGAGGCGAGCAGGTCGGCGACGCGGTCGCCGGGGCCGGGATTGATCGCCTCGAAGGCGACCGCGCAGGTGTCGATGCCGAGCCACTCCGGCGGGGCGCCCTCGCGGCCGGGCCGGTGGTGCTTGCCGGCGAGAAATCTCTCGGCGGCCTCTTCCCCGAGGTGGGCTTCGGGCGGGACCTCGAGGAACGCCTCGATGAGCCGCTCGGTGCGCAGCAGGCCATGCTCCAGGAGGCGTCGGACCGCCCGTTCGCGCCTGCGGACCCACTCGTCTTTGACCTGCAGGCCGATCGGGACCGGCATCTCGCCTCGATCGCTGCGGGTCTCGGAGGGCTCCCTCGGTAAGATGCAGCAGAACCTGGTGTGGGCGC
>CAZRLK010000110.1:0-17078 GCA_964600555.1 uncultured Bradymonadales bacterium
GCTCGACGAGGTCGGCGAGGAGCTCGGCCGCTACATCCGGCTGTGCAACTACTGCTCGGGGCTGTGCATGCCCGAGATCGCGGCGATGGGCGCGCTCGAGCGGCTCGACGTCATGCTCAACGACGCGCTGTACGGCATCCTGTTCCGCGACATCAATCCCCGGCGCACCTTCGTCGACCAGTACGTCAGCCGCCTGATCAACGCCTACGCCGGCGTCGTCATCAACACCGGCGAGGACAACTACCTGACGACCGCCGATCCGGTCGAGGCCGCCGACACGGTGCTGGCCAGCCAGTTCATCAACGAGCAGTTCGCCGCCCGCTCGGGCCTGCCCCCCGAGCAGATGGGCCTCGGCCACGCCATGGAGATGGACCCGGAACTGGAGAATGGCTTTTTGTTGGAGCTGGCCCAGGCGCAGCTCTCCCGCGAGATCTTCCCGGAGGCGCCGCTCAAATACATGCCGCCGACCAAACACATGACCGGCAACATCTTTCGCGGCCACGTCCAGGACGCCCTGTTCAACGCCGTCGGCGCGATGACCGACCAGGGCATCCAGCTTCTCGGCATGATGACCGAGGCGATGCACACCCCGCACATGAGCGACCGGTTTCTGGCCCTGGAGAACGCCCGGCTCGTGATGAACAACCTCCGCGACCTGGGCGACGAGATCGAATTCAAAGAGGGCGGCATCGTCCAGGCCCGCGCGCAGAAGGTCCTCGAGGAGGCGACCGAGCTTCTGGAGGACGTGCGCGACCGCGGCATGTTCCAGGCGCTCGCCGACGGGATGTTCGCCGACGTCGAGCGGCCCGAAAACGAGGGCAAGGGCCTGGAGGGGACGTTCGAGCGGGCGCCGGACTACTACAATCCGATCGAAGACGAGTTGCGGCGGCGTACCGGGCTGGAGCAGGGCTAGCCCGTCCCTTCTGGCGAGCTTCCGGGTCGCCGGCGGCTCGTACACCCGCACGTCGTTCCGGGGCGCCGGTGGCTCGCCGGCGTGGAGATGGGGAGGGGCGACCTTCGCAGCGGCGTCGGCCTCCCTTGGAGCCGGTTTCAGAACCTCGGCGGGGAGCGAGAGCGTGTCTGGTGCGTGCGAGCACAAGGAGGGGAGCCGGAGGCAACGCTCCTCAAGTTCGAGGAGAGTCTAGAGGTGAGGTGGACCAATCGGAAGGGATCCGTGTTTGCGGAATACGGCGAGGCCGCACATTGGCAATGTCGGGTTCGTGTGCCATCATCCCACCATACTTACCGTCTTCGTGTGCTGCCCGATATCCCCATACTGGGGGAAGGTCCCCATGGATGCGGGAAAGTTGAGGACAGTATTTTGTTTCGATGGGAGGAGCCCAAAATGGATGCCGATCTTTCGCGGTATGTCGGTCAGCGCAACCAGCTGTTTGCGCCCGATTTATTTACCGTGCGTTTTTCCGACGGCTCGCCTCGCCCCGATCGACCGACATTTGGCCGATTTGCCGCAGGGAGCGAGGATGAACAGGGGGAATCCGAGCAGCGCTCCTCCCAGCAGAGTTCCTCGGATTCGAACATGGGGGAAACCATCTCGTCGAATCCGTCGTGGACGCCGGGAGCCAACGAAAACTGGAACGGGAGAGTCTACGATCTGACGGCCTTCTTCGGCGCGATTACCAAACAGGCCGACGAGAGTCTCGAGGCAAAGATCTACGCGGTCGACGCGCTCGATGGCCACAAGCGTTGGGTCTTCGAGCCCGAGTTGAACCCGGAGGAGATCGACGAGAGGCATCTTCAGGGGATGGTCTCCTCGCCGATTGTCGTCGATGGAACGGTGTATGTCGGTTTTCAAAATGGAACAGTCTACGCGCTGGAGGCGTCCGACGGTCAACAAAAGTGGACGTTCGATACCGGCGGTCCGATCCTTTCGTCTCCGACGGTCGTCGGCGGGACCGTGTACATCGGCTCGACCGATCAGCATTTGTATGCGCTGGATGCCGAGGATGGGACCGAGAAGTGGCGGTTTAAAACAGGATCCGAAGTCATCTCGCCGGCCTGTGTGGTCGACGACGTTCTGTTGTATCCGTCCCGTAACCACCTGTACGCGCTCGACGCAGCGGCCGGTACGGAGCTGTGGTCTTTTGCGACCGACGTCGAGGAATTCTCGTCGTTTCCCACCGTCTCTCGGGGGACGGTATACGTGGGGGCAAACGAACGAGACCTCTATGCCCTCGATGTCGAGGACGGGACGGAAAAATGGACCGCCGACATCGGAGGCCGGGTCGTCTGGTCTCCCTCCGTGGCTGACGGCGTGTTGTATGTCGCTTCCGCGGACCAGCAGATGTACGCTCTGGACCCGACCGATGGCACGGAGTACTGGAAATTCGACGCTGGATCCAGTTTGGGATCGCCTCCGCTGGTAGCCGACGACACTGTCTATGTCGGCGTCAACGACAGAGACGACGGGGGGAGCAAAGTATACGCCCTCGACGCCTCGCAGGGAGATGAAATCTGGTCTTCGAACATCCCGGGCGTACAGACCCCTCCGACCGTCGTCGGCCAAACCCTGTACGTGTGCTTCAATCCCGTCGTGTATGCGTTGGATACGAAGACGGGCGACCGGAAGTGGACCCTGGAGCTGTCGACGGAGCGCCCGATTGGGGCGCCCATCTCGTCGGTGACAGTGGTCGAGGATCCCAACGCCGGCGACAGCATCGACGCACGCGTCAACCTCGGTTTGTTCGGGCATCACGAGAGGTGGGCCGAGGCCGTATCGAGCACGGGGGCCAAGCTCGATGCGTCGACGGGCTCGCCGAGCGTCGGCGAGCAGGTCGATTTTACGGGGGAGCTGGCCGGTGGGGTTGCCGACGAATATCGATGGACCTTCGGCGACGGGACGAGCACTCGAGGAAAGCAGGCCACCCACACCTACCAGGATGCCGGGGTGTATACGGTCGAGCTAACGGTGGTCTCGGAGAACGGGGAGGAGCACACCAGGGAGCGAACCCTCCGAGCACTTCCGCAAGCCGAGGCGACGCTCGAAGTCAGTGATACCGAACCTTGGGTCGGTCAGGCGGTCGATTGCGAAGCGACTCTCGACGGGGCCGACTTACAGCGTTTCGAATGGAGTTTCGGGGACGGAGGGGCGGCGACCGGTCGCACCGTGACCCACCGGTACGCACTGATAGATGTGTTCGACCCGGAGGGTTGGTTTCAACAAGACGCCGCTCACACAGTCCGGCTCCGTGCTCATTCCGAGGCCGGGGGCGTGTACACGGCCGAGCAGAGCGTGAAAGTGTCTCGCCCTCCGGTCGAGATCGCCTCCCGGGCTTTCGACGAAAAGATCTATGTCGGGGAGAAAGTCGATTTCGAGGCCTCGTTACAAGAATCCTCTGCGGATAGATTCCTCTGGTCGTTCGAGGGGTCGCCGCTTCTTGGAGGGGATGTCGCTGGCGAGGGTCCCGGTATCTCGGAGGTATTCGCCAGTAGCGACGCAAGCCGGCCGGTCGTCGTCCAGGCTTTTCGCGTCTTCGACGCGCAGGCACCTGTCGGATATCTCGCCCCGAATGGAGCCAATTCGGACGTGAATACGTGGCCGTTCAGCGTGGAAGACCGGGAATCAGGAGCTTCGAGTTCGGAGATTCCCGTTTTGTTGAGCGAGGGGTTGGAGTACTTTCGCGTCTTTTCGCTCGTGGATGCGATCGAGGTGGATCCCGTACAACCGACAATGAAGGACGCGGTTCAGTTTCGGGCGGACGTCGAGCCGGCACGGGTCGAAGAAGTGCGCTGGTCATTCGGAGATGGGAGGGGTTCGTTCGAGAACGCGCCGTCCCACACCTACGACGAACCGGGAACATACACGGTCGAGTTGCGCGTCAACGCCGACGACGGGGACACCTACATCGGGTCTAGGGAGTTGGAGGTCGTGAAACTCGACCTGGGGATTTTCGCGTCGGAGCCGACCGTGGGCCAGCGAATCGCGATGGTCGTCACGGGCCCCCAGTCGAGCGAATTCCATTGGGACTTCGGCAATGGCGACGACCGCACGACGGAGGTGACGTCTATCTGGTACGCGTATGAGGAACCGGGAGAATACCCGGTGACGGTATCTGTCACGTCACCGGAGGGGACGGAGTACACGGTCGAAGAACGCGTCCGGGTGGTCGATCCGGCCTTCAGCATCTCGCCGAGCCGTCCCAACGCCGGCGAGACAGTCGAATTTCACGCGTTTCTCGACGGCGCGGAGGCCGCGACGTACCGGTGGTCGTTCGGAGACGGGGCAACGACGGGTACGACGGGGCCGAAGGCCTCACACAAATACGAGACGAGCGGGACCTATCGGGCCGCCGTCGACATCACGGACCAGACCGGAAGTACGCACCACGCCAGCAGGGAGTTCCACGTCCGACCGGGCGCGGAGGGGCCGACCGTCTACGTCGGGCATTCCGAGTACCATCGACACCTCGCAGCTGTCGACGTCGCCTCGGAGGAGCTCGTCGAGTTGGAGACTAATCCCCGTTCGGCCGGGTCCAGTTCGCCGACTGCACTCGCGGGGACGATCTTCGTGGGAGCTGACGACGGAAAACTGGCCGCGCTGAAGACGGCCACGGGCCGACAGGTCTGGCTGTTCGAAACCTCGAACGCGAACGCGGCGATGTCGTCGCCCACCGTCGTATACGATACCGTGTACGTCCAGACTGACGCCGGTGCCGTGTACGCCCTCGATCGCGCGTCGGGGGAGTTGCAATGGAGCTTTCGCGAGGAGGCAGAAGGCGATGGTCCGGCGATCGTCCCGTCGCCGGCTGTGGCCGATGGCCGCGTGCATGTCGCGGTGTCGAATGATGTGCTGTACACGCTGGATGCGGCAACCGGGGAGAAACAGTGGACGGCGGCGTCCATCACGCCGTCTTCCTCTCCGACGGTCGCCGCCGGGAGCGTCTATGTGGGGACAGCCGACGGCGCCATCCACGCCCTAGACGCCGAGGATGGAGCTCGGCAGTGGACCTTCAGCGAGCCGACCTCGTCCGTCCGCGCCTCCCCGACGGTCGTCGACGGTGTCGTCTACACAGGGGCCGACGACGCGATGGTCTACGCAATCGACGCGGCGACCGGCGAACGAGAGTGGAGCTTCGAAACAGACGAACAGCCGGTCCGGTCCTCGCCGACCTTCCAACTCGACATCTTGTGGGTGGGAGCGGGCGTTGACGACGGCACCGTCTACGCACTGGACGGGCACGACGGCAGTCAGCGCTGGCGCGTCGATATCGGGGAACCGGTGCGCTCGTCACCGACTGTGTACGAAGGGACCGTGTACATCGGTTCAGACGAGCCGAAATTGTACGCGCTGAGAGCAAGCGACGGATACGAAAAGTGGTCTGTTTCAGTCGGGGGTGACGAACTTCCGTCGTCCCCCACGGTCGTCGAAGACCCCGAATCGGGACACAGTGTGGGGACCCGGGTGAAGCTCGGAACGTTGGGTCACCACCACGAATGGGCGGACGCGCCGTTTCCGGCCCCGGATCCGAGAGTCGACTGGCACCCCGTTCCCCCGGAACACGCTGTGCGCGGCTCGTCTATCGATCTCGTCCTGTCGGGCTCTGCCCCGCAGGGTGGAGAGGTGTGCGTGCGGGAACCGACGGAACGGCTGGGAGACTCGAGCGAGGATTGGTGCGAGACGCTGGATGGGTCCGGCTCGTTCGAGGTGTCGTTTACCGTGCTCCTCTCGGAGGAACGGGTCGCGGCGGGCGACGCAATCGAGTTGCGGGGCGAGCTTCGAACACCCGGGCGTCTGGTCGAGACCTCGGCGCACACACTGGACGTCACGGCGGCGGAGGAGGGCGTGACGGTCGAGATTACGGGAACGAACGAGCCCGTTGCGCCGGGCCAGGCTCTTCGAGTGCGAGCATATCTGATAAATCACGGGTCCTCGCAGACGAGCGTACCGACCGAACTTCTGGTCGACGAAGAGGCGGTCGGCGAACCAAGACAGATGAACGTGTCCGGCTCCTCGAGTGAGATTCACGAATGGAACTGGTCGCCGACGGAAGAGAACGCGGGGAGCCGGCAGGTGCGAGTGCAGGTGGGAGAAGGGGATTCCCTGTCCGCAGATACGGTCGAGGTTCGAGTCGCGAAGCCGAGCATTGAGGTGGTGACTGAACATCCGCATCCCCACCGTGTGATCGAATTTCGAGCCGAGGTCACCGGAGCCGAGGCGGAGCTGTTCGAGTACGAATGGGCGATGGGCGACGGAACGACCCTCCGCGGACGGGAGGTCAGCCATCATTACGACGACGAGCCGGGACCCTACGACGTCGAATTGACGGTGACCACGCCGAGCGGCACCGAGGTGACGACGACCGAGACGCTGGCGGCTCCCGCCATCGACCGGCCCGGAGCCCGCATTCCAGGGGACCAGCCGGTCGCCTTTTCAGTCCGGGGTCTCGGAGCAGTCTACGAAAATTGGTTCGACTGGGAGTTCGATTACGAGGGGCCGGGATGGGACGGAGACGAGACGACATTCAGTCACGACCCGACGGTCTCCCACGAATTCTACGCGGATTCAGCCTCCGGCACGGAGCGGACCGTCGCGGTCAAAGTTCTCCCGACAGCAGATGCGCAAGCGACCGACGAAATCATCGTCACGCGGAAGTTGGTCGTCGCAGCATTCACCTTTCAGGTCGAGAAACTCCATCCCCTCGGTGCCATCCTGGATCCGGCCGCTTTCGACGCCCGGACGCCGGAGGTTGAATTCGAGGTCTTTATTCAGGATCTCGTCACCGAGAAGAGTCGGCTCGAGGTGCAGTTGGGCGACTGGGAAGAAAGCTACGATTTCGACAGCTCGCTCATGAAGTTGGACAAGGACGCCCCCCTGAAGGTGACGGTCGATGGAGTGATCGACATCGGAGACGAACCGGAGACCAGACAGGTGCATTTTCGTCTTCTCGACCGAGAGACGGGGGAAGTGACCTACGAGAAACAGCGAAAGATCATGGTCTACCCGGTGCCCGACTGGGTGCCGACCGCTGAGCCGTTCCAGGGTGAGGAGTGGGTACGGGAGCGTTTCGACGTCTCGGGAGTCGGTAGTGCGAACTCGCTGACGTACGTTCTCACCGAGGAACGAGCGGGACGGGATCAGGACGAGGTGGCCTACACCCTGCCGGAATGGATGCCGCTCGCGGGCGGGACTATTCTCCATCGCCCGACCTACGACGTGGGGGTAGTCTACACGTCGAAGGACCGCCATGCTGAGTACGTCGCACGGTCTCGGACGAGGTTCGCAATACCGAGCCTTGATCTCGTCTTCATGGGTGTCTCGGGGGCGACCGAAGAGCGGATCGAGATCAACGGGACCCTCGTAATCCAGAGCGACGGCACGTGGGAATCCGGCGACGTGGTGGATGGAGTGTCCGAGCAACATGTGACCGGCGCATTCCGAGTGACTCTGCCGATCCGCGGCATCAAAAAACACCTGAAGGACATGTATGGCGTGCCGAAAAAGTGGGTCGACCGATTGCCGGACATCGAACCGTTCATCGGCTTTGAGTACGAGTCCAACGTCGCGGATCGGTTTATCGTCCGGGATCTGGATCGACCGATATCCTCCTGGACCCCCACCAAAAAGTATGCCGAGGTGACCGCGTTTGGAACGGCGGGGATCAGCATTCAGTTGGGCCCATTGCCGGCTTCGATTGATCTGACATTGAAACCGTCGTTCGTCACCACGACGGCCGAGGTGGAAGGGGACGGCGCCGCCGAGTTCGGGGCCGGATTCGTGATCACCGGCGGAGTGGGTCCGCTGAAGAGCGGACTCGGTGACAGAGATGCGATCGAACCGAAGTGTTTTGGGGACGACGGTACATGTGGCGCCCTGGACGAATGGGAAGATCCTGAGGGGCACGAAGAAACTCTGCCAGTGACAGGATTGTCGAAGCCCGACTTTCTCGGTTCGGATACAGCGGGCACGATGGCGATGGCGGCCGACGGAGGCATGCAGGCCCTCGCGGCGGAGAGCGCCTCGAGATACCACTGGCCGTCGGTAGCCAGTGATGGAGAGACACTGTTTCGCGTCTGGGAACAGGGAGAGGCAACCGCTCCCCACGACGGCACGATCTATGGGGAGCGCGAGGCGGCCGATAGTGACGACCCGAGCTCGGCTCCGATCGGTGCCTCCTCCACCGTTCAGCGCCGGCCGGACGTCGCGACGGGGTCGGCGGGGCGGAGTATGGCCGTGTGGCTCCAATCGGAGCGCTCCCCCGAGGCGCTCACCGACATGGACTTTCTCGAACGGTTGCGGACCTTCGAGGTCGTCTACGCCCTCCACGACGGAGACGCCTGGGGAGAGGTTCGTCGGGTGACTGACGGAGAGCAGATCCACCGCGCTCCTCGCATCGCACACGACGGGACGGATTGGTGCCTGGCCTGGACGGAGCTGCGAGATGCCGACTACGAGCCAAACGTCGTGTATACGCGGTACGACGGCGGGTTCGGGACGTTCGAACGGATCGAACAGGCGCGCGAACCGCGTCTGGCGGCCCGCCCGGAGGGCGGGGTCACCCTCGGATACCGTCTCGAAGAGGAAACCAACGGGGATGCACGTGCAGTGCTGGCTCGGGACACGGGGGCAATTCAGCAACTCGCAACTATCGACGAGGACCCGGATCGGTTCGACGTTGCCCCGGATCAGATGATGTGGCTCCGGGACGGCGCGCTGCACAGGACGACGGAGAAGACCAATCGGGAGATTCCGGTCGAACCGCCCGCCGACATCCGGGAATTGACCGCAATCGGTCGGCCGGAAGAGTGTGTCGCGGTGTATCAAACCGGCGGCAGGGGGGATTGGGCGGCCGTCTCGTACACCCGGCGCACGGGAGGCACCTGGCGTCCGATCCGCACGCTCCTTGCTGCCGACCGCTCCCGAAGGGTGCGGGCCGACGCTCACACTCTCGAGGGCGACAAGCTTCGCTCAACGTTCGTCTCGGAGAACCTCGCCGAGACCGGCGCCGGGAACAAACTGTGGAGTGAAACCACTGAATTCCGCCCCGATTTGCAGGTGGAGGCGGAACTCCGGGACGAAAACGCCGGGAACGTGAAGGTGGGGAACAAGGTGACAGTGCAGTATACGGTCCACAACGTCGGCGACGCCCCGGTGCCACAGACGTTCGAAGTGGCGCTGACCGATGGCTCCGAGGTGATGGAACGAACGGAGCACGGGGCGCCGGGAGTCGGAGGGGCGGACAACGGGAGCTTCGCGACAACCGTCCCCGACACTGGTGTGCTAATGGTAGTGGCGGACCCCGACGACGAGCTCTCCCAGCGCGACGCCGGCGACGGGTTTCACCTACTCCGTTTGCAGGAACCCGAACTCGCCATCACGTCCCTGGAAGATCGACGCTCGGATGGGGAATACCACGTCGATGTGATGGTCACCGATACGGGAGACGTGCGGCTCGACACGGCGTCGCTCGAGCTGTCGTACGGGGATCGGTCAGTCGCGTCGACCGGCGTCCCGGTCGAAGGCGACGAGGGGGCACAAAACCACCTACAATTGACGTGTGACGCCGAGGAAGTTGCCGGTCCGGCGACGGTCACCTGTGCCGTTTCGGGCAACTACGGGGGAGACCAAGTCACGTCCGTCTTCGGCGAACGAGAGCTCACCGGCGCCACCCCCAATCTGCGGCTTCCAGCCGGAGCCGCGACAAATCGAGTCCGCGACGGGGAACCGAGCCTCGAGTTGCTGGTCGAAAATACGGGGCTGGGACCTGCAGACGCAGACATTCGGGTCGCCTATCAGGGCGAACAGCTGGCGAACGTCACCGAGACGTTCGACTACGAGGGCAGTCCCGGGAAAACGGTCAAAACGGTCCACATCGGCCTCCCCCCTGCTCCCTTCGACAGGGGCGAGCGAATGACCGTGGATGTGGAGGCCGAGTTGGATGTCCGACCGGCGGCCTCCATCCACTCCTGGATCCTTGAACGAGCCATCGGCGAGCAATTGAGCATCGAGGTGACGGGGTTTGAGTTGGGCATCGCCGATCGCGAGGACGGGACATTACGCATCCGCGTTTGGGCCGACGGACCGCTGGAGGCGAACTCGTTGGCGGTCGAACTCGAGGGACCGGAAAAATGGACCGTCGAAGAGTTCACCCAACAGAGTGGCAGTGGCGAGTACCTCTATGAGACGACGGCGCCCGTGGAGGGCGACGGTACGTATTCCGCCAATCTGATCGAGGGGCGCGCGGCGTTCGGTCGGGCATTGACGTTGGGACAGACCGACACGGTCGTCCTCGACCGGTCTCCGCCGTCGATCGAGATGACGGCTCCGGGGCATGGAGCGGTGGTCCAGGATTCCGAGCAGCGAATCGCCCTTACCGTCGAGGACACGACGACGGGCGTGGAGCCGGACACCATTCGGGTTGGGATCGGTGATAGTAGCGGGGACGGGCACAATCTCCTCTCGGACACCGGCCCCGGAGACTCACCGGCGCTGGCGTTTGACGAGCAAACACTGACCGTCGATCCTGCCGCCGCCGACTTGTCATTTCACGACGGACCGGTCGAAGTTCGCGTCGACTTGCGCGATCGAGCCGGCAATCGCACGAAGGAAACCTGGTCGTTTACGGTTGACACGAACCTGGCTCCGGAGTTGGACCTGACGGTCAAGACGACTTCGCCGGTCGCCGGACAACCGGTGGAGTTCGACGCGACGACAGCCGAGGATCCCGACGGCGAGATTGTGAGTTACGAGT
Source organism: uncultured Bradymonadales bacterium (assembly GCA_964600555.1). Classification (GTDB taxonomy): domain Bacteria; phylum Myxococcota_A; class Bradymonadia; order Bradymonadales; family Bradymonadaceae; genus CAJXPB01. Next base: position 10,707 of record CAZRLK010000110.1, read on the forward strand.
GGGACCTCCTCGGAGACGGGGACTACGAGACGACGACCGACCAGGGAACCCTGACCCACACTTACAAGACGGCGGGGACCTACGAGCCGAGAGCGCGCGTTACGGACGACGACGGAGCAACGGCGACGGCGACGGCGACGGTGACGGTCGAACAACCCCGTGCGAAGCTGGCCGTCGACGCCATCTCCATTCCGAATGTGACCGATTCGGAGCAATTCGCCGCGGAGGTGGCGGTCCGGGAGACGGCGGGGATCCGTACGGAGGATCACGAGGTCTCGCTGACCATCGAAGGTCCGTCGGAAACCGTGTACGAAGCGGCGATCGACGCACCGGCTATCGAGGAAGAGACGATCACCGTGACATTTGGAGAGGCAGAGGGGACCGCTCCGATCGGCCCTGTGCCCAGCCCCGAACATTCTTATGTCGCGGCGGCAACGGCGCGCGCCTCCAATGCTGTGACGGCAATATCGGAGATCAAATTCGGCGTAGCTCCAGCGCCGAATGCAATCTTCACGCATCGGCCGGAGAGGCCGCAGGCCGGAGCCGAGGTGCATCTCGATGCATCCGAGTCGAGCGCCGAAGGGGGGGCGATCGATACCTATCGATGGCAGTTCGACGACGGTACAGTTGTCGAGACGGAAGCCCCGAGAGTTGCGCACGCTTATGAGACGACGGGCGAGTACGACGTGACGCTGACGGTCACCGACGGGCGAGGGCACACGGCTCGGACCACACGAACGGTGATTGTCGAGTTCCCCGCCATCGAACTGGACCTCGTAGAGACGAACGCCCCCATTTTGGAGGGAGATACGCTGCGCGCCAGATTCGAGGCGACCGACTCCAGCGGCCCCGAGCGGACGGAGACAGTGGTCGTCGAGTTCGGCGAGACGCGGGCAGAACGCGAAGTGACAGTTGGAGGGGAACAGAGCTCCGACACTGCGACCGTCAGGTTCGACACGGAGGCGGGGGCCGGTCCGGCCCGCCGCAAACTTCGAGTTCGGGAACCTTCGGGGAGAGTGGGGGCCGAGGATGGGGTGGTAGTGCTGGGTGCAGTGTACCCCTCGAGGTTCAGCGTGTCCCACGGGAAAGTCGATCATTTCGACGAGATCCGAGGAGTGTCCGGTGGAGAGGCCGAATTTCGTCAGACCTTCAGTCGGTTCCGGCGGATGCGGGTTCGCGTCACCACGGAGGCGCTGCCGGAGGGCGACCCGCGGCGGCTAGAGATTCGCCATCACCGGAACGCCTGGTCGAAGCTGGACGTGCGATTCGTCGACGACGCTGGAAACCAACTGGAAGGCACCGACGTTCACGGGCTCGAGAAGGGGGGCGGAACCACGAAACTGACGCTCAGCGAACCGGTTCGCAGGTTTGTCGCCCAGTACGAAAAACTCGTCGTCGAGTACGTGGGAGGATGCCTCCTTCCGACGTCGCACAAGATTTACTACCAGCGGATGCTGGTCGGACCCGCCGTCGAGCGCGGCCAGATCGTCGACCGCCTGTGGGACGACGAGGACGACAAACAGCTCCCCGAGCGCCACGACTCCTCGGATTTCGACGAGCTGGACTGACCCTCGATCGGCAGCTCAAAAAAAGGGTTCGCCGGCGGCACAGGGCCGCGGGGGCAAACCGACCATGCGTGGGTCGGATGCCGGATGCCATCGAGCGGTTACCGTCGCGAAAACCGGTCGCTCAACGCCCTCACCACATCGTTCATCTCTCCGCCGATCGGCGCCGCGGCCAGCATCAACTCGACCTGGCGCTCGCCCGCTCCGAGCTCGGTCCGATGGACCAGTCGTGAACGCTCGCGCAGCGACTCCCACGTCTCGTCGCGGCACGGATACACCAGGCACGTCGTCACGCGGTCGTGGTCGGCGGTGTTGGCGTAGGCGAGTACCTGGAGGAGGTCGTGGCGGTGAGTCTCGCGGACGTGGTCGGCGATGGCGTGCCAGGCGCGGGCGTAGCCCCGTGCGGGTGTTTTGAAACCGGCTCTTACCCCCGGGAGGTCGACCTTCCAAACGACGGAGGACGCTTCTCGATCCCCGGGAGGTCGACCTTCCAAATGACGGAGGACTCTTCCCGATCCCCGGGAGGTCGACCTTCAAAAACGGAGGAGGGTGGCCGGGAGAACGGGGTCGGGTTCGAAAAATCAGGAAGAATCCGGCCGATCGCCGAAGGTCGGGTTCGAAAAATCAGGAGGCCTCTTCCGTCGAGCACGAGGTCGAGTCGGCGAGATCCGGAGGAAGGTTCCTGTCTGGCGGGGGCCGGGTTTCGCGAGCGACGAGGACGGCGGCTGGAGCCGACGGGGTCGACCCCCGTCGCCGAGGAACAAGGCGGCCTGGATCTGGAACACAGCCGGATCGTACGCCCGGTTGCCTCCGTTGCGCGCGAACCCGAGGCGGGTCGTGCAGGCAGGTGCCTCCGTTGCGCGCGAACTCGGGCGGAGCGCGCAGTCGGTTGCCTCCGTTGCGCTCGAACCCGAGGCGGGTCGTGCAGGAAGATGCCTCGTTCGCGCTCGAACTCGAGGCGCGAGCGTCACGGCGAAGTCAGCAGCCAGTCGAGTCGGACACCGATGTGCAGGTCGAGCCGGCCCGGGGCGTAGATACGGCCGCCGCCGGTGAGGTGGAGGGCGAGCTTCTGGAAGAAGGCGACGCCGAATCCGTAATGTATGCCGGCGGTCGGGCGGACCTGCGTCGCGGTGTAATCGTCGCCCCGGCCGTCGCCCAGTTGGATCGCGCGGAACAGGGTGCCCCCCTGCAGCTCCCCGAACAGGTGGTAGTTGTCGAGCCAGAGGTCGAGGCCGGCGCCGAAAAGCGCCCCGGTGTGGTTGTTGGCGGCGACGAGGTTGCCGGCCGTCGGGTTGCGCCGGGCGAAATCGAGCGTTGCGCCGAGATACAACGGCGCGAGGCCCCGGTAGCGGGCGTGGAGGCCGAACAGAAGCTCGAACTTCCGGGTGCCGTACGGGGTATCCCAGAACAGAAGCGTCGGCGAGAAGCCGAACGCCCAGAGGTGATCGCCGACCGGCCCGAGGGGCTCGAGCCCGCCGTCGGCCTCGTCCTGCGTGTCGGCCGCCTTTTCGGAGGCTTCGCCCCCTTCGCCGGCGGCCGATGCCTCCTCGGCGTGGGCCGGCGGGGCCGGGGCAGCGAGCAGGCAGCCGATCAGGGCCGCGAGCACGAGGTGGGCAGGAGTGTTCATCGGTCGCACGAGAGGGCTCCCTCGATGGCGTCGAGCCGGGCGCGAAACACCGAGCAGGCCGGAGGGCGGGCCCCGGCGGGAAGCTGCTCGGCGAAGGTGTCGAAAAACCCGGCGATGCGCAGGTCCGACTCGACGCCCTCCATCTCGCGGAGGGTCTCGACGAGGGTGCGGCCGAGCTGCTCGTCGCCGAGGTCGGTCGCCGAGCGAAGCGCCCAGAGGGTCGAGGCGACGACGGTCCCGAGCCGGTACGGGTTGTACTCTTCGCGGCGGGTGGTCTGGATGTCGCTCTCGAGCTGCTCGGTGTAGTGGCGCTCGATCCCCAGGTTGCGGTCGATCTCGTAGAGGTCGGTCGAGACGGAGGTGCTGATGAAGTCGGCATCCTCGGTCTGCAGGGCGGCGAAAAAGTCGGCGATGCCCTCGTCGAGCGAGACCAGCCGGTTGACCGCGCCGGTCGGCCAGTTGTCGACCAGGTAATCCGGGGCGCGTTTGTCGCCGTACACGAGGCGATTGAACACGAGATGGCTGTACTCGTGGACGATGATGCCGCGGTTGGCGGCGAAGGGGACCTCGCGCAAAATCAGCCGGGGTGGGATCAACAGCGCGTCGAGCGTGAACGCGTAGGCGGCGTTGTCGCTCATCACCGGGATCGGCAACAGGCGCTGGCGGCGCGCGTAATAAAAGATCGGGATCTTGCCCATCCGCTCGCGGTCGACGCCGAGGGTGCGAAAATACTCGTTCGCCTGCTCGAGGTGGTGATACAGGGTGAGCATCATCGCCGAGTGGAAATCCCAGGGCACGACCGTGCCGTCGCTCCGGACCGAGTAGTCGAGTTCGGGGCTGGTCGCATCGGTGATCTGCATGGAATTCGCCCACTCGCTGCGGGAGCGCGGGTCGGCGTGGACGATCTGGATGTTGCCGCCGGCGCGCAGATCGGCCAGTTCGCCGCGGCCGTCCTCGAGGTCCTCCAGAGTCTCGATGGAGCGTTTGACCAGGCGGTATTCGCCGCTGTCGGAGTCGCGGTCGAAGACGAGAAAAATCGAGCTGTCCGACGGGGCCTCGGGGCCGCAGGCGCTCGCTCCGAGCACCAGCAGTGCCAGCACCGCGAGGCCGGGCCCCCCGTCGAGCTTGGGTGTGCGTCTGGTCATCGCGATCGCTCGCGAGGCGTGGGAATTGGCGGACGGGCTCAATCTAACGGGCCGATAGCTGTAAAACCAGCCGGACGGTCTGGTAAAATGCCCGCTCGGCGCCGCGCTCGATGTCATCGCCTCCGACCCCCGGCAGTTCCGTGCTATCACGACGTACCCTCCCGATCGTCGCGCTCTCGGTCCTCTCGACACTCGCTGCATGTTCGCCAACGACGGGCGGCGGGGAGGGCCGCTCGTCGAACGATGCGGGTGATGTCGGGGGCGTGGTCGACGCCGGCGACGTGCGAGCGAGCGAGCCGGATGTCGGTCGGGACGCCGCGGCGGGCGACGTCGGCCGGGTCGACGCCGGAGACGCCCGGGGCGGGTCGGACGGCGGCTCGGACGGCCACTCGCTCGAGATTCCGGACGAGATCACGACGCGCGGCGCCGAGTTCGACGGGACGATCGGAGCGAGGACGCGGGCGAGCCTGCGGGTCGTCGCCGAGAAGGGAGATACGGTCGTCCTCCACTTCAAAAAGGCGGGGGAAGGGGGCTGGGAGCCGGCGATGGAGATGTATCGGCTCGCCGACGAGCGCGAGCGGGTCGTCTGGAGCGATCCGGAGGGCGAGGCCGACGCGCACATCCCCTACCGGGACGAGCAGTTGGAGTCGGGCTGGGAGTTTTGGAGCGGGGGCACCCACGAGCTGGTGCTCGAAAACCAGGCCGACCGGGCCGGCGAGTTCGCCTTCGAGCTGGAGTGTCTGCAGGGGCCGTGTCTCGGGGACGTTCGGGACCGCGACGACGACGGGATTCCGGACCGGGACGACAACTGTCCGCTGACGGCCAATCCCACCCAGGAGGACAGCGACGATGACGGCCTCGGCGACGCCTGCGATCCGGACGAGGGTGAGAATCCGTTCGCGGAATACGAGGGGGCGCGGCTGCAAGAGGAGTTGCGCCGAGAGCACGACACGCACGTGGCGGTCAGCTACGACCGGGCCCGCCAGGAGCTGTTCGCGGAGCTGCACAACGACGGGGGCGTGGTCGAAGGCGTGTACACCGGGGCGACGATCCGGACCGACGAGGTGCCCGAGGGATCGACGTTCAACACCGAGCACACCTGGCCGCAGAGTCGGGGCGCGGGATCGGGGCCACAGCAGGCGGACCTGCACCATCTTTTTCCGACCAAATCCCAGGCCAACACCGCGCGAAGCAATCTCCATTTTGGCGAGGCCGAAACCGACGTCACGTGGTCGGAGGGGGGATCGGAGCGGGGAGACGATGCGAGTGGCGAGGTGGTTTTCGAGGTGCGTCCGGAGCATCGAGGCGACGTGGCGCGAGCGATGTTTTATTTCGCCGTCGTCTACGAGGACGACATCCCGCCGGGCGAAGAGCAGGTGTTGCGCGAGTGGCACAGCGAGGACCCGGTCGATGCCGAAGAGCGGGCCCGCAACATGGCCGTCGAGGAGATTCAGCACTCGCGCAACCGGTTCGTCGACTACCCGGGGTTGGTCGAGACGATCGAGGATTTCTGACCGGTTCTGAGCGCCCCCGGGGGGATGTTGACGTACGTGCGACCGGCACCACCGTGGGGGCGCGAGGGGCTCGCCCCCGACCTCGAGCGTTCGGAGCCGAAGGTGCGGGGAGTTCGGGTGAAAGCGGGCGGTTCGGGTCGTTTTCCGGGCGAGTGGTCGAGTGAGCGGTGCGCTCAGCCGTTTGCATTCTCGGGGGAGAGTCGTATGTTGCGCGGCGCACGACCCTCTTTTTCGCATACGAACTCGTGCGCGATTTTTCTCGTAAGACGGCGTGTTTATATGAGCGACGCTCAACTCGAAGAGATGCTCGACGACCGGATCGTGGTGATGGATGGCGCCATGGGCACCATGATCCAGCAGCACGACCTCGGCGAGGGGGATTTCCGGGGGGAGCGTTTCGGAGACCACCCGTGTGATCTGGAGGGGAACAACGAGATGCTGGTCCTCACCCGGCCGGACCTGATCGAATCGATCCACCGGGAGTATCTAGATGCGGGCGCACAGATCGTCGAGACGAACAC